>JAFQNF010000048.1 GCA_017396025.1 bacterium
AACTTTATTTTATTAGCGAAAATTTCACCTATGTATAATCTTGAGTTTATCCGCTCGCCGCGGAGGCAGGCTCAAGATTTATTTTTTTGTTTTAAATTTTTATTTTTTGTAAATACTATCGATAGGCGATAGATTTATTATGATGCTTTAGCATCTTTTAGATAATACTCGTTAATTAACTTAATTACTACATTAGGTATCCATTGATGATAATCTAACTTGTTATTATCTATTTGGTCTTTAGAAACTACTTCTAAAGGCTCTACATCATAAATCTTATTATTAGATTTTACTCGCATTCCTATCTTTTGACTAATGTATACTTGTATCTTTGTCTTTGGTGGAAGCGATTTGTCTAAGATTTGAAACTTACTGTTGTTTATAGAAAATACACCAGCATTATCAATAGTTCGTTCAAATCTAACACATAATAATTCGTCTAAATTATATCTTTTTGGTAGTTTTAAAAAAACGGTTTTTTTATTAGTAGGTTCTACAGAAAATTTAGAATTATATTTTTCAATATAACTTATTAAAAATTTATTTGCTTCATCTACATTAGTAATTTTATTGATTCTAAATTCTGTTACCAATCTACTTTGGAGTGTTTCCCATAATCTTTCAATTCTTCCTTTGGCTTGGGGAGATGATGCAGGAAACATATCTATACCAAGTTCTTCTACAATTCTACCAAATTGAGTTACACCTTTTTCTCGACCATTTAGCTGTTCTTCTACAGTTATGTGGTCGTCAACTTTTTTTGGTGGAAAGAATACGCTATATTTATCTGGATAAAGAGAAATCGGAATTCCATAGTTTTCTAATGTTTGTCTTAAGACTTCTAAATAGCCAAGTAAACACTCATTTTTACACATATATAATCCGAGTAATTTTTCCTGTTGCATCATCTACAAAACCATGTAGAGAATATTTTTCTTTACCTCCAAACCATTCGAAAGGTGTTCCATCAGCTTGTAACATCATTCCTTCAGCAGCTTTTCTTTTTCTTCTATGATGTAGCTTAGATTTTCGGTGTTTCTTTGGACTTTTTATCCCAGCTTTCTTTAGAATGTTATATAAAGATGAGTAAGAAATATTAATATTTTCTCGTTCTTTTAAGAGTTCTTCAAAGTGTTTAAAATTAGATATTTCATATTCATAAGAGCTTCTCAGTTCTAATATTTTTTTCTTTGTTTCATCTGGTATCGTATTTTTAGGTTTTCTACCACGATTTCCATGTTGGATTGATTTAACGCCGTTTTCTTTTACCTCCTTCTTAATTTGTTTTACACGACGTTCAGAAAGTCCTAAAACTGTAGCAACTTGTTTTACCGTACATTGTCCCTTTATACATGCTTCGATTAAGCTAGCTCTTTTTAAATCTTTTGGTTTTAACATTAAATATTCCACCTTCCTATTTTCTCTAATTTTTACATATTTATACATTCAGGGTGAAATTTTCGCTTATAAACTTTTAAGGTGATATTATCATATATTAAATACAG
>JAFQNF010000049.1 GCA_017396025.1 bacterium
TTAGCTGCTTTTTTTACTTTAGATTCAGCAAATTTAGCATTGATTCCAGCTTTAGAAAATAAATTCTTAACTGTATCAGTTGGGATAGCTCCATTATTTAACCATTTAAGAGCTTTTTCTTCATCAATATTTATTTCAGCAGGATTCTTAATTGGATTATAAGTACCTACAGTTTCAATAAATCTACCATCACGCGGACTTCTTGAATCAGCTGCTACAACTCTATAAAAAGGCTTTTGTTTAGATCCCATTCTTTTTAATCTTAATTTAACTGCCATTGTTCTTCCTCCTTTATTACGTTACTACTATAACATAACAGACAAAATGTGTCAACCGTTTTAGGTTAACACTAGTCCAAGAAGTTTTCGTCTATGTCATCGATATTTTCATCAACGTCATTTTCTGCAACATATTCTTCAATAACTTCATATTCATCCTCATCTTCTTCAACACTTACTTTTAACTTAGTATCTCCGACAATTTCTACCCCTAACTCTTTTTCAACATTAAGATTTACAAGACCATCTGCTATTTTAACATCGGTAACAGTTGGTTGTTTTAAGCTTCTAACTATAATTTCTGATGCATTTGTTAAATTAGCATTATCTTTTAATCTTACGTTCATTTGATCACTATAATTAAATCTTTGGGTACTAACTGATGTTTTTGTATCATTATCATAAGAATACCAAACATTTATATCAAAACTGCCATTTAATACAACACTACCATTATTATTTTGTCCATTAAAAGTATGTGTGATGGTTTTTGGTGATAACTTTTTGCCTTTTTTTAAACAACTTGATTCAGTTGTTTTAGTTTAAAATATAAATCTACAGTTTTATCTTGATGAATTTCTATTTTATCTACTATTTTAAGAATTAACTCTCTTGGTGGATTTTTTCTTGTCTTAAGATATTCTTTTACTATCTTTTGAGTTTCTAATAAATCTTCAACAGAGTTTTTTTCTTGATATTCTTCAACAGCGACTTTCAATTCATCAATTTCATTTTGTTTCTTTTGTTTCTGTTCTTCAAACTTATCTGTTAATTTTTTATAAGTATCTGGTGAGATTATATCATCTAATCTATCCATGTATAATTTTTCAATTTTTAGGTCAATGCTTTTTATATCAATTTCTAATTTACCGATTTTCTTTTCTAATGTGTCTGTATATGTTGAAAGAGTCTTTTTCCTTTTTTCTACTACATCCTCATATCCAATTAAATCTATATATTTTTTACATACATTAGAAATAATATCTAATAGTTGTTCCTCTAAATTATTGTAGTTCATTGTATGTGGAGTACATTTATTATAAGCACTATTTTTTCTGTAGAAATTACAATAGGTGTAAACATACTGCTTTTCAATAGGACGATTATCTCTTTTTGGATTACCAACACCTATTTTGTGTCCACATTCATGACAATACATTAATCCTTTAAAAGTTCTTTGATATTCAGGTGTAGGTTGTCTATAATTCGCATCTAATAAATTTTGTACTCTTTCAAAAGTATCTTTATCAATAATTGGTTCGTGTGTTCCTTCAACAATTATCCAATCTTCTTCATTAGTCTTAACTATCTTCTTTTCTCTAAAGCTCTTTTTTGTATGAACATTTTGCACCATATCACCAACATACATTCTGTTTCTTAACATACTTCTAATTGTGTGATAATTCCATTCATAAGGAAATTGTGCTTTCAATCCACGTCTAGTTTTTTTATAAACTTCTGGAATAGGAACCTTTTCCTCACTCAATCTTTTCATAACTGCACTTTGTGATTGTAATTCTAAATATAAACTAAACACTTTTCTTACTATATCTGCAGCTTCTTCATCTATAATTAGTTTGTGTTTATCATTTGGATCTTTAATATATCCAAACACTGGTTTACCACCCATATATTCTCCAGCAAACTGTTTAATTTTATAAACCCTTCTAATATTCTTTGATAAATCCCTAGAATATTTTTCATTTATAAA
>JAFQNF010000050.1 GCA_017396025.1 bacterium
AAATAATAAAAAACTCCTCCGGTAGGACAGCTACGACTTTGTCTTCGCATACAGACTTTAGTCTGTGTTATTGTTCTTTCTCGTTCGCAATAAACGGCATTATGTGTTGAAACTTCATTAGTTTCTCCACTTCAGCCTCTGCTCACTTGCGCTGTATCTCACCACGGTTCTCGTCCCATTATAAAAATGCATAAAAAAAACACCCTACGGTGTTCTTTTTAAATGGCTCCTCAGGTGGGACTCGAACCTACAACCCTTCGGTTAACAGCCGAATGCTCTGCCATTGAGCTACTGAGGAATATCCACATATTTATATTATCAAAAAAAACTAGATTGTAAAGGACTTTTTTAAAAATTTTGAGAAATTAATATACTTTGTACTTAATTCAAAATAAAAAATGGTCACAGAATGGACACAAAGTGTGGTGAATACGGTAGAGAAAAAGCTGATGAAGGGAATCGAACCCTTGACCTATTGATTACGAATCAATTGCTCTACCGACTAAGCTACATCAGCACAATATGTATTCTACAATAGATTTATAAATTAAAAAAGATAGATTTTAATCTATCTTTTTTAATTTTATTTTGCGTACATTTCTAATAAATTTGTTGTTCCGTTCATTGCTGTTGTGCTTTGAGGCTTTTGAGGAGTTGTTACAAACCCATGAACAGCCGATTTCATAATTGGTTTTTCTTTTGGCATTCTGTCTTTTAAAGGTTTTTTACCTGTTAATAGTCGCATAAATTTAAAATATTTGCCTAAGAAACCTTTTCTATTTTCATTTTTTTCTTCATTTTCAACTAATTGTTCATAAGATTTTCTTCTTAGTGGCATACCAATAGATTTTCTTGTTAAAACTTCTGTTGCTATTGTGTTTGGAATTGCAACTGATGCCATACCTTTTAATGAGCTGTTATATGTTGATCTAAATGTTGAGTTAAACCAGTTAATTAACATTGTTTGGTAGAATAATGCACTTAATCTTTGAATAATACGTTCGTTTGCTTTTTCTTTTGCATTTTCTTTATCTTCACCATTTGATTTAATCATTACCATATTGTAGTTATCTGCAACAAGGAATGCTGATGTTACTGTTGAAGATGCTAGTTTTGTCATCATTGCTAGGTCTGTATTTTTATTGCTTGATTGCGTTACTCCATCGAATGATTTTTGTACTGCTCTATTTACATATTTATATAAGTCATCTTTTGCTTTATCAAAGGCTGCTTGTGTTTTAGCATCTACAGCACCGTTTCTTTGTGCAAGTTCTAATGCTTCTTTAGCTTTTCTATATGGAGCTGTTTGTTTTTGTAATTGTTCCATTGCATTTGCAAAAATTGTTTGGCTGATTTTACCAGATTTTGCTTTCTTTTCGCCAAAAACTTCAACAACAGCAGTGTTAATTGCCTTTTCAACTTTTGTTAATTCTGCTTTTCCTAGCGCTGCTTGTGCTGCTTTCTTTTGAACTGGTGATGTCATCATATTGATAACTGTTTTTACGAGTTTAAATGGTAAGTTAGCTGCTGATATAATAAACTTGAATGGTTCTGTTACTATATCAACAAATGGTTTTAATTTTGTATCCATTTTAATCATTGCACCAGAAGAATTGTCTCTAATAGCATCTGTAATTGTTGTTGTTAGTGTTTGTATTTGTTCTTCTGACACATTTGCTTTTTTATTTCTAATTATTTCTGTAGCTTTTTTTGCAACTTTTTCAAATTTCTTTTCAGAAATTGCATCACCTTCAAGTTTTATTGCTGTGCGAACAGATTCTGCAACTTTTTGTATATCACCATCTGCTAGACCTTGAAGGGTTGCTGTTATTTGAGCAACGGCTTGTTTTGTACCTGATGAAGAAATAGAATGTTTTTGCATCATAATTACATTTGCTGCATCTGCACCTTTTCCTATAACAGCGTATTTATCTCTTATAAATCTGTGTCCATCAGCTATTTCTTTACAACCAACATCGTCAAGTACTTTCATTAAATCATCAAACTCAGATGTTTTAATTTCAAATTTTTTGAATGCAAGTGGTTCGTAAATTTTCTTTTTACAAAAATCACCTATTTTTTTGAAACCTTGCATCATTTTACTATTTTTTGTTAAAGAACTATTTTTTAAGAAGCTTAGCGCAAAACCGCCAGCGATAAGAATAGCAACACCTTTTTTGAAAGTATCTGCATTAATTAAAGCTCTTCTTTCTTGTGGTTTTTCTTCTTTTTTTGTTTCTTTTGTATTCTTTTGTTCTGCAGCTTTAAAACTTTCAAATACTTTTGGTTCGTTAGGGTCTGCAGTAATTATATTTTTTATTTGTTGTGGCTTAACAGGAGTAGCTGCTGTTGTTGCTCCGTTTTGTGATACAGTTGTTGCCGCAATGTTAGCTTTTTCTTTTTCTCTTTTGTTATATTCTTTTGCTTTTTCTTTTGATAAGAAGAAAATAGGTTTTCCTAATCTTTTTCTTGATGATGTTTCAGAAAATAGAACAGTTGCAGCAGACGTTAATGGTGTAAACCAAGGAAGTGTATTTACTTGCTTTGTGAATGCACCAAATGTTAATAACTGAATGTAAGCGGTTGTTAGAACTCTTGAAATTTCTTGCTTTGTTCTTTCTCTAGCTTCTTTTGTAGAATCTTCTTTTTTGTCACCACATAAAACTGATAAGTTATACGCATCGTTCGCTAGGAATGCAACAGGAATTAAACCAGTAACAATTCTGTTTAGTGGTCTTTCATATGCTGTATTAAAATTACCTGTGTGTTTATCAAAAAATTTGTTACTTGCTTTATATAAGTTTTCTTTTACATAATCACTAGCTTCTCGAACTATCGGACTGTCATCAGCTTTGCTTAATTTTTCCATAAGCTCTTCTGTTGACATTTTCAAACCTTTTTCTTTGATAAAACCTTCAACAGTAGATTGTGTTTTCCCTAAAATACCTTTAATTTGATTTGTACTTTCATTCAGGTGATTTAATTTTCTAGGGTTTCTAAAAATAGGTTTATCATACAATTTCTCAGCACCTTTTTTTAGGAAAGGAACTGATTGAGCTCTCTTAAGTACCCAGTTTGCACCATATAGGGGAAGAGTTACAAAAGGGAAGATTACATTTTCTAATATTGAACGAGGAACACTTTTATCTTTTACTGCGAGTTTTCCGTTTTCGACAAGGAATCTTGAACTTTTTTCTAAAACTTTGGACTCTCTTATTAAATCATCGGTTTTGTCTATTAAGAAGCTTCCAGCTTTACCATAGTGTTGAGAAAATACTTTCATTATGTGGTCATCAGCTACGCTCATCAGAGCTTTTGGATTTGCTGCTTTAAAACTAACTTGTCTCTCGGCCGGGTAGTTAGCTGTTGGATTACTTACTCTTCGTATCCTTTTTCTCTCAGTTATGTTACCCATATTAGGTGTTATCGTATTCATTTTAATTCCTTTGTCGCGTCCGCATGGTTTAACAATTCAAAAAGTTTTTTTTGCCAATTTAATCTTTAATTGTTACGTTTTGTTTAATTGGATTTATTCTGGGTATCTAGAAGTTGCTTTTATTAGCATTTTGGCTAACTTTTCAGCGCCTTCAAAGCCTCTTTCTTCTATTTTCTTACTTGCACTTAGTACATCATATTTAATAAATTTATGTTTTAGTGTGTATGTTGAATTTGTTTCGTTTATCTCCATAATTACATAGCAAGAATCTGGTGTTTCACTAAATGGACGTCCAACGCTTCCAACATTCACTACAGTTTGTTCTGTATTTGTTTGGTAGCCACATGGCATGTGTGTGTGACCGCAAAAGATTATATTTGCTGTTGTATCCTTTATCATTTCTTCAACTTCTTCTATTTGAAGATTTGGATAAATATTTTCGTTATTTTTTCTTGGTGAACCATGAACAAGAAGAATTTTTATCCCAAATAATTCTATTTCTTCTTGTTTTGGAAGATTTTTCAAAAAATCCTTTTCTTCATTTGTTAATAATTCGCTATCAGCAAGATATGCACTTGCCATTACACTGTTAACATCTAAAATTGCTTTATGTGTATCAAAAGAAAATACAGACAACATGCTGTCTGTATTACCTTGAATTATATGAAAATCTTTTGTTTGTATAAGGGCATGTATCTTGCTAATGGTCTTAGACGGCTCTGGACCTGCCATTGCTATATCCCCTAAACAAAAAATTTTATGGCAATTTTCTTTTTCTATATCAGAAAGAACACTCTCTAAAGCATCAAGATTGCCGTGTATATCAGAAATAATTGCAATTTTCATTTTATATCCCTAACATTTATATGCTAATATAATCTTAACAGGAATAACGAAATCATGATACAAAGACGTAAATCAAAACAAATAGAAATTGGAAATATAAAAATTGGTGGAGATGCTTCAATCTCAGTTCAATCAATGACTAACACAGATACTAGAGATGTAAAATCCACCTTAAAACAAATTAACAATATGGCAGAACAAGGTTGCGAGCTTGTTCGTTTAGCTATATTAAATCCTGATGCTGCAGAAGCTATAAAGGAAATTAAGAAACAATCACCACTTCCTTTAATTGCTGATATTCATTTTGATTACAGATTAGCAATAAGATGTATTGAAAATGGGATTGATGCATTAAGAATAAATCCTGGAAATATTGGCAAAGAAGAACATACAAAAAAAGTTGTTGCTTTAGCAAAAACGAATAATATTCCAATAAGAATTGGCATAAATGGTGGTTCTTTAGAAAAAGAACTTGAGGCTCTTGATATACCTCTTGCTGAAAAAATGGTAAAAAGTGCAATGCGTCACGTTCAAATATTAGAAGATAATAATTTTGATAAAATCAAAATATCATTAAAGTCTAGTGACGTTTTAACTACAATTGAAGCTTATAGATTGATAGCACAAAAAGTTGATTATCCTTTGCATTTAGGTGTTACAGAAGCTGGTACATATACAGGTGGTATTGTAAAATCCGCAGTTGGATTAGGTGCATTACTTGCTGAAGGAATTGGCGATACTATAAGGGTTTCTCTTACAGATAATCCAGTAGAAGAAGTAAAAGCTGGTTATATGATATTGAAATCATTGGGGTTAAGACAAAGAGGTATTAATTTTGTTTCTTGTCCTACGTGCGGAAGAACACAAATTGACTTAATTGGCTTGGCTAAAACTGTTGAAAAACGATTGGAAGATTTTAATAAGCCATTAACAATTGCGGTAATGGGCTGTGCCGTAAATGGTCCAGGTGAAGCAAAACACGCTGATTATGGTATAGCTGGTGGAATTAAAGAAGGATATATTTTTAAAAAAGGCGAGATAATTAAGAGATTACCTGAAGAAAAACTAGTTGACGAATTCATAAATCTCATCCATATGGAGAATGTATAGTTGTTGCATTATCGAAAAAAATAGTCTATCATAATAATAAAGGGGATTTATTCTATGAAAAAGATTGCATTATTATTTTCTTTAATATTAGTAGCACAATCTGCGCACGCATTTATTGATTCTCAACATATGAAATCAGAGCAGTTCCTTGTAAATACAGGTTATTCTGCGGAAGCTGCGAGAATGATTGCTATAACTTCTGAAAATCCATATAGAGAACCTTATGTTGAAAGTAAAAAACCTATGGATTTATTAAAAAGATTTCACGCATATATTGTTCCAGGTGAACGTAATAATTTAGATTTCTATAATCATAGTGGTAATTTTGATGGTAATAGCTGGAAAGATTTCTAAAAAGATATAGTTTTAAATAAAAAGAGGGAGACAACATAGTCTCCTTCTTTTTTTAGACATTTGCTACTAATTCGCTTGAATTATTTATTACATATAGTTATTATTAATATAATAGTTAGATGATTAATGTTGTTATGAAAAAATTTTCTTTAAAAGTTCTAATACTCTTTATTTGTTTGGCTTTTTCGTTATCAGTATCTTATGCGGATAATATGTCTAAAGCTGATAAATTATTGAGAAAAGCTAAAATGACATCTATTCAAGATGAGAGTTATGAATATGTTAATGCGGCAAGAGAACTGTATGAAGAAGAATACGAGAAGAATCCATCTGACACAAAGGTTTTAATCGGGCTTTCAAAGACATTTCAACTTATTGGGGATAGAGCAGAAGCTAAATTATATGTTTTAAAAGCGTATAATATGTTTCCATCAAATCCAGATATGCAAAAAGAAATGGGTGATTTCCATTATAGTTTTCAAGAATATTCAACTGCTGTTGAATATTATAAACTTTCTCTTGCCTCTGGTAATTTAAGGGATTTTGCAACTAATCTTCAAACTGCAAAGTGTTTTGAAAAACTTGGTGATTTAGAAAATGCAGAACTTTATTATAAAATTTGCTATCATTTAGATTCTAAATCAAGAGAAGTTTTAAATAAATTGAATGAGTATGAGTCATCTCATAGACCAGATGATACTCAAGAACTTGAAAACGCAAAGTACAAGTACTTATTTAAGTACAAGAAAAAATCTGAACAAGAATTAATTGAAGAAGAGGCAAAAGATTTAATTGAAAAATTAAATTAAATTTATTTATATCTACTGCTTTTTTCTCTATTATGTTTTTTTAATTAAAAAGCTGGTATTTGATATTAAGTAATGTTAAATTCCTCGTTTTTTGAGGCTATGGTTGGGTTTTGGTATTATATCTTAAACTTTTTTAGTCAATCTATTTTATTGACTTGTTTTCATTAATTTGCGAAATCTGTGTAAGTTAATTAAGGAAAGGTAAGAAAGTTTATGAATATACAAAAAACAGGTGTTAATACTCAACCAAAAACAAATTTAGAAAAAACAGTAAAAGTTGCAGGAAAAGCTGCTGGTGTGTATGGTGCTATGGCTGCTGCATCAACAGCAGGAATGGTTGCAATAGCAAAGAAAAATCCAGATATTTTTATCAGTGCTGCAGAAATGTTAGCTGATGGTTGTACAACGGCTCTTGATGGAAATATGGTTGAGTCTCTTACTAAAGGTTATAAAAAATTATTTAGTGAAATGGCAGAAGAAGTACCAAAAAGGTATAAAAAACTCTTCAACCCAAATGAAAAAGTAATTAAAGATGCTTCTGAAAGAATAGCAAATTTGGTTAATGTATCACAAGGTGGAAAAGCTAATTTGAAATTTTTTGCAAAAGATGTATTAAAAGTAGCTGCAAAAGGCGGTGCGATTGTTGGTGGTATATATTTAGTTGGTAAAACAATATACGATCATATTCAAGCAAAAAAAGCAAATAAAAATCAATAATAATATAAAAAAGAGAAGGTATTCAACCTTCTCTTTTTTATATTAAATCTCTACATTCAATGTTTGTGAATCGTTCTTCTTTTTCTTTTATTTTAATTTTGTTAATAATTTTAGAACGTTTTTTACGATAAAGCATATCTACGAATGCTTCAATACGTGTAACAAAACCAGCTTCACCTGTTTGCTCATCAATCGATAAATGCAGAACAGGTTTGTTTGATTTTCTAGCAAAACGCGCAATTCTTTCAACCATTAAAGAATCTGGTCCACAACCAAATGCATTAATTGTAATTACGCCATCAATTTTTCTATCTCTTATATAATGGGCAGATGCGCCAGTAATTTCATATTCATTCGCCCAATATAACTTGGACTTCATAGAGTTTATTCCCTCTTTCATTTGTTCTAATGTTAAATTTTGGGCACTATATGTTTGAACGTCTAATTCCTCTAATTTATCAAATATTTTCATTGCGACGCGGTCATCATATAAATTATATCCGTGAGCTATAACTGCAACGCTAATTGGGTGTGATTTTTGTTCACTTTGAATAATAACTTTGTTATCAATAGCTGATTTTAAAGCCTTTTTGTATGAAACACCGCTTCTTCTCATTACATTGAAATTGTTGTATACTTTCCAAGCATTTTTAGATGCTTTTTTTATTCGTTCCATATCTGAAATGTTGTAGTAAGCTGCAATTTCTTTTAAAAATTCATATAAACCTTGATTTTTTTCTGATTTATCAAGTGTTGCTTCAACCATCGTAAAAGGTCTTTTAATAACATTTCTGATTAAATCAGGTAGACCTCTTAATTTAGAACAGTTATAAATTTTAGGTGCAATAGATTGAATAGATGGTACGAAAATTTTATCTATACCTTTATCCAGTAAGTTAAGAACGTGACCAACATATACTTTTACAGGAAGACAAGTTTCTGGAACAACCAGTGAAGAGCCAGTTGTCATTGTTTGTTTTGTGGTTACGTCTGAAAGAACAATTTCAATTCCTAAATCAGAGAAAAAACCATACCAAAACGGAAAAAAATCATAATATGATAACGCTCTTGGTATTCCAATTTTCATTTATATCCCTTTTCTATTATTAATGCTTATTTGGATTATAACACGAACACTTTATTTTTTGCCCCAATTGATAAAAGAATTCGCGATTGTAGGAAACTTTTCTTTAAACTTAACAAACTTCCTTTTATTATTGACTTGGCATATATAAATACCAATAAATACTAAAATACATGCTGCTAATTGTTGCATATTAAATGTTTCACCAAGGAAGAACCATCCAAAGAATACTGCAGCTATTGGTAGTAAAAATAAGAATGGTGAAAATTTACTAGCTGGCAAAGTACATATTGCAAAGTTGTAAAGTGCATATGCAATTACTGTTAAAATACCAAGGTATAAAACAAGAAATAAGCTTGAGTTTGCAATAATTTCAAATGAACCACCAGTTGATATGTTTAATACGGTGAAGAATATTGCTCCACCGAATACAGATACACCTGCTAAAAAGAATGGTGGGTATCTATCCATTAAATATTTTGTTGTAATTACACAAGTATCCGTTAGGATAATTGCAATTAGTTCTAAAAAGTTACCTAATAGAGGGTTAGGTGCTAGTTCAGATTCATCAGATGCCAAACTTAAAAGTATAGAACCAATTATGCAAATAAATAAACCTAAATATACTATTTTTACAAATCGTTCTTTTAATATTATTCTTGCTGCTATTACTAATAGTACCGGTTCTAATGAACTTACAATCCCAGCTTGACCTGATGTTGTATATTTTAGTGCGTTTGTTTCAAATAAAAAGTATAAGCAAGGTTCGCAAAGCATCATTAAAAGAATTAATTTGATGTCTTTTCGTTCAATTCTTATGTTTTTGTAGACAGTGAAAAAGAAAGGAAGAAATAATACTGCCGAGATTATCATCCTAAATGCCATTAGTTCTGAGGTTGTATAATACTGCATACAAATTTTTGTAGCTGTCAGAGTTGTACCATACAATAATACGGCTATTGTGACAGACAAATACGCAAATAATTCGTTTGGATTTTTATATCTCGACAAGAAATCTTTCATTTCATAAAATGTCCTCAATTCCAAATTTCGCAATAGCAATATAATTGTATAAAATTATTGAAAAATCAAATATTCCAAGGGAAGAATTAACAAAAATATATTAAAAAACTTTATGTTTTTTTAAGAAATGTTTTGAATTTTTTATATTTTGTAATATAATGTAAACAAAGGTAATATTTTTTAATGTTAAGGGGTCTTAGAAATGACTGAAAATAATGAATTACAAGCCGAACAAGATTCTCATCAAAAGATATTGGTGGCTGATGACGAAGCTTCTATCAGAAGAATTCTTGAAGCTCGTTTGGGTATGATTGGTTATGATATCGTTACAGCTACAGATGGTGAAGAAGCTATTGCGGCATTTAATAAACATAATCCTGATTTAATCGTTTTAGACGTTATGATGCCTAAAATTGATGGTTATGGTGTAACTAGAGAAATTAGAAGAACTTCTGATGTTCCTATTATCATATTGACTGCTTTAGGTGACGTTTCAGAAAGAATTACAGGTCTTGAACTTGGTGCAGATGACTATGTTATTAAACCATTCAGCCCTAAAGAACTTGAAGCGAGAGTTAAGGCAGTTCTTAGAAGAACAAATACAAAAGAAGTTGCAGCTCCAACAAGTAAAGTTGCGAAAAATGTTATTACAACTGGTAATATAAGAATTGATACAGCTAGAAGACAAGTATTCAGAAAGAATGAACGTATTAGATTAACAGGTATGGAATTCAGCTTGCTTGAACTTTTAGTTAACAATTCAGGTCAAGCATATTCTAGAAACGAAATTCTTCAACATGTTTGGTCATATCCACCAGATCATAGAATTGATACTCGTGTTGTTGACGTTCATATTTCAAGATTACGTTCTAAACTTGAAACTGACCCAGCTAATCCAGAGTTAATCTTGACTGCTCGTGGTATCGGTTATATGTTCCAAAGAATTTCTTAAGAAATTAAATATAATAAAAAGCTCCCTCTTGGGAGCTTTTTTTATTCTTCAAATTCTACATATTTATTATAATTTTCTTCTAAATCTCTTTCCAATCTGTTCATTTCTGATTCTAACTTTTCACACCAAAGAACCATTTCCTCTTTCGTTGTTTCTTCTGGGATTCGGATAGGATTACCGTATAATGCTATTGTTTTACAAAAACCGAATGGAATTCTAAATGTATCCCAAGTATTAAATTTAAAAAATGTTTTATCTTTTGAACCCCAAACAACAGGTATAATTGGTACTCCAGAGAGTTTTGCTATGTTTATAATCCCATCTTTAACTTTTCCTTTGGGGCCTTTTGGTCCATCTACCATTATTCCTATAGATGCCCCCTCTTTTAATTTATCGATTAAAGAAAGTGCTGCACTTGTTCCGTGTCTTTTTGATGAGCCTCTTACAGCTTTTATTCCTAAACATTCAGCTGCTTTTGCAATAATCTCTCCATCATTTGATGCGCTTATTAATGTATAAAAGTTGTCTTTATTTTCAACTGAATATACAACGCATTGCTCTCCGTGCCACATTGATAAAATAAATTGTCCTTTCGGATAATTAACTTTTTTTATTTTTGTAAAATGCTTTTGAGTTAGGAAAAATAATTTTAAAAGTCTAATTAAGACTGCTAACTGTATTCTTTCTTTTAATTTTCTTTTTTTTGGTGGTCTTGCCAAAATATACACTCCCTAGTATTAAAAAAGAGCAGGTTAGTTATATTAACCTGCTCTTAAACTTTAAGCTAAACTATTGTAAGTTTTCTTTAACTTCTGCTGCAACGTTTTTGTTATCAAGCTTAATGCTTGGTCCCATTGTTGTTGTTAAGTGTACTGATTTTAAGTAAACACCTTTTGAAGTTGAAGGTTTTGCTATTAAAACCGCATCAGCTAAAGTTACATAGTTTTTCATTAAATCATCAGCTGTGAATTGAACTTTACCGATTGGAACGTGAATCATACCTTGTTTATCAGCTCTGAATTCAACTTTACCAGCTTTAGCATCTTTAACTGCTTTAGCAACATCTAAAGTTACTGTACCTGTTTTTGGGTTTGGCATTAAACCTTTAGGACCTAAAACACGACCTAATTTACCTAACATACCCATACAATCAGGTGTAGCAATTAAAGTATCAAATTCAAACCAACCGCCAGCGATTTTTTCAATTACTTCTTCTGCTCCAGCTTCATCAGCACCAGCTTCTTTTGCTTCTGTTGCTTTTACGCCTTTTGCAATAACGCAAACTCTAACTGTTTTACCAAGACCAGCAGGTAATACTGTTGTAGAACGAACTTGTTGATCAGCGTGTTTTACATCAATACCTAAAGCCATGTGGCATTCAACTGTTTCATTGAATTTGCATGTTTCTTTTGCTACTTCTTGTAGTTTTTTTATAGCATCAACAGCACTAGTGCATGGTTGAGCGAACCCTTCCATCATTTCTGCTATTTTCTTTTGTTTTTTTGTTAATTTTGACATTTCTTTCTCCTTTTGTGGTAATTGCGGAATTTAAATTCCTTCCACCGTATTAGTAACCAATTTATTCTACTACAGTAACACCCATAGCTCTGCAAGAACCTTTAATCATTTCAACAGCAGCTTCTAGTGTTGTTGCATTAAGGTCTTCCATTTTTGTTTTTGCGATTTCTTCAAGTTGAGCAACTGTGATTTGACCAACTTTTGTTTTATTAGGTGCTGCGCTACCTTTAGATAAATTGATTGCTTTTTTGATTAATACTGCAGCTGGTGGTGATTTTGTAACGAATGAGAATGATCTATCTTCGTACACATCGATTACAACTGGAATGATGTAACCAGCTTGAGCTTCAGTTCTTGCGTTGAACTGTTTGCAGAAATCCATGATGTTAACACCGTGTTGACCTAAAGCTGGACCAACTGGTGGTGATGGATTAGCTTTGCCTGCTTGAATTTGTAGTTTAATTTTTCCTACAACTTTCTTTGCCATTTTGTTTCTCCTTTCGTGGTAGTAGCGGAATTTTCATTCCTTCCACTATTTTCTTGTATTTTTACTTTTTTATTTTATGAATAAATTCCCCTTATGGGGAATTTATTAAATCTTCTGTATTTGTTTGTATTCTAGTTCAACTGGAGTTTCACGTCCAAAGATTGAAACCATAGCTCTAAGTTTAGATTTATCTGGGTAAACTTCTGTAATATCACCGATAAATTCAGAGAATGGACCAGAGATAATTCTAACTTTATCGCCAGCTTTAACATCAAGTTCAACTTTAGTAACTTGATTTTGAGTTTTGTGGATAATCTTCTTGATTTCGCTATCTTTTGCAGGGATAGGTTTTTTTGCAGAACCTACGAATTTTGTAACACCTGCTGTGTGTCTTACTACATACCAAGAGTCATCATCCATAATCATTTCAACAAGAACATATCCTGGGAAGATTTTTTCGTCTCTATCAGTCTTTTTGCCGTCTTTCATCTTTGTAACTGTTTTTTGAGGAACTTCAATTCTAAAGATTTTGTCAGCCATGTTCATGTATTCAATACGTTTTTCAAGGTTAACTTTAACCTTATTTTCATGACCTGAATAAGTGTGAACTATATACCATCTTTTCTTTGGTGCTTTATCATCTTTTATAGCTTCTTTAAATTCAGCTTCTTTTTCTGCAAGTACTTCTTCTTTTTTAGAAATACCTTCTTGTCCAAGCTCCATATCTGATAAGTGTTCAACTATTTCTTGTTTTTCTTTTGTCATTACTTAATAATTCCTATCTTTTATTAAACTGTTTAAGCTGATAACTTTAACGCTTTGGTTATGCCTTGAAGTAATAAGTCAAGACCATATGTATAAATTGTAAAAAGAACTACTATGACCAATACTATAATTGTTTGAGCAACTACTTGCTTTCTATCTGGCCATGTAATTTTACCCCATTCAGACTTAATGCCTTTGAAATATTCTACAATTTTTTGTGTGTCCATTTGTTATCCTTATTTTTGTAATTCGCGCCCTGAAGGACTCGAACCCTCGACATCCGGTTTTGGAGACCGACGTTCTACCAACTGAACTAAGGACGCTCATTACAAATATCTTAAACTATTATTTTGTTTCTTTGTGAGCTGTGTGTTTTTGGCAGAATGGACAATATTTATTTAATTCCATTCTTTCTTTGATATTTTTTTTGTTTTTAACGGTAGTGTAGTTTCTTCTTTTACATTCTTCACAAGCAAGAACTACCATTCTGTCGTTTTTTCCTTTAATTCCCATTGTGTCACCTTCTTTTATCAAATTGTTTATTATTTACAATAGAAAACTATAGAATACAGCTTTTTCCTTATATTCTACTGCCTTTTTGTTAAATCATTGATAATATCATATATTAAACATATTTTTTTTCAAACATTAAATTTACAAATTGAAATACTCTATGTAATGCATTACTTTTAATTCTATAAAAAATATAATTATCTTAGTTTATATAAGGAGATAAATTATGGCATTGAGTTCAATAAGCATTCGAAAAGCACTAAAAAACGTTGCATCAGAAAATTATGATAAAACAAATATTTTTTACTTTTTTATCTTGTCTTTTTTGACGGGATTAATTTCATCCTTCTCTCCTCAAAAACCAAAAACTGAGGAATTGCCAATTTTTTTGTTATGTTTGATTTTAACCATATTTTTTTCATTGTTGATAAATGGTATTTATACTGTTGCATCTAATAATGCGATTAATAGAAAAAAGGGTGTTTTCCCTAATCCAATAAAAAACTTTGGGAAAATTATAACTACTTCTTTAAGCATGGTTTTAGGTAATATATTTTGGACAATAGTTATGTTCTCAGTTACCGCAGTGGTTATGATTTCAATTATGTCTATAAGTAAAGTGGCTGCGATTCTTGTTGCTGCAATTCCATTATTATGTTTAGCAACATTGTTTATCGGTGCATATTTTAATTTTATAACCTCTTTATCACTTTCTGATTGGTTCAATTTTAAAAAAGCTTGGAATTTTATGAAGGATGCTAAGTCATATTTTCTTGCTTATTTTATTAAGTCAGTTGCAGTTGGTCTAATTGTATTATTTGCATATATGGCACTTATGCTTATTGCTGTCCCTATAATTGTTCCACTTAAAGGTCTTGCTTCAACAGCAATTTCTGGAATATTTATGCTTTTTTATACTGTTGTTGGTGTTTTATCAAGTGTTTATATGGTTGATTTGACAGCACAGTTTGTAAGAAAAGCAAAAAAAATGAATGTTAAACCTAAAAAACAAATTGAAGCGGGAGTTTAATCCCGCTTTTTAATTTAAATCTTGTGCAATTATAAATGCTGTTGACCAACAATTTTGCAAGTTAAAACCACCAGTGTATGCATCTATATTTAAAATTTCCCCTGCAAAATATAAGCCATCAACTAATTTTGATTGCATTGTTTTAGAATCTATTTCTTTTAAATCAATGCCTCCAGCTGTTACTATTTCTGAGTCTTTTAATCTTGATTTTGCGTGCAATCTTTGCGCTAAAAGTGAATTTATTAAAATTTCTTTTTCTTGTTTTTTTATTTGTGCAGTTTGTTTATTTCCGTCAATTTTGTGTTCATCTATAATCGCATTAATATAACTTTCTGGAACAAACTTAGAAAATACATTTTTAATTGTTTTCTTTTGATTTTCTCTAATGTATTTTTCAATTTCATCTTGTGAGATATCAACAAGTTTTATTGTCATTTCTAATTCTTCAATGTTATCGAAAGCACTTAGTGCGCTAACTTTGAATATGGCAGGGCCTGTAATTGCCTTATGTGAAAATAAAATATCACCATAAACTGTTGGGAGTTTTTTCTTTCCAAGCTTTGATTGTATTTCTACATTTTTAAAGCTAAGTCCAGAAAGCGAATATAAATATTTTTCTTCTATATCTATGGCACACAAAGATGGTTTGGGCTCTATTATGTTGTGTCCTAAGTTTTTTGCTATCTCAAAACCGTTTCCACGTCCGCCTGTTGTGACGATAACATAGTCGAAAACATATTCTTTATTTTCACTTTTAACAACAAATTTATCTTCTTTTTTTATAGAAACGACTTTTTCTTTTATATGTTTGAAATTTGAAGTTTCTAAGTGTTTATTTAATGTTTGGATGGTTTTTTGTGAACTATTCGATATGGGGAAAACTCTTTTGTCTTCTTGTACGTAAGTTTTAATGCCTAAGTCTTTGAATAATTCACGTGTTTTTTCTTGTCCGAATTTAGAAAAAACAGAGATTAAAAATTTTTCACCTCTTGGGTAGTTTTTAACAAATTCTCTAACATCTTTTTCGTCGTTAGTTAGATTACATCTTCCACCACCTGTTGGTAAGAGGGTTGAAAATGGTTCTTTTACATCAAATGCTGTGACTTTATTGTATGGATTTTTGCACAATAAAACAGCAGCTAAACCGCCAGCAGCTCCACAACCTATTATTGCTATATTTTTATATATCGACTCTTGTACCATATAAAAATACGTCATCCAATGTTTCTAGTTCTTCGTGTAAATCTAAAAGTGATTTTTTGAATTTAGGATGCTCATAATCAGGAATTAATTCTAACAATGGAACAATTGCAAAAGCTCTTTCGTGCAAGTGTTCGTGAGGAATTTTTAAATCTGGTTCATCAACAATTAAATCACCGTAAAATAAAATATCAATATCAATATTTCTTGCTTCATAATTATCAGATGTTCTTTGTTGTCTTCCCATTTTTCGTTCTGTATTTTTGCATAAATCCAATAACTCTCTTGGCGAAAGTTTTGTTTTTACTTCAATTACAGAATTAACGAACCAGTCTAAATCTTTATTCCCCCAAGGTTCTGTTTCATAAAAAGCAGAAGAACGAACAACTGTTACCATTCCAGTTGATGTTAGCATCTTTACCGCTTGTTGAAGATAAGTAATCTTATCTCCAATATTTGAACCTAAACACAAATATGCTATTGCCATTAGAACTCCTTAACACTATTTTATTATTCTTTTTTGAAAAATACAATAAATTTTTATTTATGTTAAACTTTTTTTATGTTTACGGGATTAATTGAAGAACAAGGAAGAATAAAATCGGTTTGTGTTTCACCAGCAGGAATGGAACTTACTGTTGAGTGTGAAAAAATCCTTGAAGATGTTGTTTTAGGAGCAAGTATTAGTATTAATGGTGCTTGCCAAACTGTAACTGCATTTGGAAAAAATTATATTACTGTGCAGGCTTCTAATGAAACATTAAAAGTAACTAATTTTAAAAATTTAAAACAAGGTGATTTCGTTAACTTAGAAAGAGCTTTGACTATAAATAAAAGAATTGATGGACATATTGTTTCTGGACATATTGATTGTACTGCAACTTTTTTAAATTCTAAGGATGATGGATTTTCTAAGGAATTTTTCTTCCGCTTACCAAAAGAATTTACTAAATATGTTATTTATAAAGGTTCAATTGCGATAAATGGAGTTAGTCTTACTGTTGCTTCAATAAAAGATGATGTTTTCTCTGTTGCTTTAATACCTACGACATTGAGAGAAGTTAATCTTTCAAATTTAAAAAGTGGTGCAATTGTTAACATTGAAACAGACTTATTTGCCAAATATGTTGAAAAAATTTTTGCTTCAAATGATAATACAAGTAAGATTAGTTACAGCTTTTTAGCTGAGAATGGATTTGTGTAATGGAAATTAAATTTAACACTATAGAAGAAGCGATTGAAGATTTTAAGAATGGAAGACCAATAATAGTTGCTGATGATGAAGATAGAGAAAACGAAGGCGACGTTATTATTCCTGCTCAATTTGCAACTCCGCAAATTATTAATTTCTTAATTTCTCAATGTAAAGGTGTTGTTTGTTTGGCTTTGACAAGAGAAAAAGCTGAACAGCTAGGCTTATCTGAAATGGTTAGTCATAGTACAGACCCAAAAGGTACAGCATTTACACAAAGTATTGATGCAGATAGAAAATATGGTGTTACAACAGGTGTAAGTGCTTTTGATAGAGCAAAAACAATTGAAGTCGCAATCGCAAACGACGCAGTTAGCGCAGATTTATCTCGTCCAGGACACATTTTCCCATTGATTGCACGCTCTGGCGGTGTTTTAGAAAGAGTAGGACATACAGAAGCATCTGTTGATTTAGCTCGTTTAGCAGGCTTAACTCCAGCTGCTGTTATTTGTGAAATTGTTAATGAAGATGGAACAATGGCTCGCCGTGATAATTTGGTAGAATTTGCGAAAAAGCACGGTTTGAAGTTTGTTACTGTTGCACAATTAATTGAATATCGTCTTCAAAAAGAAATGTTTATGAAACGTGAAGCAACTGCTAACTTACCATCTGATTTTGGTGATTTCAAAGTTTATGGTTATACAAATGAACTTGGTGGTGTTGATCAAGTTGCAATCGTAAAAGATGACGGTAGTGATAAAATTCCTATGGTTCGCGTTCATAGTGAATGTTTAACAGGTGATATTTTCCACTCTAGAAGATGTGATTGTCAAAACCAACTAGAATCAGCTTTGAGATTAATTGAAGAATATGGAAAAGGTGCTCTTGTTTATATTCGTGGTCACGAAGGTAGAGGAATTGGTTTGGTTAATAAAATTAAAGCATATGCACTTCAAGAAAAAGGACAAGATACTGTTCAAGCTAATATTTCTTTAGGCTTTCAACCTGATTTGAGAAATTATGGAATTGGTGCACAAATTTTAAGAGATTTAGGTTACACTAAGTTTAAATTAATAACAAATAATCCAACAAAAATAGTTGCATTAAGTGGTTACGGTCTGGAAGTTGTTGATAGAGTTGCTCTAAAAACACCGCTTAATGAATACAATGAAAGATATATACACACAAAAGTCGATAAAATGGAACACTTAATCGACCTATAAAGAGAATAGTAATGGCAAATATAACAATATACAAAGTAGAACCATATAATAGTGCATATCAAAGAATTTTTTCTGGCGTTTATAATGATTTTAAGAAAAATGCAACGACGGATTATAATTTTGAGTTGGCACCACTTGAATATGAACCTTTTATTAAAAGCGTAGAAGATGGTTTATTGAATTGTTTAATATTGTTTGAGGATGATATTCCTACAGGTTTTTTAGTTTATACAACTATCATTTCTGAATCATTAGAGTTAAACATTATACACTGTATTGGTAATGAAAATATAAATGCGAAAAGAAAGCTTTTATTAGAAAAATTTATTGAATTAAATAAACATTTGATGCGAGAAAAGGTTGTTACATACCCGATGCTTGGGAAACAAGCATCATTTGCACCAGAAATTGCTGATTTTGGTTTTAAAACAGTTAACACATCTGTTATGGCCTTTAATTTGACAGATATTACTGCAATTAATAAAACAAAAGAAGTGTATGTTCCAAAACTTCCGCACGATTATACAATAACAAATTGGAAAACGGTTTATTTTAAAGATGCAGCAGATGTAATTCATCAAGCATTTAAAGAATCATCAGATGCGTTGTTTGATAGTCGTTTTACGACAGTAAAAGGCTGTAAAGACATTGTTGAAAAAATAACAGATAATGTTTATGGTCAGTTTTTGCCTGGAATTACAAAAGTTTTATTATATAAAAAGCATCCGGTTGGATTTTGTTTTGCCAATATGACAAATGATAAAATAGCGAATGTTCCTATTGTCGCTATCTTAAAAAAACATAGAAATTATGGTTTTGGGAAAATATTACTAAAACAACTAGTAGATAATCTTTTAACATCAGCTATTACTGGTGGTTGGATTTTAAAAGAATTAAATGCTAGTTGTGATTCAGATAATATTTCAGCAGTAAATATGTATAATGCAATCGGTTTTACCGAGCAATATACATACCCACAAGCTTATCATAGCAAGTCAAATTAGTTGTTACTAAATACAACTTTCATTGTTGCTAAGTTTTTAATTGACAACATTAAATGCTTGTTCTTTTGTTCTTCATTGATTGCGAAGATTCTCATTATTCTTTGAACTTCTGCTACTTGTTTTCTTGACGAAATATCATATTTGTTTTTGATTGGCTCACTAATTGTTCCTAAAACTGCGTTTAATTGCTTTTCGTTCATTATCTTCTCCCAAAAGAAATAAAAGTCTATTAACTATCTGTTGTCCCCTGTATATTAATAAAGTTTTTTTCTCTCTAAGAATTGCCTTTTTATTTAACAAATGTAAAAAATTGTGTTACATTATGTGTGTAAAATTAAAAGTACGGTATGGGGTTTTTATTATGATTATTGATTCTTTAGCTAATGCAGAAAAATATGTTTCTTTACATAAAGATTTTAAATTGGTCTTTGAATTCTTAAAAGAAAATGATATTTCTACAATGCCGTGTGGTCGTCACGAGTTGCGCGGTGATGAAGTATTTTTTAATCTTCAAGAATATGAAACAAAATCAGAACAAAAATTAGAGGCACATAAAAAATATATTGATATTCAAGTTGTTGCAGTTGGTGAAGAACTTATGGGATATACAAATATAGAAAATACAACAGTAGCTGAAGAATATGATGAAGATAGAGATGTAATGTTTTTAAATGGTGAAGTTAGCAAATTAAAAGCAGATAACAAAACCTTCTTAATATTTTATCCAGAAGACGCACACATGCCAGCATTATCTATCAATGAACAAAAATGGGTAAAAAAGGCTATTTTCAAAATTCAAAAATAAAATTTTAATAAATGTAAAGTTAACACTAGCCAAAATGTTAATTTGGAGTTAAAATGTCAAAACAGTCCAAGGAGTCAGAGGTAAGTTAATAATATGAATAAATTATTTGATATTTTTAATTTAGTTGTAGAAGTTTTAAGTTTTGATGCTAAGGCTTGGGCGTGGTGTCCTATCAGGGTTGACAATCGTAACGACAGATTCTAGTCTTTAATTTTACGTTTGTTGACATAGGCTTTTGATTTTTGTCTCGTACAAAAATCAACTTTTTGCTATGCTATAAATTAAGAAAAGGAATAAGTAATAATGAGTAATACAAAGTTTGGAGAATTTGGTGGACAATATATCCCAGAAATTCTTATGGGTGAAATAAAAAAGATTGAAAGCGCCTATGAACACTACAAAAATGACGAAACATTCAAAAAAGAATTAAACGATTTATTAAATAAATATGCTAATCGTCCGTCTTTATTGTATTTCGCAAAAAACATGACAGAAGATTTGGGTGGTGCTCAAATTTATTTTAAAAGAGAAGATTTAAACCATACGGGTTCTCATAAAATTAATAATGTTTTAGGACAAGTTCTTTTAGCTAAGTATATGGGTAAGAAAAGGGTTATCGCAGAAACCGGTGCTGGTCAACACGGCGTTGCAACTGCAACAGCGGCTGCGCTACTTGGTTTAAAGTGTGAAATCTTTATGGGACTTGAAGATACTGTTCGCCAGTCTTTAAATGTATATAGAATGGAATTATTAGGTGCTAAAGTGCATGCTGTTACTTTTGGTACTCAAACACTTAAAGATGCTGTTAATGAGGCAATGACTGAATGGGCTAAACGTACAGAAGATACAATGTATGTATTAGGTTCTGTTATGGGACCACATCCATTCCCTACAATAGTACGTGATTTTCAAAGTGTGATAAGCGCTGAAGCCCGCGCACAAATACTATCAGAAACTGGTAAACTTCCATCTGTTGTTATGGCTTGTGTTGGTGGTGGTAGTAATGCAATGGGTATGTTCTATAACTTTATCAATGATAAAGATGTAAAGCTTATTGGTTGCGAGGCGGCTGGTCACGGTGTTGAGACAGAAAAACATGCTGCAACAATTACAAAGGGTAGCGTAGGTATCTTCCACGGTATGAAATCAATTTTTTGCCAAGATGAACATGGTCAAATTGCTCCAGTTTATTCAATATCTGCGGGTCTTGATTATCCTGGTATAGGTCCAGAACATGCATATCTTCATTCGATAGGCAGAGCAAATTATGTTCCTGTTACTGATGATGAAGCAGTTGACGCTTTTGAATATTTATCAAAAATTGAAGGTATTATTCCTGCAATAGAAAGTGCTCACGCAGTTGCTTATGCTAAAAAATTAGCACCAACCATGAAAAAAGATGAAATAATGATTGTTTGTTTATCAGGTCGTGGTGACAAGGATGTTGCTGCAATCGCTAAGTATAGAGGAAGGATTATCAATGAATAATATAATTAACAAAAATTCTTTAATAGGTTTTTTAATGGCTGGTGATCCTGACCTAGATACAACTAAAAATTGTATTATTTCTATGGCGCAGGCGGGTGCTGGCTTGGTAGAACTTGGTATTCCATTTTCTGACCCAATAGCAGAAAGCACAGTAATACAAAGTGCTAACATTCGTGCATTAAAATCAGGTACATATTTAAATGGTATTTTTTCTATGATTGAAGAATTGCGCAAAATAACAGATATTCCTGTTATTTTCCATTCTTATATAAATCCTGTTTTTAATTACGGATATGAGAATTTCTTTAAAATGTGTGCTCAAACAAAAGTAGCTGGTATTGTTATTCCAGACTTACCGTATGAAGAAAAATCAGAAATAAAAGAATATGCTGATAAGTATGGTGTTCATATAATTTCTTTTGTTGTGCCTACATCAGAAGATAGAATTAAACAAATAGCAAAAGAAGCAACAGGTTTTATCTATTTTGTTCCTTCTATTGGTTCGACAAGTGCACTTGGTGATAATTCAAGAGAAGTCATGTCTGATATCGAATTAATAAAACAAGTTACAGATATTCCAATTGCACTTGGTTTTGGTATTAATACCCCTGCTCAAGCAGAATATTTTTCTAAAATTGCTGATGGAATAATTATTGGTAATGCAATTGTGAAAATAGTTGAAAAACATGGTAATGATTCACCATCATATGTGTTTGATTATGTGAAAGAAATGAAAGCAGTTTTGAAATAGTTGTGAGGAATTATGAAAAAATCATATTATTGTGAAAAGTTAGAAAAAACATTACATTTTTTGCCAGAAGAAATTAAATTTTGTTGTTCTTGTGCTGAAGGATTAGGTATTAAAATTAAAGATTTCTCAAAAGTTGATAAAAAAGAAATTATAAAAGTAAAGAATAAGTATATAAAACAGTTAAAAAACGGGGTGATTCCTAGTCAGTGTTTTGGCTGTCTTGAGTTAAAAGAACAAAAGATTCAAAAAGAAAGCCTTTTTCAAAAAATTTTAAAAAAGAAAGAAAATAAAGTAGTATCTCACGTTATCGTTGATCATTATAAACAATGTGATTGTAGTTGTATTTATTGCTCTCAAAAAATACTTCATCCTGATGTTATTCAAAAATATGAATTGTTACCTATAATTGAACAGTTGTATGACCAAAAGCTTCTTTCAAAACAAGATTTAGTTGTTGAGTTTCAGGGTGGAAATATCTCGATGCTGAGTGAATTTGACAATCTAATTAAGACATTTAATTCTAATGAATGTCATGAATTTCGGTTACTTATGAATGGTATTAAATATCTTCCTGTTCTAGAAACTATTTCATTTAATAATTCAAGTTTTGTAAGTATATCTCTTGATTCTGGAACAAGAGAAACTTTTTGTAAAATAAAAAATGTTGATGCATTTGAACAAACGATTGAGAATATTAAAAAGTTAGAAAAAAGAACTGATTTAAGATTTTCTTTCAAATATATTCTAATTAAGGATGTTAATGATAACAAAGAAGAAATTGAAAAATTTATAAATGTTGTTAAATCTTTTGAACGATTGAACAATGTTATTTTTGATATTGACTATAGAGATACTTTTATGATTCCAGAATCAACCAAAAAAGTTCCTTCTTATTATAAAGAACTTTTTGATTATGCTGAAAAATTGTGTAATGACAATAAAATAGTGTTTACAATTAGCGAATATACAAAAAAAATATTATCTGATTTGTAAATTGATTAAATCTTGATAAAACTTTGTGTTTTAACTAATATTTTCATGTGATTTACACAAAGGAAAGAAGGTAGAATTATGGCAAGAAGACCAGTAATCGCAGGAAACTGGAAAATGCACAATTTACAAGCTGATGCAACAGCATTAACTAACGGAATTATGCAAGAATTAAAAGCTGAAGATAAAGCAGCATTACCAGAAGTTATTATTGCTCCTACATTTACAGCATTATACGCTGCAAATAAAGCATTAACAGATTGTGGATGTGGCAAAGTTAAATTAGCTGCTCAAAACTGCTATTTTGAAACTAAAGGTGCATTCACTGGCGAATGTTCAGTTGAAATGTTAAAAGATGCAGGTTGTGAATATATTATTATCGGTCACTCTGAAAGAAGAGAATACTTTGGTGAAACAGATGAAATGGTTAATAAAAAAGCAAAAGCTATCTTAGCTAATGGCTTAATTCCAATCATTTGTTGTGGTGAATCTTTAGAACAAAGAGAAGCTGGTGTTACAGACTATCACATTTCTTCTCAAATTACTAAAGCTTTAAGAGAATTAACAGCTGAAGAAGTTGCTAAATCAATTATTGCTTACGAACCAATCTGGGCTATTGGTACAGGTAAAACTTGTGATTCAATCGAAGCAAATAGAGTTATTGCTATGATTAGAAATGTTGTTAAAGGTTTATATGATGCAAATACAGCAGATGCTATCAGAATTTTATATGGTGGTAGTGTAAAACCTTCTACAATCGCTGAACAAATGGCTCAATCAGATATTGATGGTGCTTTAGTAGGTGGCGCAAGCTTAACTGCTGACAGCTTTGCTCAAATTGTTAAAGGTGCTATGTAGTTTATAAAGTTTATGGCTAAAAAAGACTCCTAGTAATAGGAGCCTTTTTTTTGTGTTCTAATTTTCGTGATAGGATTATTTTAAAGAGGTTTTTTATGCAAGGTATTATATTCGATTTTAATGGAACATTATTTTTTGATTCTCATATGCATTATGAAGCGTGGAGAATATATTCAAGAAAACTTAGGGGATATGAATTCACAGATGATGAAATGCGTGAAAAAATGTTTGGTAGAACAAATGCAGATATTATAGAATATGCAATTGGAAAGAAACCATCACCAGAAATGGTGGAAAAATTGGCTAAAGAAAAAGAAGGAATGTACCGTGAAATGTGTCTTAAAAATAGAGATACGTTTGTTCTTGCTCCGGGTGCAGAAGAGTTTCTTAACTATTTGAAAGAAAATAATATACCTAGAACTATCGCAACAATGTCAGAATGGGATAATGTAGAATTTTATATAAAAGAATTTAATCTTGAAAAATGGTTTGATTTGAATAAAATAGTATATTCAAATGGTGAAATTCCTGGTAAGCCTGCTCCTGATATATATGAAATTGCTGCTAAAAACATAGAATTAAATCCTAAAGATTGTATTGTCGTTGAAGATGCATTATCTGGTATTGAATCTGCAAATAAAGCTGGAATAGGGAAAATTATTGCAATTGCCTCTGTCGAAAGTGATTCTTTGTATAGAAAAATTCCTTGTGTAAGTCAGATAATTCATAGTTTTGACGAAATAGATAAAGACATATTTTGCTAATTGTTAACTTTTGTAAATATGCTCATGTGCCAGTAAAATTAAGCACATGAATGAAACAATGAAAAACAGACACAAAACCATGTGTCAATTTTGTTTTGGAAAAAATCTTTTACATGGTACGGGATATTTCAAACACTTTTTGTACACTTTTTAAGACAAACAAAAACACTTTTTTAACACGCAAAAAATTTATAAACACATACACGGGGAAGGGAAAAAACTATGTCAATGCCAATTAATGGAAATTATGATGCTTGGTTATTGCAACAACAACAATTAAACGGAGTTAATGGTGCACAAGCAACAGGCGTTCAAGGAACAGATGCTGAAGCAGCAGCAGTAGATACTGGTATAGGTCTTGAAGGTTCTGGTGACGCACAAGCAACAGATATTGCAGCAGCAGAAGGCGAATATGCAGCAGCAGCAGAAGCTTTGGAAGGTACTCCAAAAGTAGCTACTACAGAAGAAGGTCAAAAGATTCTTGATGAAATCGAAGACTTAGAAGAAGAACGTGACGACAATTATGAGAAAATGGAAAAAATCGAAGCTCATATTGAAGACTTAACAGAGCAAGCTGAAGCAAACATTATGAAAGCAGCAAAACAACAAGAAGCAGCTGTTGAAGAGCACGAAGAAGAAACACAAAAAGCAGTAGATGAACAATTAAATGCATACGTTGCAGCCAATAAAGAAGGCGGCGAAGGTATGACAAGAGAAGAACTACAAAAGAACGTTAAAGGTGCTTTAGGTCATATTCCAGAAGTTGGCGAAGCAGTTTCAGCCCTTCTTGAAGCAAACGATCAAATTAATGAAATTGATTCTTGCTTAGGTGAATTAAATAATTTAATTACAGATACTCAAGACATAGAACAACAAATTGAATTAAAAAATCAAGAATTTGAAGCCGTAGAATCAGCAGCTCAACAACCACCTGCTAGTTCAGGTTCAGGCTCAGGTTCAGAAGATGGTGATTGTCCACCACAACCTTGCGAACCTCAAGGCTTCCAAGATAATCAAGGTAACCAATATGACTTCTTCATAGATAAAGATCAAAATGGTACATTATCAAACGAATCAGAGTTCCTCGGTTATGAGGGCGGCAAACAAGGCCAAGAGGCAGCCTGGGCGGAAATGACGCAACTCGATACCTCAGGCGACGGAATAGTCGACGCCAGCGAGTTAGCAGCCGGAGGGGTGATGGTCTATAAGACAGATGCTAACGGAAATCAAACGGCAATGACAATAGAAGAAGCCTTCGGTGAAGATTCCGACCTAGCAATAAACACCCAACAGCACGAAACAGCAAAACAAGGTGTAGGCCCTAACAACTTTAACACAGGAACAGGAAGCGAGAATAACGAACTTTGGGGCACGTTCGATGTAACACTAAACGGGGAAAATTTAAACGGTTATCAAACAAACGATGACATCAATTGGTTAAAAGAGAATTATAATTTCAGCGATTACGCAAACGAAAATGGTTTAACATCAGGCGAAGCTGGCGAACAAGTTGAATCAGAAGATGCACAAGAAGCAGTTTCAGCAGAATTACAACAACACATTGATTTCTTCAACACATATTCACAAAAAGTTCAAGAATTAAAAGAAATGTTAATGCAAGGATGGGAAAACCAAGGTTTAACAGAATCTTCATTAGAAAGCATCAGTGAAACAGCAACTCAAGAATCAAAAGATAAAGCAGCAAATTTCTTTAAATCATTAGAATTAACAGACGAAGAAAACGAAGATGTTACAGGAGCAGAATCTACAGAGGAAATTACAGGAGACGCAACAACAGATTTATCAACAGATATGACTACAGCTGAAATGGATGCTGAATTAGAAAAAGATTTAGAATTATTCGCAGCTTAATAAAGTCAAAAAAATCAAAAAAACACAAGTGGATCACATAAGGAGATATTAGAGCAAAATACAAGTTTAAAAAAAGGATATTAGAGATTACAAAAAAATGTTATGCGAAACATCAAAAACGCAAAGGGATAAATTAAGAAGAGAAGAGACGGAATTAATTGTCACAAGGTTAGGCAAGAATATTCCAAGAGAAAGTTAAAAAGCGGCTTATATAGCCGCTTTTTCGTAGTTATAAAATGTTGACTTTAAAATCAGGACTTGCATCTAATTTTGATTTAATTTGTTCAAAAGTTAAAAATCCACCCTGTGCGCCAAATTGTTCAACAACTGATGCTGCATTTATAGATGCGTATTTTAATGATGTTTCTACATCTCCATTTGTTTTAGATAGTGATGCAACAAACGTTGAAGCAAAAGCATCTCCTGCACCTAATGTGCTAATAACAGTTGCAGGAAACTCTCCACAATGATAAAACTTTTCAGAATCATATGCATATGCTCCGTGTTTTCCGTCAGTTATAATTGTTATTCTTCCTTTTCCAAAATTTAATTCTTTTAGCATTTGAATAATATCTGGATGAATTATTTCATTTGAAAATTTTTCTGTTTTAGAATCTGGTCTAACATTAATTCCTGTAAGCATTGTTGCTTCATCTTTATTTAAAATTATAACTTCGGCTGTTTTTAATGTTTCAACCAAACGTTCTTTGCCTTGTTTTATACTGCTTGTACCAATATTGATGGCTAAATTAACATTGTTTTTTTCTGCGAAGTCTGCAACCGTATCAAGAGCTTTTGTTGAGTCTCCATTTAAAGGGGCTAAATATAGCCATTTTGAATTTTTAATAGCCTCAAAATTGATGTCAGATACTTCTAGTTTTGCATTTGCACCACGATGAGCAAGTACTGTTCTGTCTCCTTGGAAACTTATTAGTATTATAGAAAAACCTGTTCTGTATTCTTTTGATTTGACAACATTTGATAAATCAACACCATATTTTGATAATGTTTTCAAAACATTTTCTGCTTGAATTTCATCGCCTATTTTTATAATTGTTGATGCATTTAATCCTAAATTTGCAAAATTTGTTGCTGCATTAACTGCACCACCGCCAGTCTGAAAATCAAAATTGTCTATTTCAATTTTTGCACCATATGGGTATGCCATAAATTCTCGTTTTGTATCTGTTGAAGATACAGATACAATATTTGCTGCATCTGTTTCTATAAAAGCATCTACTGTTGCGCTTCCTATTGTTATAACATCATACATAATTTATTTCCTTTTCTATTCTTAATTTGCTCTTGGATGTGCAGAATCATATGCTTGTTTTAACCTTTCCGTTGAAACATGCGTATATATCTGTGTATTGCTAATGCTGCTATGTCCTAAAAGTTCTTGAACAACTCTTAAATCTGCTCCATTTTCTAGTAATTTGGTTGCAAAACTGTGTCTAAAAACGTGAGGTGTAACGTGTTTAGGTAATTCTATTTTCTCAACAACATCTTTTATTGCTAATCTTACACTCTGTGGCTGTAGTCTGTAACCTGTTTTGTTTATAAAAACAGGTGAATTAGGACCAATATCATCTGATTTGAAAATTAGATATCTGACAGTTTTTATGTATGTTTCAAGAAAATTTTTTGCGCGTTCTGAAACTAAAACTATTCTTTCTTTTGAACCTTTACCGAAAACCTTGATTTCATTTTCTTCTAAATTTAAATTTTCAAAATTTAAATCACTTAATTCAGAAATACGCATTCCTGTTGCATAAAGAAGTTCTAAAATGGCTCTATTTCTATATCCTGCTGGTGAATCCATTTTTATATTGTTTAAAACTTTTTCCATTTCTGTTTCTGTAAGAAACTCTGGTAATGATTTTCCACGTTTAGGTGAATGAACTCCTAACGCTGGGTTGCTTTCAATAACTCTTTCTCTATATAAAAATCTATAGAATGTGCGTAATGATGCAATTTTTCTTGCTGTGGTTGTTTTTGAATAATTAAATTGTTGTATGTAAAGCAAATACTCGCGAATTATAGAGTAATTGACATCTTCTATACTCTTATCATTTAGCCATATTAAAAAGCTCAAAATGTCAGAACTGTATGCTGTTACAGTATGTTTAGAGAAGTTTTTTTCAACCTCTATGTACAATTTGAACTCTTGCAAGTATCTTTTTGACTTCTCATTCATAACTATAAAATTGTAAAGAATTTTTCATAAAAAATCAATAGATACTAATGTTACAGACGTATGTTAAGAAAGGTTAAATATGTTGTAATCATGGCAAAACCCATGGTTACATGGGTTTTGGGAGTTAGCTTATACTCTCGTATTTGTTTAGTGAACAAATTGTTGTGTTATTTACAATCTTTGTTTATAATAAATACAGTGTTTTGATTTAGTAAGTGAGAGACAAATGGATAGAATTCGTAAGAATGTAGAGCGAATCAAAACGCAAATCGCACCTTATAACCCAACCATAGTTGCAGTAACCAAGTATTTTGATGAAAGTCAGATATTAAAATATTACGAAATAGGTTTTCGTGATTTCGGTGAAAACAGGGTAAAAGACGCAGTGGAAAAAATTAAAAAATTACCCGCGGAAGTTGTTGAAAATAGTAGATTTCATTTGATTGGACATCTTCAAACAAATAAAGTAAAACTTGCAGTCGGTAATTTTGATTTAATACACTCAGTCGATAGTTTAAAACTAGCCCAAGCTATTTCTGAAGAAGCAAAAAATAAGGGGATTGTTCAAAAAATTCTTTTACAAATAAATAATGCAAATGAAGAACAGAAATCGGGTTTTTCACCGGAAGAAATAAAAAAACAGTTCAAAGATATTTTGAATTTGCAAAACATCAAGATATGCGGTGTGATGAATATGGCTCCAATTCATTCGGATGATGAAATTCTTCATAAATTATTTGGAAATATCAAACAAATATACGATGAATTACAATCTGAATTCGGAGTAGAATTAAATCAAATATCAATGGGTATGAGTAACGATTTTAAAATAGCACTTGAAGAAGGTGCGACAATTATTAGACTAGGAAGAATACTATTTGAATAATACTTAGGAGGAGAAGGACATTGGCAGTTGCAGACAAATTCAGATCAATCATTGATTTCTTAACATCAGGATTTGACGGTAGAGAAGACAGTATTTATGAAGACATGATGGATGAAGCAGGTGATTATCCTGTTCAAGATAACTTAGCATTAAACCCATCATATTCACAACCAGAACAAAAACAAAAAGTTGTTCCAATTAACAACTACAAAGGTTATGAAGTAATGGTTTCAGAACCACGTTCATACGAAGATTCTATTTCAATTGTTAAACATTTAAAGGAAAGAAAAACAGTTGTTTTAAATCTTCACTTATTAGATAAAGAACAAGCTTTAAGAATTGTTGATTTCTTATGTGGTGCTACACACGCTTTAGAAGGTAGCCAACAAAAAATCGGCGAATCAGTATTTATTTTTACTCCTAAGAATGTTGCATTGTCTGCAGAATCACAAAAAAGCAAATTTTTAAGAGATGCTTTGTGGAACCAACCACAAGCGTAAGTTTTGGGGATTAGTTGAAAAAAGAAGGATTTTAAAATCCTTCTTTTTTTTATAAAAAAATTTAAGTCTTTGCGAGTGTTAGCGAAGCAATCCCATGAAACAAAGTCTTTTATGAAAGAGATCACCACGGACTAAGGTCCTCGTGATGACGCTATTTTAATGTCCATTAATTTTTATGTCTTAAATATTCATATATAGCCCCACCAATTTCTTCTGTTGGGTCGAAATATTTTGAATTTGGTTGGAATGTTTGTCTTAAAAGCATTTTGCATAATGGCCCAAATCCGTCAGGAACAAGAGTTTTTCTATAAATGCCTGCTAACATAACTTGAATATTTGGTGAGGTTACATCGTTGAATTTAGCTAATGTTGGATACATTTTATCGATGCCTTTAACACCTTTATCTAGCATTTTATCTAACACTTGTAAGCTGTCTAATACTTGTTCTTCTGTTGTTGCAGACTTCAAGAATGTATCAATATATGGCAAGGCTTCTTCTCTAGCATTAACAAGTTCTGCTGTTTTTTGCTCATCATAAAGACAATAATTTCTTTGAACATTAGGTAACACCACATTCTGACCTAAACGTGCAACATTATTTTGTATAATAGGATTTGATATATGCATAATTTTCTCCTTATGTATAAACATATGGTGGACCATTTTTGGTTTCCATAAGTATATTATCTGCGATTTGTTTTAATTCTTCTTGTGTTTTATTACCACTTTGCACCTGTTTATTAAAATTGTCAATCAATGGATTAATTGCACTTTCTTTTTTTGATTTAAAGTTCCTGATTTCTACATCAACCAAACGTTTTCTTAAATCAAGTTCTGTTTTTGCATTTTCTTTAAGAACAGTAACTTCTTTAACTGCATCCATCCCTTGTTTAAACATATACCCAATCGCGCTTGATATTGTAAACGCCCCAAAAATATATTTGGTGAATTTATTTTGTGGATTTAATATCCAATTGTATAAGTGACCTCTATTTTCATCAATGTAACAATAATATTGAACTTTTTTAGGAATGCCACCTAACGCTGTTGGTGCATCAGCAAAAATAGTTTTTGTAGATTCTTCAACTTGTGAAATTATAGATTGAATTTCTCCATCAGCTAAATTATATTTTTTACCAATTTCTCTCACAAACTCTGGTTTTGCAGATATTGCTTTTAAATAACCAATTACAGATGGCAAATCATCTTTGTTTGCTTTTTCACTTAATTTTTTTACAGTATCTATGGTTGCTTCTGTTACATCATTTGCAAATTTATTGCTATGCTCTGCCGTTTTTCTTAAATTTGTCATACTCATTTTTCCAAGCAAAATAGCACCTGCAATCACACCGACAGTAAGTGCTGCAAAGCTGATATTTTTATACACTTCTTTTTTATTGGAAGCTTTATTATTTTCTTTTTGAGCTGACTCAGTACCACAGAAAGAAGTAAAACCAGCAAAAATATTAGATTGAGTTATTTGCGCAGTTTGTTGTTTTTTTGAATTTAGTACAGAGTCAAAATATTTAACATTTTTATTTAAAAGTTCATTTACAACATTCAATTTTCCTGAAAAAGAATTCGTCTCAACTTCAATTAATTGTTCTTGCAAATCTTTTTCTACATCAGCAGCTTTTTTCTTCAGCCAAATTTCCTTTGCTCCTTCAACAAAGTTTTTTGATATTAAAGTTATGCCAGACATTACAAAAACCGCAGTTGCGCCAAGTATATTTTTTGTGTTTGGGTCTCTTATTGCACGATACAATGCAAAGTGTGGTTCTTCTTTAATATTCATATTTACAGCCAAATCTGGTAAATGTTCAAAACTTTTTGTATTCAATATGTTTTGAGAAGATTTTTTTAAAATAGAACTTACACCAAAAATTCCAGCACACAACAGTCCAGTTCCAATGATTAATGGTGTCATTGCCTTCTTTACATCAAATGAACTTTCTGAATCATCCTTTTTTTCTTCTTTCGGAATAGAGTAATAACTTGGTGTATCACAAATCAAAAGTGTATCTTCTATCTCTCTAAAAGAAACACAATCGCCCTCTGAGGGAGTTTTCATATTTTTATTTATAAGAACACCTTTTAACGTTTTATTTATATCAGCATCGCCCTTTGCCTCTTTTGGCTTATTCTTTGTTTTATATGTGTTTCGATACTGCTTCGCTTTCAATGCGTCTATCAACATCATCATCCCTTTTCTTTTCTACTTTTAAAATTTTCTTAAGATGCTTTCTTAATTCTCTTGCTTTAAATACAGCAAGTGCGTCATCATTACTATAATTTTCACCCTCAAAATCTGAAATAAAGAAATCGAAAATACTTTTAACTTTTTTCTTTATCTTATCCATTACTTTTTTATCAACAAAATTCTTTATTTCACCAAGAATAGCAACAAGTTTTTCTCCAGCTTGTTGAATAAATTCTCGTACATCTTTTTGAAAATGAGCCAATTTTTCCAAGACTTTAGGAACTTGCGCGGCTAAGTTCAATAACGGTGTAATAACAATATTTGTAAGAACCTCCATCGGTATTTTTAATGCATTTGGAAGTGTATTTTGAAAGTTTTGTATGGCATTTTTAATGTTTTCTGCAATATTATTGATAGTTTTTCCAAGTTGTTTTGCAAATTCAATTTGTCGTTCAAAAGCTTGCTTCGCATTCTCTACACGACCTTCTTGTGCTTGCATTTGTAAACCAACCGCAACGCATTTAGCATAAGACCATTCTCCACTGTTCATTGGCTTTGTTGCGACAGGTTCTCTTGTTTTACCTCCGCCAGACATTCCACCCCCACTACAAATTGGACACGCAGCTGGTGGCAATCCGTGTGGGCATAGTCCGGCTCTATTTGGAGATATTGGTGATATTGGTGAAGACATTAAAAAATCCTTACTTTTGTTATTGTAAGGAGCTCTCGTCTAAATTATTATTACTTGGATTCGCAAGTAAATAATAGAGATATGGAGCATTCCGACTGTAACGGCCTCGATCAGGTTAAGGAATTTCACCTTCATTTCCTCATTTTTAACAAGCTTATACTAACATAAGCGATTTGTGATGTAAATACCTAAAAATTATATACTATACATTAAATCTGAAGTGAACAATATCACCGTCTTGGATAATATATTCTTTACCTTCAAGACGAGTTACACCTTTTTCTCTTGCAGCAACATATGAACCTGCAGCAACAAAATCATTGTATCCTGTAACTTCTGCTCTAATAAATCCTTTTTCAAAGTCTGTGTGGATAACACCAGCCGCTTGTGGAGCTTTTGAACCAGCTTTAACTGTCCAAGCACGAACTTCTTTCTCGCCAGCTGTAATAAATGTAGTTAAGTCTAATAATTTATATACAGACTGAATCATTCTTTCTATACCAGAACTTGTTACACCTAAGTCATTTAAATAATCTTTAGCTTCTTCTGGTGATAAATCAACAAGTTCTGCTTCAATTCTTGCTGAAATTACAACAACATCTGCGCCGTGTTTTGAAGCATATTCTCTGACTTGCTCAACATAAGCATTGCCTGTTGCTAAATCTGTTTCACTAACATTTGCTGCATAAATTACAGGTTTAATACACATTAATTGTGATTTTCTAGCGAATTCTAATTCATCACCTTCAAAATGGTCTTCTATATTAATAAACATTGCGTTGGCTAATAATTCATTAATTTTAGATAAAACATTGTGTTCTAAAACAGCTTGTTTATCGCCACCTTTAACAAGTTTTGTCAATCTTTCTAAACGTTTTTCAATTGATGCCATATCAGCTAAGGCAAGCTCTGTATTGATTGTTTCAATGTCATCAATAGGATTGATTTTGCCTGAAACGTGAATTGTATTTTCATCATCAAAACATCTTACAACTTGTATAATTGCGTCAACTTCTCTAATATTTGCTAAGAATTGGTTGCCAAGGCCTTCCCCTTTACTTGCACCTTTAACAAGTCCAGCAATATCAACGAATTCAACTGCTGTTGGAATAATTGTTTGTGATTTTACCATGTCAGATAATATTTTTAGTCTTTCATCAGGAACATTTACTACACCAACATTTGGTTCAATTGTACAAAATGGAAAGTTTGCACTTTGTGCATTATTAGATGATGTTAGCGCATTAAACAATGTTGATTTGCCAACATTTGGAAGTCCTACGATACCTGTTCTTAACATAAATATTCCCTTTCAAACTATACCTAGCGTAATATAAACACAATCGCTAAGCAAGTTAACCATAAATTTCTGATGAACCATCAAATTTTATTTGGAATTCAGTTCCAGCAGGAAGTGCTATATTTTTACCTTTTTGGAAAATAGAAACGACAGGTGCTACAATTGCGTTCCCTACATAAAAAACGCTACCACCAGCTATTGATACGATTGATAGTAAATTAACAATTGGAATACTAGAAATATCTTTTGCAAAATCTTTAGTCGCAATGAAAACTTTTTTTCCAGGGTTCATATTTCGTGCAAAGTTTGACCAATAAGAACGTTTACCTTTTATATCGCTAAAAAATACTTTTTTACTTCTTGCAGAACTAATATTTGTATTAATAAATGATTTAACCCCATTAAAATAAATTTCATCAATACTTAATTCAATTAAACCGCCATTGCCTGTAATTTGTGGAGGGTGAGAGTCTGTAATCTTTCCTTTAAATATTGTTCCAGCGGGAATTATTGTTCCGTCTTTTGCAATAAAGCCGGTTGTTGATTTAAACGTTATTACGCTACCTTTAGGACTCCAGTCTGTTACTGATTTGGTTGAAACTAATTTTACTTTAGTGCCAGATTTAATGGTATAAATTTTGCCTGTTGGATTATATTGTGGTGTATCTGGAATTGCAACTGTTTCAATCGCTGTTGGTACTGTGTTTGGAAGTGCAGGTAAGTCATTATTTTTTTCTACATTATAATTTTGTCTTATAGAATCATCGACAGATGTGTCAAATTCAACAGCTTCTACTGTTGTTGATATGAAACATAATAATAAAAATGTAGATATTACTTTTTTCATATCTACATTTTATTATTAATTCAATTATTTTTACTCACTTAAATGAGTGAATTATTTTGATTTTCCTTTTTTTGTTTCAGGTTCTTCAAACTGTTTTATTTGTGGCTCTAATCCAGTCCATAATTTATCATATTCCTCTTTAACCACATTTGTAATTGAACCAGAATCCTTATATTTTTTGTATAGTTTGTCAGCATAGTTACCAAGAGCACTTAATGCAAGGCCAGATACACCTGAGAAAATTAAGTTTTTAGCACCAGATAACATTTTAACTGTACCATATACGAATGTAGCAAACGTACCAACCAGTGGTATTACAGTTGTTAATGTTGCAGAAATTTTCTCATCTTTATTATCGCCTTTTGCGATTGCAGCAGCACCAACACCAACTGGGAATAAAACAGAAATAACATCGTTTGGAGCTGAACCAACTTTTAGTTCTGCTTGTTTTAAGAAATATTCACCCATTTCAAGTTCTGTTGCGTCTTTCATTCCTTTTGTAATTTGTTTTGCCATTTTGCCATAGTTTTTACAAGTGTCAGCAGAAATTAAATTTTGTGCTTTTAAACCATTTAAAATGGTTAAAATTTCTTCTAAAGCACCTTTTGAATCGCCACTAGTAGAAAGAACTCCTTCTTTTATTTCATCAAGGAAACCACGCATTAATTTTTGTTCAGTAGCATCATATGACTGATTTTTAGCTAAACCTGTAATTATATCGTCCACAGTTGCGGCAATTTGAGCAGAAATTTCATTTCTTAATTGTGCTTCGTTTGCTCCAGAACAAGTTCTAAATACTTCAAGTTGTGTTTTTAATGCTTGAACTGATGTTCTTGTTGCACTATCATTTGGTCTAATAATTCCAGAGAATGAACTTAAAGAAGATTTAACTTGTTCTGTAATTGAAGGAATATTATTTGTTACTTCTTTTTTTGCTCTAAGAATTTCTCTACGTAATTCTTCTTGTGCTGGTTTTGCTATATCTTCTGTCGCATATGTTTTATAATTTTCCAAGTTAAATAGGCTTGTTTTTGTTCCAAAGAATCTTTCTTTTATTTTTTGTGGTAAGTCTGCTAGCATTCTAGTACGTTTTTTATCACGTAGTTTTCTAGCACCTATGCTAAAATTGTTTCCAAAAGCATCGTCAAGTCTTGTTGTTTGTTTTTCAAGCATATCAAGACATTGACCTAATGTTAATGTCTTTCCTTTGATTTGTACAGTTTGGGCTTGGTCTAATGCTCTTAATGTTTTAATATCATATTGTTTCAACAAGGATGTTAAATCTTTTATTCTGCCTTCAACCTTGTTGTATTTTTTGCCTAATGTACCATCTACAATGCGTTTAAAGAATGATGTACATTTGTCTGCAAACGTTCTGGTAACTTTATTTGTTCGTAAAAGTTGATCACTGCCCCAATCTTTAAAAGTGGTGATATTTGATGAAGCTTGCATAATATCTAATGCTTTTTTTGCACCTTTTTTTGTGTGATATGCAACTTTTGTTGGAATATCTTTTGCTTTAACTTGTCCAGCTTCATGTAAATCTTGAGCGAGCTGTGCTTTGTATTGGTTTAATTTGTTTTTAAAAGCACTACCATGTACACCCTTTGCAATTAATAAGCTAGCTAGACCTGCTGTCAAAATCGTTGATGCTAAAGTTGAACCAAAAAGAATTTTTCTTCTTTTTTTCTTCTTTTGACTAGCTTCTAATTCTACCTTATCAATAGAAACTACTGGTGTTTTAATACTCTCTACACTTGATGCAGCAACAGCAGAATATGACTGATTAAGAGATGAATAATCAGGAAACGAACTAAAAATATTGCTATTTGTCTGCACGTTTTGAACCATAAGTACTTACTAGAATTCTATAACCTAATAATATAAAAACTCAAAAACAAAAAAAATTTACCTTAAAACAAAAAAGGTAAACAATTATAACGTATTTAGTCTACTCCATACGTTGTATTTTAAGCAAAAAAGGTTCCTTTTTTTGGAGTTTTATCGGATGATATTATAAGAGGAATAAAAGTAAAATGTTTGAAGAGAAGACAGAAAATACTTTTAAGGAAGATGAACATATAGATTTCGATTCAATGGCTCAAAATCATTTGGAAGAGGCACGTCAATTTCATGAACGTTACCTTATAAAAGGAAGTAGAAATGATTTGGATTCTGCCGTTGATAGTTATATTGATGCTATAAAGTTTAATCCTAATATTGCAGAAGCATATTATAGGCTGGCATCACTCCTGTGGGATAAAGGCGAAATTAATCTTTCCTCTGCAATTGAACAATGTAAATCTGCAATCCATCTTTCACCTTCAAACTCTAATGCAAGAATATATGCTGGTTATTTCCTTGAAATGGCGAAGCAATATGATGAAGCTGAAAAAGAATTTAAAGAAGCAATTAAATTAAATCCTTTGAAATCTGCTCGTTCAAGATTGTCTTTAGCTTCTATGTATATTGATAAAATGCACGATACAAACATAAATGCAAAGGATATTTCAAGTTCACTTTACTATATGCTTTCAGGTGGTTTAAGTATTGCACTGGATTATCCTTCTATAAAAATGCTTTATAAAAATATTTCTAAAAATATTTCTGTAATGTTCTATGATGTTTTAGGTAATTTTTTAGAAAAAACAAAAAATTATTCAATGGCTGTCAAAGCATATGATATTGCTGCAAATTCAACAGGAAGAAATGAAATATACTACCAAAAGATTGGTGACATTAATATAAAGAATGAAGCTGCTGATGTTGCAAAAACATCTTATAAAAAAGCATTAGAAACAAATCCATATAATAAGGAGTTATTATTTAAATTAGCAACTGTTTCTCAAGTATATTTTGAAGAAGATACAGCAACTGCAATTGATTGTTATTCTAAATTATTAGAATTGGGCGAAAATAATCCTCAAATATATTATGAGCTTGGTCATTTGTATTTGAAAAAAGAAGATTTTATAAATTCTATTAATGCTTTTAAATTGGCATTAGAAAGAGATGAAGAAAATCCGTTTTATCACAATGCTCTTGCATATGCTTTAGTTAGAGCTGAGCAATATGAAGAAGCTTGTGACCATTATAAATTTGCTATAGATAAGAATCCTGATGCAGAATGGACGGCTATTGTATGTCAAGCAGTTGCTTCTTTATATCATAAAGTATTTGGTGATACAGATACTGCGATGGATTTCTTGAAAACAGCGATTATTCTAGATGAAAAAAATGATGAAGTTTTCCTTGAATTAGGTGACATTTATAATGAATGCGAAGATATTGATAGTGCAATAAAGTCATATTGTGAAGCAATAAAGTTAAATCCAAAAAATCCAATTGCATACAATAAATGTGCTATGGCATTATGGCAAAAAGATTATTTAGAAGAAGCTATCATTGCATATCATAAAGCTATTGGAATTGATCCTGATTATTATACGGCATATAACAATCTTGGTGTTATCTATTTAGATGGAATAAGAAATTTAAAAGAAGCTGAAAAATTGTTTAATACAGCAATATCTTTGAAAAATGATTATGTAATGGCACACTTCAATCTTGGACGTGTACTTGAAGAAAAAGGTCAAAATATAGAAGCTGCAAAAAGCTATCAAAAAGCTTTGGAATTAAACGAAATAGAAGCGGAACTTGATTCTGAAGATATAAGAGAAAAGCTTTTTGGATTATTTGAAGTATAACGAATACTAAATAAAATTGACTAATGAAATTTGCTGTGATAGTATTCACCAATGAATAATCTTTACATAGTTATACCGGCTTACCAACCAGATTTGTTTTTAATTAGTTTTGTTAATGAACTATTAAACTTAGGATATAAAGTTCTTGTTGTTAATGATGGTTCTACAAAAGAACAATCAAATGAAGTTTTTTGCGCTTTAAATTCAGTATGTACAGTTTTAAATCATCCTAAGAATATGGGAAAAGGTGTTGCTCTTAAAACTGCAATGAAATATCTATTACAAGAAGTTAAAAATAATATAGCTGGAATTATAACTGTTGATTGTGATGCACAACATTTGATATCTGATATAGAAATTGTAGCTAATCAACTTAGAAATGATACAAATTCATTTCACTTAGGAATACGTAAATTTTCACTTAAAAAAACACCGTTTAGGAATTATATTGGTAATAGGTTATCTTCAATAATACTTTTTTTAAAAAAAGGTGTTTTTATACACGATACTCAAACTGGTTTGCGTGGTATTCCATTTGATTTATTAGGGAAATTGGTTGATGTTGATGGTAATCGTTTTGAATATGAAACAAATGTTCTTTTGTATTTGATTAAAGAAAAAATAATAATAAAGCAACATGAAATTACGTGTAAATATAATAAAAATAATGAAAGTCACTTTCATCCAATAAAAGATTCGATAAATATTATAAATTCAGTATTATTTAAATAATTAGTTTAAATATAAAAGTAATTTCTATAAATCATATACAAGTTTATAAATATATAAAAAATAGCAAACGAACAAGCTGTTATATTTACAAGTGAAAATACTCTTGAACTTAGACGTATAGTTGGTAGTATTGTTGAAATAAATGCAAAAAATGGTAGCGCAATTGGAAGAAAATATCTGGCTTGGATACCAAGAATTGTTGTTTGCCCATAATTATTAAATGTTAAATAAATCACAATATAAATTGAAACAATATAAGAAATAATTAATAAGCCCCAAAATGTTTTTTTATTGCCATTAATATTATATTTTGTTGTATTTTCTCTATTTTCAATTACTGGACTTATAAATAGTAAAAATAAATAAACAAGATAAAAAGAAAATGGAAGAATAACAAATGTGTATGTCGCAAAACCAAAAAATGATATACAAAGTTTGTAAAAATCAGATAAATGTTCAAAAATTAAACTTGTAAAAACAACTGGGTGTTGGATAATGTATATCAATTGTTCATAGGGCATAAGGTTTTCACCAGCTTTTTCTGATGGTACAAAAGGTATGTTTAATGTCCAAAACAAAGTTAAAATCATTGCTGGAAATAATATTAAAAATATTTTAAAGAAATATTTCTCGCCAAATTTTTCTTTAGGAACAAGAAAAATAAAAAATGGCAGCAATACGTTATACTTTATTAACGCTAATATTGCCGATAAAAAGGATAATAAGGATATTTCTCCTTTTCTTATATTTTGTTTTTCTATTGATAAATATTTTAGTATTAATGACATGAATAAAATGCTAACTCCAATCAGCATTCCGTCAGGAGAAAAAGAAGTAGCTAGAAGAAGATTCATTGGTATTAATCCAATTAAAAATACTAGCATTTTGTATTTTGGAACATTCTTTATTGAAAAATATAATAAAAAAATATACGCAATAAAATTAAAAAATCTTCCAAAAAAGAACAAATAATTTATACTATTTGAAAACATTTTAGCAAACATAATTCCTATAGTTTGCGTTATATAGCAAACAGGCGAATAGCTTGTTGTTGCGTTAAGTTTTGCATCTGTTTTTTTTGATGAATCATATTTTAAAAACAAATAATTTTTTATATATTTGTTAAAACTCGTTTTATTGTCATTTAATTGGTTAAATTGTTCATCGAAATCAGAAACTGATTTTGGAATTTTTACGATAAACTCATTATTTATATCCTTTTTTGGGATAAAGATTCCGTCGGATAATGCATATGCTCTGACAAAATGAACCTTTTCATCAGGTACAAATACAAATGGTGGAACAATAACTAATAATATTGAGCATACAATAAAAGCTATAATTAAAAATATATTTTGAATTTTCATCACTAATAATCGTAATGGTCTTTTTTATTCAAATATTCTCTAACCGTATTTAATGATGATTGGATGATTCTTGTAATTCTCGAAGAAGAAAGTCCAATTTGCTCGGCAATTTCTTTAACCTGCATATTACGGTAAAATCTATACTCAATAATGGTTCTTTCTTTTTGTGGAAGTTTTGCAATAGCTTCACGAATTACTCTACCAAGTTCAGAAATTTCTGCTTTTTCATCTGGAAGAGCTGATGGATCTTTAATAAAATCAAACGGTGAATCGTTATCAGACGCTGCGGCTGCTAAACTATCAATAGATAAGATAGTTTCATAGATGGCTTCTCTAACCTTGCCTGGTGTTACTGTTGTTTCTCCAGAATCATCTGTGCTAGCTGCTTCAGCATCTTCTTTATCAACATTAGTGTGTTTTAAAGAGTACCATTTATATCTATTTCTTAATTCGTTTCTAATTGCCCAACGAACAGCAGTAGCAATATACGCATTATTATATCTTGCAAGTTGTTCTTCGGTTTTATCTTTTATCATTACTTGAATTGCAATAATACCAATACTTACAAGTTCATCGTAATCCACCATATGGCTAGGAATACGTTTATGCTCTACCTTTGCTACCTTTTCGATTATTTCAATGTAATCTTTTATCTTTACGTGCATTTTTGTAATCTATTGTCTTCTATCATATTTTACTACTTTTTTGCGGATTTCGCAAATTATATACAAAAATCAAAATTTCGGCTACAGCTTTGTATAATTCTGGTGGTATTGTAGCATTAACTTCTACCATCCTGAATATAGCTCTGGCAACTGGTGGATTTTCTATTACTGGAACGCCGTGTTCTCTTGCTATATCAATTATTTTCTTTGCAAATAATTCTGTACCTTTTGCTAATAATTTAGGTGATTCCATTTTTTCTGCGTCATATTTTAATGCACAGGCAATGTGCGTTGGATTTGTAACTACAAAATCAGCATCAGGAACAGAATCCATCATTTTTTGCTGTAACATTTGCTGACGTCTTTGTCTTAATGCTGCTTTAACGTGTGGGTCGCCTTCAGAGTTCTTATATTCATCTTTTAACTCTTTAAAGGACATTTTTTGGTCTTGTAAAAACTTCCAACGAACCATACCGTAATCGGCTGCTGCGATAATTAAGAATGCAATGCATGCTTTAATTACGAAATCTATAACCAATGAGCCAAATTCATTAAGAATAGCAAAACTATTTTCAATACCAGCAAGCCCAATAATTGTTTCTAAATGGTTCATATAAACCATCCAACCAATTATCCCTAAAATGGCTACTTTTACAATGTTTTTTACAAGCTCAAATGCGGTTTTTGGCGACATTAAGTTTTTAAAATATTTTGATGGATTTAATTTATCTAGTTTGGGTTCAAGTGGTTTTGTGGTTACAAGTGGTCCAACTTGAATAAAATCGCCTAAAATCGCTATGAACGCAGCCATAATAAGAATTGGCCCGATAATTAGAAGTGCTGGTTGAAAAATGGCAACCATTAAATGCGTATAGCCTATATCTGCAAGATGTTTATCTGGAATTTTATCATACAGGTATATAAATAGAATTGAAATTTGGTCCCAAATAAAAGGTGAAAGTTTAAGTATAACAATAAACATAACAAGTAAAGCCAAAGCAGTAGAAAAATCTTTTGACTTAACTACTTGGCCTTCTTTTCTTGCTTTTTGAAGCTTCTGTTGACTGGCTTCAAACTGTTTATTCTCGTCACCCATTAAACTCTAACCAAATTTAGTAAGTAATCATTGAAACAACTTCAACATCTTGAGGTAAGTTTTTTCTTCCTTGTAAATCTTGTAATTCTATAATAAAGGCAGCAGCTTTAACGTCAGCGCCAGTTTTCTTTAATAATTTGCAAGCAGCGCTAACCGTTCCGCCTGTTGCTAATAAATCATCAATAACAATTACTTTTTTACCCGCTTCAATTGCATCTTTGTGAATTTCTAACTTATCTGTACCGTATTCAAGTGCGTATTCCTCGCAAATTGTTTCTGCAGGTAATTTCCCTGGTTTTCTAACTAAAATACAACCAGCACCAATATTGTATGCTAACGCAGAACCAAAAACGAAGCCTCTTGATTCTACTACAGCAACATAATCAATGCCTTGGTTTTTGAATTTTTCTGTTAAGAAGTCTATCATTGCCTTTAAGGCTTCTTTATCTTTTACAGCAGTTGTAATATCTCTAAAAATAATTCCCTCTATTGGAAAATCTTTAATATTTCTAATTTTTTCTTTTACTAACTGAACTGCGTCCATCTTACTCTCCTTCTTAACTCCTTATAAAATTATTTTACACCAAATTTAACTATTTGAAATTTCTGCCATAAGTTTTATTACAGTTTTTATCGGAAATCCGACTATATTATCGTATTCACCTTTTATTTCTCTAATGAATTTTTCTGGAAGTTCTTGTATTCCATATGAACCTGCCTTGTCATAAGGTTGGAAATCATATATGTAATTTTTTAAATCATCATCACTTAATAGGTTAAATGTAACTTCGCTTGTTTCTGATTTAATGATTTTTTTATTTTTTTCATTATCAATAATACAAACTGCGGTTACAACTTTATGTGTTTGCCCATTTAGCATTCTTAGCATTTTTAGCGCGTCATCAAAGTCACGAGGCTTTCCTAATACAATATTATTAAAGATGACAACTGTATCTGCACTAATAATTAAAGCAGGAAAGTTGCATTTATTTGCAACTGATTCACCTTTCTTTCCTGCGATATCTTCTATTAATTCATAGCTAAATGATTTATTTAAGATATTTTCGTCATAGTCGGGTGCAATAATATCAAAAACCAATCCGACATTTTCTAATAATTCCTGTCTTCTTGGTGATGTAGATGCTAAAACTATATTTTTCATTTTTTTCTTCCAATACAAAAAGGTTAACTAACACATTACATTGTAATGTAAAAGTCAACCTTTTTGGAAAAAGAGTTTGGAATTTTTTAGAATTTTTACATTTATCTTCTCGCACGTGGCGGATTAAAGTTCAGTCTCAGGTAAACGACGGACTTGGAGGTCACATCATTACATATATCTTTCAATTTACTATTGACCTCTATCATCTGCCTATGCATCATTGCATAATCATTCATAGCTGCCAACATTTTCTGAGAATCAACTAATTTCGTTGTCTCAGGATTATCCATTTTTAATTTAGAATATTTCCTAACAAGTTCTCTGTCAATTTTATCTCTTGCTCCAACAGCCATAATAAAACATCCCCTGTTTAAATCTATTTCCCCATTGTATTTATATAAAAAAATTTTATTCTTAAAAATTGCCCTCCTTTTTTACATACATTACAAATTGTTAATAATTATTTTTTTGTGTATTATTGAGTAAGAGGTTAGTTCATGGAATTAGGTTTTTTATTTGATTACATAAGACAGGCATATGCAAAATATTCTTTTTCACAAAAGACTGGTGAAATAAAGATGCCAATGCGATATATATTAGAACTTACTTATAATTGTAATCTTAGATGTCCATTTTGCTACATAGAAGAACCAAGACAGAAAGAAGAATTAACAACGCAGCAGTGGTTTGATATAATTGATCAGATTCCCCCATTTTCTCTTATTTCACTAGTTGCTGGCGAAGTAATTTTAAAAAAAGATTTTGAAAAAATATATGAAAAAGCTTCTGAAAAATTTAGAAAAGTTACCTTGCTTTCTAATGGCTTGGCCTTAAAAGAAGATTTGATTGATTCTTTGATAAAAAATAAGCTCTTATTGCTTTCGGTTTCTTTAGATGGTTATGGTAAAAATCATGATGTTAATCGTAATTTCAATGGTTTGTGGGATACCGTAATAAGTAATCTTGAATTATTTAATTCAAAAAGAGCTGGGAAGAAAAATCCGATGTTGGACATTAAGACGTGTGTGTTAGAACATAATCTTGATGATATACCTAAGTTGTACAAAGAAGCAATAAGATTAAATGCTCAGTTTTTCTGTTTGACATTTCTTAGAAAGCAAACTTTAAGACAAAACTCTAAATTATGGGAAACATTTGGAGAAGAATTCTATAAGGAAACATATCCGGTTGAGCCATATTTTGATATGGAACATTTTAAAGAAATATACAAAGAATTAGAAAGTATTTCTAAAACAACCAAAACTATTTTAAGATATGCTCCAAGATTTAATCCAACTGGCGACATAGATAAAATAGAAAAATTTTTCAATGCTGGTGATAAACCAGTAACAGAACTGTATAACTCTTGTAACATACCAATGACAAGTATTTATATAACACCAGAAGGTTTTATATATCCTTGTTTGTCATATAAAGTAGCAGATTTGAAAGAAATGAAATTAAAAGACGCCATAAACACACCTAAATTTAAGTGTTTTAGAAAGAATTTATCTGCATCTAAAATTTTTACAAGTTGTCAAATGTGTTGTGATGCTATACCTAAAAACCAATTAGACTAGTAAGTTCAACGTATTCTAAGTTTAAAGCCTCTGCAACGCCTTTATTTGTTAAATGACCATTAAAGGTATTAATTCCACATGCTAATGAAGAATCTGCTTTTATGGCTTCGACAAGCCCCTCATTTGCGATATTTAATAAATACTTTATGGTTTCATTTGTTAATGCAATTGTGGATGTTCTAGCAACACTACCAGGAATATTTGCAACACTATAGTGAATTACTCCGTGTTTTTCGAAAGAAGGGTTTTCATGAGTTGTAATTCTGTCAATTGTTTCAACTATACCACCTTGGTCGATTGAAACATCGACAATTACAGAACCCTTTTTCATTAGTTTAACCATTTCTTCTGTAATAATTCTAGGTGCTTTGTGACCAGGAATTAAAACTGCACCAATCAATACATCTGCATCTTTTATTAACTCTTTTATAATGGATTCACTAGAAACATATGTTTTTATCTTAGAGCCAAATGCATTATCAACCGCCCTTAATTTGTCTGTATCAATATCAACAATACTAACATTTGCTCCCATTCCAACAGCGATTTTTGCAGCATTAAAACCAACATTACCAGCTCCAACAATTAAAACTTTTCCTGCTGGAACACCTGCAATGCCACCAAGAAGGATACCAGCACCTTGATTTCTATTTTCTAATAAATTTGCTGCAATTTGAATGGACATTTTGCCAGCAACTTCACTCATTGGAAGTAAAAGTGGTAGTGTTCCGTCTGGTTTTTGAATTGTTTCGTACGCGACTGATGTTACTTTTTTGCTGATTAATTCTTTTGTTAAACTTTTTTCTATAGCAAGGTGTAAATATGTAAATAGAATTTGATTTTTCTTTAATAGTTTATATTCTGATGGTTGTGGTTCTTTAACTTTAACAATAATTTCAGCATTTTCATAAATTTCTTCTGCTGTATCTACTAGAATAGCACCAGCATTTTTATATTCTTCATCTAAAAAACCACTGCCAATACCTGCTGATTTTTGAACGTAAACTTTGTGTCCATTTTTGACCAAGACTTGAGCGCCTTGTGGTGTTAAAGCAACACGGTCTTCTTTTGTTTTTATTTCCTTTGGGACACAAATTTTCATACTATTCCTCAATATCTTTATATGCTTCTTCAATTTCTGCAATAATCAATTTTGCAGCCTCTACAGGGTCTTGAGCATGTGTTATTGGACGACCAATTACAATGTAATCGGCACCAGCTTTTATAGCATCAGATGGTGTTACAATTCGGATTTGATCATTAACAATTGCCCAAGTTGGACGAACGGCAGGACAAACAACAATAAAGTCATTACCTAATTCTTTTTTGATTTGTGATGCATCTGTATCAGGTGCAACTACACCAGCAATACCTGCTTCTTTTGCAACTCTTGCTAATTTTAGAACATAACTAGAAATATTCATTTCTACGCCAAGTTCATTTGTTAATGTTTTTTGTCCAAAACTTGATAATAAAGTGACGGCAAGTATCATTGGAGGGTCAATTTCGTTCTTTTTTGCATATGTGTTACAAGCATTAATGGTATTTGCCATCATTTTAGAACCACCAGTAGCACTTATATTGAAAAAATCAACACCTCTTTTCATAAGGTTAATACTTGTTTGTGCAATAGTATTTGGTATATCTTGGAACTTACCGTCAAAATATACCTTACCACCATTCTTTTTAATAACTTCTACTGCTTCAAAACCGCAAGATGTAAATAATTGAAGACCAACTTTGAAATAACCAACGTAATCTTTCAATAAACCTACATACTTTTCAACTTCTTCAATAGTATCAACATCAAGAGCAAGAATAATTCTATCCTTAGCTTCCACCACTTTTTTATCTTCCATTTGTCAATCTCAATAACTATATATCGAACTTAATATTAACACTATACGAAGAAGTAAGCAATAGATTTAATATTAATGTGCCAATGCGATTTGGCAAAATTCATCAACAGCTAAAGATGCTTGAGCGTACGCATCTGCTTCGCTTAGACCATCAGCTAAAAATTGTTCATAAATACTGTCAAAAACGACTTCGCCAGCTTCAACTAAAGCTGGATGCTCTTTTACCATTTTTATTGCATCATCAACACTTTTTGTGATATCGCCACCTTTTGCAGATTTAACTTGAGAACGACCCAAAACCCCAGTATCTGGAACATACTTTTGCTCAAGTCCATCTTCTTTAACTTGAGTTTGTGGTTGTAATTCTTTATTTAATTTATTGTTTTCTACTTTTTTACCGTTAATTCCGAAATTTGGAATATTATTATTAATCTCAGCCATATTTAATTTTTCCTCTGCGTGTTTACTTGCAATATGTTTTAAACCCTGTTACGAAAATTTTTTGCTAGTCTTTTTAAAAATATATACTATTTTTTTGTTTTTGCCTTTGTGTAAAATGGTTAAAACTCAATACTGGTGGCGGAAGTAGAGATTTTAAATCTGTTGTTACATTTCTTAATAATGTATATATTTTATACCGAAGAAGTATACTTTTCGCTTCTTCTATTGAAATACCAATTAAAAAAAATGTCAAATCTTATTTATTTAGTCGATAGACTTTATCATTTTTTTCGTTCAAAATTGTAATATGAAAAAGTTTTTGTGGTTTTTTATATTTTTTGTATCTTTGAATACGCTACATGCTGACTGTAGTGATAAATTAGATTCTAAAAACCAAAGCTTTATGGATTTGGGTAGATATATTGAAACGCTTGAAATCAACGAGCGAGATGAAAATATTGATGAGATAAATAATACTTCTTCTGACAATTCTTTTGAAGAAGAAGCAATAAAAAATGTTGCTCAAAGATATGAGGAAAATGCAATTGAACTTAAGCTTGATGAGATAGATGATGATGCATTAGATGTTGTTAATAATGAAAGAGTTTTTAAGTTAAAAATTAATGAGACCCAGTATAGTATTGAACAGAACATAAAAACAGAAAACATGTATTGGTATGGTTCTAAGCTTTTTACACAAGCTTTTGTACACACTTCCAAAAAACTAGCGCCAATTCCAGGGGTTGTTAATTCTTCAAGTATATCTGCGCAGGTAACTCCGGATTTATCTGCAACAATAGGACAAACATATTTGTTCAACTCGCTTGGACCATCAGTATTATTTGTAAGAGCAAATGAATCTATGTACAATACTGGTTCTGTTATTTCATACAAGGGTGAAGGGTTGAATTTGTCAGTGGGTTCTTTTTCTGCTTCATATAATCATTCGTCATCTGGTGGCGCTATTTTGGCAACAGATTCAATATTCTTGCCAAAAAATGCGGGTAGTTTTGTTCTTGGTGGTGCCTATTTTGCTAATGAAGCAATTGAAGATAATAAGACAACTGGTGGGGCTTTTGCAGAGTATACATATAGAAGATTAAAGTTAAATGCCCAAGTTGGTAAAAGTAAATTATCTAATGCTCTTGAATATGATACTAGCTTATATTTCGTTCCAGAATTACAGTTAACAGATTCTGTATCTATAAAAACAAGATTTATTAGGAATGTAACGCAAGATTCTATGCAGGATGAGTTGGCATTAACATATAAGCCTAAGAATAGCACTAGAAATTTTGAATTTGAAATTAATGCATCTAATCAATATACAAATACAGAAACAATTAAGCAAAGAATTAAATTATCAACTACGTTTAGAATTTAATGTATATAAAAAAGAGGAGCGAAATAGCTCCTCTTTTTTCTGACATTTTGTGTTTATTGTTTATCAAACATTTGTTTAATACCATCTACAGAACTTAAGATGCCAGTTGCTTCATATGGCATATAAACAACTTTGTTATTTTCTCCAGATGTGATATTAGAAAGAGTTTCTAAATATTTCATTGCAATTAAGTATTGATCCGGTTTTCCTTTGTCTGCCAAAGCACCAATAATTCTTTGGATTGCTTCTCTTTCTGCATCAGCTTCAATAATTCTCGCTTGAGCTATACCTTCTGCTCTTAAAATTTCTGCTTGCTTTTCACCTTCTGCTTTATTGATAGCAGCCATTTTTTCACCTTCTGCAGTTAATACAGCGGCTTTTTTGATACCTTCAGCTTCAAGAATTGTAGCACGTCTATCTTGTTCTGCTTTCTTTTCTTTTTCCATAGCATTTTGGATTGAAGCAGGTGGAACAATATCTTGAAGTTCTACACGGTTAACTTTAACGCCCCATTTGTCAGTTGCTTTGTCTAAGATTTCTCTTAATTTATCGTTGATAATATCACGAGAAACTAAAGTTTCATCTAATGCTAATTGTCCAACAAGGTTTCTTAAGTTTGTTTGGGTTAATTTCTCAATAGCCTCTGGTAAGTTTTCAATAGCATATACAGCTTCTCTTGCGTTGATAATTTGAAAATATAATAAAGCGTTAATACTGATTGTTACGTTATCTTTTGTAATTACGTTTTGTCTAGGGAAGTCATATACTGTTTCTCGTAGATCAATTCTTTTTGAATATCTTTGTTCTGCATATATTCTTCCATCAATACCTCTAACTTTTACTATTCTAGGAAAAGCTCTTGGTGCATCAATAATTGGTACTATCAAATGTGGACCGGCACCTAATGTTTTGTTATATTTGCCTAAACGTTCGATAATAACAGCTTCTTGTTGTTGAACAATGATAAGACTTGTGCAGGCTATTAATGCTGCTAAAATAATTATAGATAAAAGAAAAACTACCATTTGAACTCCTTATATTTTTTCTACAAATAATATTAAACTGTCATTTTTTATGATTTTTACATCTGTGCCAACAGAAATTTCTTCACAATCAAACTCTGTTCTAGCTTCCCATCTTTCATCATATATTGTAATTGCACCCTTTGTCATGCTAATTGGCTCAATGCATTTTACAATTTTACCAATATATTGTGAGTTAAAGTCTGCTTTGCTATCTTTGTTAATCATTTTTGTCAATAGTGGTTTAATAAGAATGATAGATATTAGAGAAATTGCGATAAAGGTGATAATTAATGAAGCTGTATTTCCCCAAAATATTGATATTATAGCTGTTATAATACCTCCAAAGGCGAAATTTATACAGAACATCGTTGGTACTAAAATTTCAATAATTATGGCAATTACTGCAACAATTATGTATATCATCCAAAATTCCATAACGATCCTTTCTATAAAACTAATAACAAGCATAGTATATCATTTTTTTTGTTTAATTAAAATAAAAAGGGCTATATTAATAGCCCTTTTTCTAGTTTGTTGTTTCTTGATTATCTTGTTGCGGTGTTATCGTGGATTGTAAATCTTGTTTTAATTGATTTAGTGCATTTTGTTTAGCTTGTTGTGCTCTTTCTTTTAAAGAACTTTTTATTGATTCTTTATTTGACAAAATGTTTTTTATCTTTGTAGCAGCTTCTTGCGTTTGTTGTATTTGTTGTTTTGTTTCTTCTGTCATTGCATTGTTAATGCTTGTTTCTATTTGCTTTTTAGCTGCTTCTTTTACTTGTGTTTTGATTTCTTCTTTGTTTAATTCTGGAATATTCAGATATTCTTCTGGAATTTTTGTATTTGAAGGAACCAAGCTAACATGGCTTTGTGCTTTATCTATATCAGATTGAAGTGCTAGCCATTTGAATGATTTTACTAGTGTTAGTGGTTTTGCAACATCACCTCTTACAACAACTTGGAATTTTGTTGCATTGTTGTCGTCTATATCTTTTGTTAGTGCAGGAATTTGTGCAAACTCTGTTTCTGTTACAACTTCTGTAAATAAGAAGAATATTTTACCCATTACCAAACTCATACCAGGAGTTGCTTTAATAAGGTTAACAGGGTTTATTAAAGCTAGTGGTCCCATTGATTCTGAAACTTGTGAACCTAATCTTCCTCTTAGTTTTATATCGATTTTGTTTTGTAATAAGTCAAAATCTCCAAAGATATATGTAGCCATAACATCACCGCGTGTTGTAATTGGATTAATTTGAGTTATTCCGTTGTTAAATGTTAAATGACCTGTTAAAGAATCATATTTTGTTGTGTCAAATGATAATAGTGAGTTTAGTACTGCTCCTATAGTTGATTGGAAGAAAGCTGATTCACGTATGTTTTCTGCCATAATTAAGTTTTCCAATTTACCGAATGGTCCAAGAGAACCATTTTTCATTTCAAAGTCAACCTTGCCTTTTAAGGTTTTCATTTGTTCTTCATAAGTAGCACCTTTTAAACCTAGGTCAGCTTTGAAATCCATTGTTCCTGTTAAAGTGTCTTTCATTGCTGCTGCTTCTAAAAGAGTTTTTTCTACGTCTAAATTGTTACCATCAACTTTAGCTTTTATTTCTGAAGTTACAAGGTTCATAGAAACATCACCTTTTAACTTACCTTCCCAAGCTGATGATAGAAGGTTGTTAATGTAAAATACATTATTTAATAATGATATTTTGCCTGTTGTATTGTATAAATTCATTGCGCCTGTTTTGATATGTTTGATATCAATTGTTCCAGCTTTAACCATAACAGGAATATCTGCTGGTTGAGCAGTTGGGTTTGCTGGTGGCATATATTTATTTAATGCTTCTGTAATTTGAATTAATTTGTCAGCATCAGTTAAATTGGAAACTAAATTTAGATTTTTAATTGTAAAATATTTAGAAGGGTTTAAATCAGCATTAATTATAATGTTGAAATCAGAACCATTTGCAACGACATTTTTTATGTCTATATCTAAATCTTTGCTTTCAAATTTAGACGCAAGTCTATCCATTGTTAACATTAATTCTGGAATTGATAGGTTCCAAATGTCGAACTCTCCACGAATTCTTGGGGCTTTTAAATCGCCAAATACAAACATATGACCTAGCGCGTTTAAGCTTGATTGTGGGAATGCCACAATTGATGCTTTTAACTCAGAAGGCATTTTTACTTTTATTAAGTTGATGTTTGGATTATTTGTATTTAGTTTTGTTATTGTTCCATCAACACCTACAATTTCTTCATAAGATATAATTTCTTTTTCTGGGTTTTCCGGATCTTTTGAAATATTTTTAATGTAGAAACCGGTATCTTTTATTTTTAATCTGTCGCCTTTGAAATCTACAACAGCTTTTAAAATAGTATTTTTATTTTCTATATTTTTGATTGTAATTGGAGTGATAAAGTTATCTTTATTTGCTTGTATATCAGCTGTTAAAGTTTGTTTTTTGCTATCTCCTTCTATATTTAGGTATAGAGGAATTGTTCCTTTGTTGCTAATAAATACTTCTAGGTCTTTACCTAATAATTGTTTTAGGTCGTTAGTTACGATATCACCATTAACATTAAAGTTGAATACTGGATTTTTAATATAATTTTTAATATCGCCAGCAATTTTTACTGCTGATGAATTATTTATTTTTATTTCAGAAGGTTCAACTGTTATGTCCTTATCGCCGACTGTTAGTGCGAATTTTTCACAATCAATAGTTGCACCATTCATAGATAATTTGAAATCTGAGTTTTTAATATTGCCTGTGAATTTTTTGAAGTCACTTGTAAACTCTGCTAACAAAATATTATTAATGTAATTTATTTTGTTAACTTTGTCTGTTAATGAAAGGTTCTGCAAAGAGATATTTAAGTCTGCAATTGCTTTTTTTAGTTCGCCTTTTAGTGTTGCTGTCATATCAATAGAACCATTATTAACAGTATAAACGTCATTTATTTCTTGTGGTAGAAACATTGTGAATACTTTTGATAATGGCATTTTTTCCATAATTATCTTAATATCTGCAACTGATTTTTCATCAATTGAACCATCTATTTTAAAAGATGTTTCTGCTAATTCTAAGTATGTATCAATAAATTTCAACATGTTGTTATCTAGTGAAATTATTGAATTTATTTTTGCCAATTGTGCTTTTTGAGCTGTATTTTTTACGATACAATCGTTTATTGTGATATTTCCATTAGAAATCAATTTTTTGAAATTAGTTTTTACGTAAGTGTCAATTGAAAAATGACCACTACCATGAACTTGATGCAATTCGTGTTTGATATGTAAAGAATTTAGAGCTGCCTTTATTAGAGTTAAAACATTTTCTAATTGAATTTCATTTGATGTTATTTTTATGTCAGAAGCAGGTTTTTTACCATAATTCAACATCCCTAAAATCGAACGTTTTTCTTTGTCAGTTATGAATAAATCTGTGTCTAGATTTATTTTTGTTCCTCTTGATGTTAAATGAAGTTTGCTTTCTGGAAGTTGTAGACCATCAAGTTTAATTGTGAAATTATCGATATTAAAGTAACCTTTTGAAATAATTTTGTTGTTTTTATTTCTTACTTTTATTTTAGAGTCAATATTCGCCTTTAAATCATATGACTTGTACATTGCAACTGGGTTGATAAAAGGAATTTCAACTCTTTGAGCTTTATCATCTTCTTTATCAAGTTTGCTTTGTTGTGGAAGAAATGTATCAATATCAATAAAAGCTGTTATATTTTTTGCTTCATTAATAAATAGTTCTGCATCTGTTTTAAAAGAAACAGTTTTTCCATTATTGTAACCTAAAACAAGTTCATTACCCTGTAATTTAAGGAACTCATCTGTTTTTAAGTCATTTATGAACGCTTTATAGTTATGTATTTTTATTGCTGGGACTAGTATTTTTATTGATGCTGGATCAATTAATGGTTTTTGTGCTGTTTGAAGTGTTTCTTCTATTTTTTCTTCTTTTGTGTTTAAAACTTCTTCAAATGCTTGAACGGCCTTAAAGGCTTTTCCGTCGATTATGTCTACATTGATTGTTGGATTAACAACTTCTGCTGTAGAAACCTTAACTGTTAATAATAATAGGCTTGGTAGGGCAATTCTTCCTGTAAAAGAATCTGCACCTAGTAATTCCGATTCATCCGGAAGCTTTATTTTTATATTTTCAGCCTTTAATCCGGCAGAAAGAAGGGGTGTAACAGATATTTTTGCATTGTCGAAATCTAAAGTTAAATTTGTTTGTTCTTTAACGATTTTTTGTATGTCTGGTTTAAATTTGTTTAAGTCTAATGCATTTGGTAGTACAAATAAAAATGCAACGTAAAGTAATACAAGTATAGAAATTATTGTAATACCTGTTATTTTAATAAATTTTTTCATTTTATCCCTTTCCCCAGCTTTTTGCTTTTTCTGATTATAGTTCAAAGGATAATCTAAAAATATTCTTCTTTAACTTATGTAAAGGCTAGTATTCTATATTGAAAGAAAGTTTTTACTTTTTTTTTGTTTGTAATAACATGTTTATTGAGTTGTGAATCCGATAGGTTAGATTACGGAACAGTAATAACGACTTAGTCTTCAAGTTGAAGATGGGAAAGCAATTCATAGGTTACAAGAAAAAAGGAGAAAGACCGATGCCAGTAGCATCAATGATTGAATTACTTGACGCAGGTGTACACTTCGGACACCAAACACAAAGATGGAACCCAAAAATGAAACCATATATTTATGGTGCAAGAAATGGTATCTATGTATTAGACTTAAGAAAAACATCAGAAAAATTAGATGAAGCATATGCTGCAGTTAGAGATTGCGCTGCAAAAGGTAAAAACGTTGTATTCGTTGGTACTAAATAGCAAGCAGTTGATGTAGTTGCAGAAGAAGCTACAAGAGCAGGTGCTTACTATGTTAACAGAAGATGGTTAGGCGGTATGCTAACTAACTTTGAAACAATCAGAGGAAGAGTTAACAAATTAAGAGAAATCGAAGAATTCTCTAATTCAGGTCAAATTGAAAAATTACCTAAAAAAGAAATTGCTCAAATGATGAGAAAATTAGGTAAATTGACAAAAACATTAGGCGGTATCAAAGAAATGAGAGGTATGCCTGATTTATTAGTTGTTATTGACCAAAAGAAAGAAGCAATTGCTATTGCTGAAGCTAACAAATTGAACATTCCTGTTATTTGTTTAGCTGATACAAATGCTGATCCAGATGGTATTGATTACATTGTTCCAGGTAACGACGATGCTATCAGATCAATCAAATTAGTTTGCTCTAAATTAGCTGATGCTGTATTAGAAGGTAAACAATTAAGAGAAAACAAAGCTAACCAAATGTCTAAAGTACAAGCTATCAAAGCTGAAGATGCTGGTGTAGCTGAAGAAGTAAAAGCTGAAACTGAAGAAGTAGAAGTTGAAGAATAATAACTGAAAAGAGATATTCTTGTTTCGGCGAGAGTATCTCTCTTTAATAAATTGAAAGGATATTAAAATATGACAATCACAGCTGCAATGGTTAAAGAACTTAGAGAAAAAACAGGCGCAGGCTTTATGGACTCTAAAAAAGCTCTTGAACAATGTGAAGGCGATATGGAAAAAGCAATGGAATTTTTAAGACAAAAAGGTATTGCTTCTGCTGATAAAAAACAAAACAGAATCGCTGCTGAAGGTGTAGTTGCTACATATATTGAAAATGGTGTTGGTGCTATTGTTGAAGTTAACTGT
>JAFQNF010000051.1 GCA_017396025.1 bacterium
GTAAAGGTCAATACGGTCACGTTAAAATTAGAATTTCTCCAGCTGGCGAAAACGAAGGTTTCGTATTCGAAAACAAAATCGTTGGTGGTGCTATTCCGAAAGAATACATCGAGCCTGCTAGAAAAGGTATGGAAGAAGCTCTTGAAGGTGGTATCTTAGCTGGTTACCCAATGATCGACGTTAAAGTTGAACTTTATGATGGTTCATACCACGATGTTGACTCTTCAGAAATGGCGTTCAAAATCGCTGGTTCTATGGCTATTAAAGATGGATGTAAAAAATCTAGACCTTGTATCTTAGAACCAATGATGAAAGTTGAAATCGAAATTCCAGATGAATACACAGGTACAATCATCGGTGATATTTCAAGACGTCGTGGACGTATCGAAGGTCAAGAACCTTTAGGAAACACAGGTAACGTAATTGTTAGAGCAACAGTACCTCTAGGTAACATGTTCGGTTACGCTACAGACTTACGTTCAAATACTCAAGGTAGAGGTACATTCTCTATGGAATTCTTGAAATATGAACAAGTTCCTACAAACGTTCAAGAAGAAATCATTTCTAAAGCTGGCGCTAATGCTTAATTAGAAAGATAAACATTTAAAAAGAGGAGTGAAAATCACTCCTCTTTTTTTATTGATAATGTCCAAACATTATAATTGGTAAATCATTATCTTGTGCATATTTACGTAAGAACAAAGGAATATCTTCGTATTTTTGACCATATGAGAATACACCTTGGATTTTTGGTCTTGATACAAGCATTTCGTTGTATTGTCTACCATAGCTACGTTTTCCAGAATCCATTTCATCGAACACGCCTTGAAGTACAGATGCAAATTCACTATCAATTTTTTCAACATCAGTGATTGATTTACATCCCTCAATTTTTTTCAAGAGTTCTACATATTTTTCATCAGTTAAATCAAGTTTATTTTTTATTAATTCAGAAATAAAAGTTCTATATTCTTTTCTTGAACCACCAAATAAATAATCATTTTGTAGTAATTCTAAATTTTTTGTATATCCAGAACCAAAATCTCTATAATAACCAGCATGAATATCACTTGAATGAACATCCAAAATTAAACCTTGTTTTCTAAAAACGTGATATTCTTTAGGATTCATATATGATGTACTTAAAAGAGCATCTGAATCTATGATTGAGAATGTATCAAAATTTCTTAATTGAGTTTCATAATCTAATGCATGAACCAAGCCTTTCCAATTTTCAACAGTAGTTCCTTGCTCAAAACCATATTGTGATAAATCATTATCACAGTGACCAATGCACAACACTTTATTTGTAATTCCATTAGCTGTTCTTGTTTCAACATCTTTCATTTCAGATGCTTTAGGTATTTTTGTTTGAGGAAGAACTATTTTTGATTTTTCTAAAATATCTAAGTAATTTTGAACAACTTGAGATTTTTCAACAAAGGCATCTTTAAATTGTGTCCAAAAAGATTCATCAGCTTTTACTGATTTTAAATCAGCTTCACAAAGAATTTTAGATAATTCAAATGTATTTGAATGACGCATATTAAATGCAATATCTTTTGCTAATTTATCAGAATTTTCTTGAGTTTTATTTAATTTTTCTAGCCAATCATGAGTTTTTATTAATTGATATAACTTTAATTGTTCATCTTCTGGCAAATTAAATTTCTGAATAATATAAAAAGCATCAAATGCAGATTCAACTGGATGTGCTTTATCAACAACGCCCTCTGCTTTTGCTATATCATGAAATAGTGTAGCAATTGTAATTATTCGTTTATCATTATCTGATAAACTTTCAAAATTAGGATTTTTAATAACATTTTGAAGAACTTTTAAAGTATGCTTATCCAAAGAATAGTCTTGTGTTTCATGTTGTGCTTTTCCAACAAGTGTTTTTAACTCTGGTAAACCCTCTAAAATTTTATTCAGAGTTTTTTCTAATTCTTTATTTTGAGGGATATTAATTTTATTATCTACAGAAAATCTTTGAACAATTGGTCTTAATTCTTCAACAACTGCTTTTGTTTCACTATTTTCTATTTCTTTTAATTTTTCACCATTATTAACATTAATTGGATAGCCAATTAGTTTGCCATGTTTTATTTCAAAACCAAAATAGTCCATAACTTTTCTTTGTTCTAAACTACTTAAATTTGATAAGATACTCTGAGTTTCTTGAAGAAAATCTTCCCTTGAAAAATCTAAAGAAATCTCACAATCATCAATATTTGAAGAAGTTATAACACTTGTTATTTCTTTTAAACCATCATAACAAGTGGATTTTTGCTCATTATTTAAGGTTCTTGTATCGATACCTATTGATTTTGCTAATTTATCTAAAGTTTTACAATATTCTTTTTGATTTGCAGGAAGAAGCTTAAATTCACCATATGGCAACTTTAAATCAAATACACTAGAGTTATTTGAAATTAAGGACTTTAAGAATTTTCGTTTTTCTTGCAAAGATAATTCATTTATATTGCTTTTACCACTTAAAAAACTAAAGTCTTTTGCTAATACAATTGCTGTATCAATTGGTAAATTATTTTTGCTTAAATCAATATATTTAGAAATTTGTGACGTGTTTAACTTTTTATCTGAAACTTTATAAGCTTCAATCATAGTTAGAGGTCTTGGTAATTTGTTTTTTAATTTACCAGTTTCATCAACTTCTTTACTACTATATTGTATAAGCTTTTGGTACTTCTTTTCATCTTTTAAAACGCTAATAACATCCCTTATTGGAATATCTTCGTCAACAAGTTCAACTAAAAATTTTGTTTGTTGCAAATCTAATTTATTATTAATTGATTCATAAACTTCAATTGCCTTTAAAGGACGTTTTAATCCTGACTTTAACATACCATTAGAGTCTTTTTCAGTATTTGTTAAAACTTTATACTGTTCTAAGTATTCTGTATTTTTAACAAATTTGATTGCATCATCCCTCCAAATAGAAGAATTTACTAAATCTACATAAAGTTCTATTTGAGAGATATCTAAATCATTTTCAATAACCTCTACTGCTTCTTTGGGATTTAGAGGCCTTGTTAATCCTGATTTTAAACTGCCATTAATATTCTTATCATTACTGGTTAATATAGAATATTTTTCATATTTTTCATCATTAGTAAATACAGTCATAGCGTCATAGCTACTTACACCGTCATCTACAATGTTTAAATATTCGTTAATTCTTTTATTATCAATAACTTTAGGAGAAAGAAAACCTACAGCTTCTTCATTGTTTAAAGCCCTTTTTAAGCCAGATTTTAATCTCGCATTGTCATTTCTTTTCAAAGTTTGATTTACAGAGTTTAATAGTAAACTATGGCTATCAAGTTCACTACTTGTTATTATTTTATATCTTTCAATCTTTTCTGGATTTGAAATAATATCAATAATTTTTTCTTCATTGCTTTCTCGATGCCATGAACCATAGTCTGTCATCTCTTTATATAATTTAATTTGTTCGCTTGAAGTAATATTTTTTTCAACCAAATTTGCAATGACTACTGGATAAAAATCTTTATTTTCATTCAATAATTTTATATATGTAGGAATATTTTCTTCTGACACTTTATTATAAATAGCATGTACTGCCTCATCTTTTGTTAATGGTCTTGTTTCACCATTAATATCAAATTTCATACTTGTTGTATAATCACAATATTTTTCATAATTTTCTTTATTTTTTGCAAAATCAACAGCTATTAATGAATTGTCATAATTTCTATAAAGTAAATCTATTTGTTTATAAAATTCTATTTGATTATCACTGCATATTTCAGGAGCAACAAACCTCACTGCAACCAATGATGGCAAATTTATTTTATTTTCATCGGTTAAACTTTTATATCTTTCAAATTTTTCTGAATCTTTTATTATAGAAAAGACCAGTTTTTTAAATTCTTCTTTTTCTTCCTCTGTTTTAGGAGCATAATAATTATCTGAACGAGATAATAGATTATGTGGATATGAACTTAAATATAAATATCTTTCTACTTCCTCATTATTAAGATTATTTTCAACTATAAGTTCTGCTTCATCAGCTTGAACACAATCATAGCTATCCTGTTTTCGCATTAAATATACTTCAGAAAATCTAATTATTTGCTCTTTAGAATAACCTTTTTTTATAAGTCTAGATGCAACATGTTTACTGCTTATATCATTTTCTAAACCTGATTTTAAATTTCCATTTTCATCTATTTCATCACTCATTATTTCTAAAAATAAAGGTATTTGTTCTACTGCAATATCTTCTTTTACAACAGAACTTGCTTCTTCAGGGGTTAATCCTCTTTTTAAACCTAAAGCTAATGCACTTTCTTCTCTTGTTAATTCAACAAATCTAGCAATTTTAGAATCTTCAATTTTATTTTCTACAATTGTATAAGCTTCAGATGGTGATAAAGTAAAATTTTTATCTTCTGTATTTGCTCTTAATTCTTTATAACGAGTACAAAAATCTTCTTTTTTTAAAAAATACTCTATTTTATGCTTATTAATACCGTCATTTGCTATTTCAATAAATAATGGAATATGTTCATAAGGGATTCTTTGTTTAACTATATAAGTTGCATTTTCAATACTTAATGGTTTTTCTAAACCAGATTTCAATTTGCCATTTTCGTCTTTTTCATCACTAATAAAAGACATGAAATCTAAAAACCTATCTCTTTCTTCTTCGTTATAGTATTTGGTTGCAACAATATCAGTAGCATCATCAACTGAAACACCTAAATTTATTAATTGAATACATTGAGGCAATTGTTCATCCGGATATTTTAAAGAAATACACACTTTAGTAGCTTCTTTCTCATTTAATTCTCTTATGCAGCCAGATAAATATTTTCCTGTTTTTTCATCTTTTTGAGTATTTATTAATAAAGAAAATAATTTTACTCTTTTGGGGTCTGTAATTACAGAATAATAATTACTTGTATAATCCCTATAATGATAATCTGAATCTAGAGCAGAGAGCATTTGGAATGATTCTATTTCCTTAAAACCATTTTTCACTAAGTCAACTAAAGGATGTCTTCCATAATAGAAAATTCCATTGTTGTGCTTTTCTTTTGGTACTTTTATGTAAGTTTCAATTTGTTCATCAGTTAATTTTGCGTCAACTAATTGCATTGCTTCAGAAAATTCAAATTTTTGTGAAAAAGGAGAAGTTTGTTTTGCTCTTTCATCACCGCAAAGCATGTATAATCTTTGTTGTAAATCGTCATCTGAAATTATTTTGTTTGCCTTGTATGAATATGAACCATTATCAATCAAATCAATATATAATTGAGGAGAGGCAGAAGCCGTGGCTTCTTTAATAAAATCCATAGCTTCCTCAAATTTAAATGCTCTAGTAAGTCCAGAAGCTAGCTTTCCTGTTTCATCTTTTTTTGTACTAACTAATTTTTTAAATTTTTCAATGTTATCAACACTATAATCTTTTAAAGTATCAATATCGTGGCTAGTTGGAACTTTTGGTAATCCAGATAAAAGCTCACCATTTTCATCAACTTCATCGCTAATTAATGCCATAAATGGTTCATTATTAATTAATTTAGTGATTTCATATGTTGGAATGTTAAAATCTAAAAGAATTTCTGCTTTTTTAATTTGAGTTTCATCTATTCCATCAGAAACTAATCTAACAGCAACATCTGTCTTTAATGGTTTTTTTAATCCAGAAATAAGATTTCCATCTTTATCTTTTTCATCTGATGTAAAAAGAAGATATTGCTTAAGTAATGTACTATCTCCTGTTATTTTTTTCGCACTACTTTTTGAGATTCCATCTTTTATCATATCTTGATAAATTTGCATTGGACTCACTTTTTGCTTCTGTTCGATAACATCTTTTTGATGAGCAACTTTTTCAAGAATTTTCATAGCCAATTTTTCAGCCAAAGAAGATTTTGGCTTAGCGCTACTCAATTCAACACTATCATTTGGCATTTCATTTGTTTTTCGAAAAAAAGATTTTTTAGTTTCCTTTGGCTCATCTTTTCCAAAAGAAACATTATTGACATTATCAAACATACTTACATTCCTAAAATTTATATGTAAATATGTCTATCGGTACAAATAATTAAAACTTTAGTTATTTCCAAAAATTATTATTGGAAAATTGTTTTCGCTTGCATATTTTCTTAAAAAGAATGGAATATCTTCATATTTTTGCCCATATGAAAACACACCTTGAATTTTTGGTCGAGAAATTAAAATTTCATTATATTGTCTATTGTATTTTCTTTCACCAAAATGAATAGTTTCAAAAAGTCTCAATAAAGCTTGGGCAAATTCTTTATTTTTAAATTCAACATCAGTTATTGATTTACAACCTTGAAGATTTTTGATTATTTTTAAATAATCATCATCAGAATAACTTAATTGGCGTTTTATTAAATTCGGAATGTAAGTTCTATACTGAGATTTGTTTCTTTCATATTTTGATACTTCTTGCTTATCATTAAACAAATAATGACGTTTTAACCCTTCAATATCTTTTTTAAAACCAGAACCAAAATCTTTAAAATATCCGGCATGAATGTCGTTTGGATTTACATCCAAAATAAGTCCTTGTTTTCTAAAAACTTTATATTCTCTAGGATTCATATATGATGAACTTAACAGTGCCTCAGAATCTATCAATGAAAAAGTTGTGAAAATCTGTAATTGTTGTTCTGTATCTAGGCCATGTACTAAACCTTGCCAATTTTCAAGCGTAGTTCCTTCTTCAAATCCATATTCTGAAAGTGGTTTATCTGTTCTATTTATGTATAAAACGGTATTTGTAATACCATCAGAAGTTAATTCTTGACAGTTTTTCATTTCGGATGCTTTTGGTATTTTAGTCTGAGGTAAAAATATTTGAGTTTCTTGTAATTTTTTCAAATAAAAGTCTATTTTCTCTGCTAAATCTTTCATTTCTTCTAATGATTGAATTTTATTATATGCCTTAAGCTCTGCTTCACATAAAATTTTAGAAAGTTCAAACGTATTAGAATGTCTTGTCTCAAAAGCAATATCTTGAGCTATTTTATCAACATCTTCATCTTTAGCATTTGCTAGTTGTTCATTCCATCTGCTAGTCTTTATAAGCTCATATATTTTTAACTGTTTATCTTCAGATAAATTAAATCTTTGCATAATATAAAATGCATCAAATGAAGCTTCTTGAGGATTATTTGATAAACTTTTGAGTAAAGTTGCAACAGTTAAAATATTTTTATCTTCTTGTTCTAAGCCTTTGAATTTAGGATTTTTCCCCATTTCTTCTATTACTTGCAAAGATTCAATTATATTTGATGATTCTATTTCCGGTACTGCTTGATAAATTAAATCTAGATACAGAGTTAAATCAGAATTTGTATTTATTTTCTCTGTTAAACCTTTAATGCCATCAAAAAAATGTGCTTTTTCTTGTTCTGATAATGGTTTAGTGTTTATACCTATCGCTTTAGTTAGGGCTGGAAGCAAAGTACAATATTCTTTTTGATTTTTTGGCACAAGCGGATATATAGATGCTGAAATATCTGTGTTAAATAAACTTGCGTTATGCTTTACTAATAATTTTAATAAATTTCTTTTTCCCTTTGAGCTAAGCTCTGAAATATTTGTATTATTTTTATATTCAACAAAATCTAATAATGTCACAATGTAGTCATATTTTAATTCGGGATTAGAATCTTTTAAGTTAATTAATTCTTGAATTTTATTTTCGCTAAATTCTTTTGAAATTGAAAGATGCGCTTCATCTGGTGTTAATGCTCTTGAAAGTGTGGTCAAATCTTTACTTGTAAATTGTAAATATTTTTTAGTTTTATTTTTATCTCCAACAAAAGCTAATGCTTCATAATTTTTGACTTTTGAATCTATTAAATCTTTGTATATTTCGACATCAGTATCTGAAAGGTCATTTTTTATTGCACTTCCAGCTTCATATAAACTTAAAGGTCTTCCCTCTTTTGGTTTTGTAAGAGATAAAATTCTTGAATATTTTTCTCCGTCTGTAACCATTGCTGTTGCTTCAGTTTCAAAAAATTTATTTGTTAATTCATAAAAAATATTTATTTTTTGTTTATCAAATTTTTGTTTTACAGCTAGTACTATACCTTTATCACTAGGCACTCTATCATATTGTCTTTTACTATTCCTATCTTCAAGATAACTTTTTGTATCTATAAAAGTTTGAACATCTTTTTCTTCTAATTCACCTTTTACAATAGCTTTTGATTCATTGTATGTTAATGCTCGTGAGAAATTTAATTTATTATCCAATAAATCAATAATACGCTGAGACTGAATATTATCGAATCCTTCTATGGTAAGCATTACGGCTTCTTCATCTGTTGGAACTCTTGATAATAAACCTTGTCCTTGCTCATCTACTTTTGTTAATTCAATAAATCTTTTAACGTTATTTTTATCTTTAATAAATTCAATTTTTCTAAAATAGAAACTTAATTCGTTCAATCTTATATATGTTTGAGCTTGAATATCATCAAAATCTTCATTACAAATTAAACAGGCTTCACTATTTGTTAATGGTCGTGAAAGTAATGAATTCCCAGCCTCATCAACAGTCTTTAAATCTATAAATCTTTGAATTTTTGCATTATCTACTTTATTTTTAATTACCGCAACCGCTTCTTTTGATGAAAGTTTTCTTGTAGCTGGAACATTGTCACCTGATATATAAATAAATCTTTTTGTTTGTTCATCATCAAATTCATTTGAAACAATTGCTACCATTTCTTTTGGTGTAATTTCTCTTTCAAAATTTTTTGCATTTTCCATTAAAGAAAGAAGATGTTTATATTTTTTGTCATTGTTTATAATAGAATTCGTATCTTTTTCACCACAACCAGCTTTTCTTAATTGTTTATATATTTTATTTTTGTCTACTTTTTCTTTTGTTTTTTTTCTTCCGAATGAAACTATATCCTTATTTTGCAAATCAAAACCTTCTTTTAAAAAAGGTACTGTTATCTGTTTATTAAAAGGATTTTTCTTTATATTCGTGTTTATTAAATTTATTTGGGTAATTATCATCTCTACTTTATTATAAAACCTCTAAAAAAATTTTTTCACAAAAAAAAGAGGATTGGACAATCCCCTATGATGATAACAAACTGTGTTCAGGATAAATAAGATTATGAGTTTAATCTTTTTTTAGATACCAAGCTTTTGTACCTTCTCTAACCAAATGTGTAAAGCCTAAGATATCTCTTTTTAATTCATAGCCAACTGGCAATTTATGCGTGCCAGGTGTAAAATCACATAAGTTCCATGTCAATCTAGGCCCAGTTACTGGGTCTTCAACAAATTTAGCGTTTTTTGGTAATTCACCACCATTGTTTACAGCATCAATTTGTTCTTTTGTTAGACGTTGAAATAAAATTCTAAAAATTCCAATTTTTGGAGGTTCTGTTTTTACTTGTTCTTGAAATTCAAAAGAATCATAATTCGATTCAAAATCGTCATATATTCCACCTTTAAAGGTTTTATTAATTGCAGGAGTAGAGTTTAATGAATTTAAATTTTGTATACCAAAATTAGACACTGGCTTAAATGCAATGCTCATAGTATTTCTCCTTTACTTACATTCCTAAAATTATTGTTATTACTTACTTTTCCGAATTGTATATATTAAAAGATTTTTGAAAGACCAAAATTTACAAGATTTTTCACATTATTAAGAAATATTAAGTGATTGTTTTATTAGCATTACGGGCTATTTACTACAAATATAGTATTCTACTTTGAAACATATTAAAAAAAGTGTTATAATATGAATGTAGGTAGCCCCGATTAAGGGCAGTCACAAAAGTCCTAGTCGGGTACAAGCGAAATTTCCGTAGAACGAAGTCGAGCGAAGCGAGCGAGTTCGAAGAAGCGAGCACAAAAGTGAATAGAAGCGATAGCGGGATTCACGGCTGGGCGAGCAGAAAGGAAATTTCAAGACAACGAAATTCTGTAAATTTCAAGACAGCGAAATTCTTGCAGAGTTTTTAGAAAATCACCTGAGCGCGTAGATTAGCGAAAGGGACATAATGGATAAGATTCAATTCCACAACGACCTGAAAAGGTTAATTGAAATTCTTCCACCGAAAATTGTAGATGCACTAAAGCCGTACAATTTAGATGATGCCATTGAATTGGTGCTTGATTTAGGTAGAGTTGGAGAAGTTCGTCATTCTGACGGTAAAACGCATTATTTGGGCGACGCTTATATAGTAGATGAGGACATCGAATATATAACATCTAGAATTCAGCCCTTTACAAACGACAATCGTTCTGGTATTCCAGGAACATTGCACAGAATTAGTGCAATAAGGAATAGACAAGGTAAGGTTGTTGGTCTTACTTGTAGAATCGGACGTGTTGTAACAGGAACTATCGCTTGTATAAAAGATTTTGTATTACAAAATAAAAGTATATTATTCTTGGGAAGACCTGGTGTTGGTAAAACAACAAAACTAAGGGAAATCTCAAGACTTGTTGCTGATGAATTAGGCAAAAGAGTTGTTGTTGTAGATACATCAAACGAAATTGCTGGTGATGGTGATACTCCGCACCCTGCTATTGGTAGAGCAAGAAGAATGCAGGTTACTCAGCCAATTTATCAAAAGGACATCATGATTGAAGCTGTTGAGAATCATACACCTGAAGTTATTGTCGTTGACGAAATTGGTACAGAAGAAGAAGCCCAAGCTGCAAGAACAATTGCTGAACGTGGTGTTATGCTTATTGCAACTGCGCATGGTAATACATTAGATAACTTGATTAAAAACCCTATTCTTTCTGACTTAGTTGGTGGTGTAAGTTCTGTTACTTTAGGTGACGACGAAGCGAAAAGAAGAGGTAGCCAAAAGACTGTTCTTGAAAGAGAAAAGCAGCCAACATTCGATATTGTAATTGAAATTATTGATAGAAATACTTTAGCTGTTTATAAAAATACAGCAGAGGCGGTTGACTATATATTAAGAGGCTGGCCAATTAGACCAGAAATAAGAAAAGTTGACCAAGTTTACGATAAGGTTGAAAAAGAAGAAGAAACAGTTGTTCAAGAAAAAATAAAAGAAGAAGAAGAAACTTTAGCAAGCCAAAAGCTAAAATTCAGCTTCTCAAGACAAGAGTATGTTAAACAGGTAAAAGATTTCAAAAAAATCTACATTTATGCTGTAAGTAGAACTGTTCTTGATAAGGTTTTAGAACGTTTAAATCTTCAAGCAGAAATCACAAGAAATATTGAAGATGCTGATATAGTAATTGTTCACAAAGCATTTGCAAAAGGTGGAACAAAGATTTTAAGTATTGCAAATGATTATAAATTGCCAATTTATTATGTACGTTCAAATTCTATGTCGCAAGTTCAAAAAGTTGTGAAAGAAGCGTTGCATATTACTGATAGTGAGACTCTTCAAGGTTATTATGATGATGCAGAAAGAGCTTTAGATGAGGCAAAAGCTGCTATTCAAAAGATTTTAGAAGGTGCTGATAATATAGAATTGCAACCTCAAAATCAACAAATTAGAAAACTTCAACACGAACTTGTGGAACAACATAATTTATCAAGTGAAAGCGTTGGCGAAGGTACAGAAAGAAGACTAAGAATAGTCGGCGGAAGCGATTTTAAACACGCTGGCTAAACTATTCTTTAATTCCACCACCCAAAATATCGTTGATAAAATATTTTCTTCCAAGTAAAAATACACCAATAACAGGAATACAGCATATTACTGAATAAGCAGTTAATGCACCCCAATCTGTTATTTCTCTGAAGCTGCCTTTAAAGTTCGCTAAACCTAAAGGCAATGTTCTCATAGCATCAGAATTAGTTACAATTAAAGGCCACATAAAACTGTTCCAAGTTGTTATAAATGTAAAAATAGCTAATGTTGCAACTGCTGGCATAGCAAGTGGAAGTGCTATTTTGTAAAATACTTCAAAAACATTGCATCCATCAATTTTGGCTGAAGATTCCATATCATCGGGCATACTTTTAAACCATTGACGCATCATAAAAACACCAAAACCACCAAACAAACCGGGAACAATTAATGCCCAATATGTATCTATCCAATGAAATTGTTTCATTATAAAAAATAATGGAACAATATTAACTTGTGGCGGAATCATCATAGAAACAAGTATTAAAATAAACAAGAATTCCTTACATTTAAACTCAAAACGAGCAAATGCATACCCTGCCATGGCTGAAATTATAACTTGTCCAATTGTCGTTGCAATTGCAACAAACATACTATTGAAAAAATATTTAAATATATCTACATTACTAACAACATATTCATAATTCTGAATTGTAAATGGTTCAGGCAAAAAGCTAACACCACCAGAAAAAATTTGCTTATCTGTCATAAAAGATAAACTAAACATATAAATAAAAGGCAAAAGCATAGATATTGCGCCAAGAATTAATATGAAATACCCTATAAATTTTTTCATAAATTTATAATAACATTAAATTGTGAAAATGCCTTGAATATGTCATAATAAGTTTGTAGAAAAGAGGGTTTTATAGTGGCTCAACGACTTTTAATTGCGGACGATGATAACGAAATTAGAGAACTTTTAGAATTCGACCTTTCTCATAGTGGATATGAAGTTGATAGTGCAAAAGATGGTGAAGAAGCACTTCAAAAGGCACTTGTTGGAAATTATGATTTAATTCTTTTAGACGTAATGATGCCTAAAATGAATGGTTTTGATGTGTGTAAAAATATCCGTAAAGTAAAAGCTGAAGTACCTATTTTAATGTTAACAGCAAAAGGTACAATTACAGATAAAACCCAAGGTTTTGACTCGGGCGCTGATGACTATATTGTTAAACCTTTTGATATTCAAGAAGTACTTTTACGTGTACGTGCTTTAGTAAGAAGAAGTCCATCAACTAAAACTCAAAATACTTCATCACAAGAAATTTTAAAAATAGGTGATATTGAATTATTTCCAGATTCATTAGAAACAGCAATAAAAGATGGAAAAAGAATTAAACTTACACCAACTGAATTTGAAATTTTATATTGTTTAGTACAGCATTTTAATAATGCTGTTACTCTAGCTGTTTTATTAAATGAAGTTTGGGGCTACAACTCAGATGATGATGTTAGAATGCTTAGGGTTCATGTTGGTGGATTAAGACAGAAAATTGAACAAAATCCTAAAATTCCAGAATATTTGCATACAGTAACAAATGTTGGATATAAATTAACACCATTTGGTGAAGAGATAGAATAATGAAATTTAAATTTAAAAGATTAAAAATTGTTGAACAAATTATTATAATATCTCTTATTGGAGTGTTAGTTCCATCTGTTATTTCTTGGTTTATTATCAATAATGTTAGCCAACAATCATTAAGAAGAGAGTTAGGATACGCTGCTCAAAATTTGGCCAAAACTGTTGAAAATAATATATTTTCTATAATAAATTCAAGCAATCACCGTCTAGACGAGATTATAATTTCACTTGAACACATTCCAAATAGAACAAAACAAGATACATATTTAAAAGACTTAGCTATTAATTCTGACATATTTAACTCTTTTGAAATTATCAGACCATCTGAACAAGAAAATTTTGATACTGAAGATAGAACTATTTTTGACTCTAAAACAGAACAGCTTTGGATTTTAGATAAAATTCACGATGATAAATATATAAAAGCAGAAATCAATACAAAATACTTAAAAGCTTCTATCTTCAATAATCTAGAAGATGAAAAAAATAGACGTGTTTATATTGTAGATGAAAATAAAAAACTTATATTTTCACAAAATTATAATGAAGAAGATTTCGAAAAAAGTATAAAGCAATTACCAAAAAATCTTGCAAATGATATTGCAACAAGATTTGAAGAGATAAAAAACCAACCACGTGTATACTTAAAAATGGATGACACGGGTTTAATTGTAATAGTAAACACAACCGAAGAATTAACAAAATCTACTATTTATAAAGCTAGATTAAAAATTCTTGCAGCATTTTTAGTTGCAGCCGCAGTTACAATTTTTCTAACACTTTTATACAGTTATTATTTATATCAAAATATTAGACAGTTATTTAAAGGGGTTATTGCTGTTTCTCGTGGTAACTATAAAAAGCCAATTACACCACTTATAAATGTGCTTACTCCAAGAGAAATTATCTTCTTAGCAGAAGAATTCAACAGCATGATTGAAGAAATTAATGCTTCATACAAACAACTAAAACAAAAAAATAAAGAATTAAAACAGCTTGATAGCTTCCGTTCTAACCTTGTCGATACAGTAAGCCACGAACTTAGAACACCACTAACAAGTATTCGTGGTTATACTTCAAGACTTTTAAGAACTGATATTGAAATAGATGAAGAAACAAAACGTAAATCTCTGCACATAATTAAACAACAATCAGAACGTCTTTCACGTATGATTGAAGACTTGCTTGTTATTCCTGATATTGAAGGTGCAAAACTAAATATAAATTCAGAAAAAGTTAATATTCACAGTATTATTGAAGCATCTATCTATTCAGTTAAAAATATTGAAACTCGTGAAGTACAAAACAATATTCCAAACGATTTCCCAGATATTCTCGCTGATAAAGACAGACTTGAGCAAGTTATTATAAACTTACTTGGTAACGCAAATAAATATGCGTACGAAGATACACCAATTGTGATTGACGGCAAAGTAGAAAAAGATAAAGCAATTATCAAAGTTTCAAATCAAGCTGATTTTATTGATAAACAAACGCTTCACAGTCTATTTGATAAATTTATTAGAATTGATGATAAAACAACAAGAACAACAAGAGGTACAGGCTTAGGCTTATATATTGTTAAGGGTTTGGTTGAAGCTATGAATGGAAATGTTCATTTGAAATCAACACCAGAAAATGTATTTTCTGTAAAAGTAACTTTGCCTATTTATAAAGAAGAAGAAACATATGAAGCTTGAATTTATGGAAGAAGCCATTAAAATGGCGAAAAAGTCAGGGAAGGATATACCTATTGGTGCTGTAATTGTAAAAGATGGTGAAATTATTTCAAAAGCAGTTAATCAAAGGGAAAAAAGGCAAAATGCTATTTATCATGCTGAAATGCTAGCAATTAGAAGAGCATGCCGAAAATTGAAGAACTGGCGTTTAACAGGATGCGAAATTTACGTTACCCTTGAACCATGCCCGATGTGTGCTAGTGCAATTCTTCAAGCAAGAATAGAAAAAATATATTATGGTGCTTATGATTTTTTAAATGGTGCATTGGGCTCAAAATCTGATATGCGCAAAACTATGAACTATGAAGCAAAAGTAAAAGGCGGCATTATGGAAGATAAATGCGCTAAACTTTTACACGATTATTTTGAGAGATTACGTGAATGTTAAAAGCTCAATTAGATAAATACATTTTAGAATACGAAACTAAAGATTTTATAAAAGATGATCCTGTGCAATTTATACACAAATTTAATGACGAAAAGGATATTGAAATTGCAGGGTTTATTGCTTCAATGTTTGCTTATGGCAAAAGAGAAGTTTTTATTGAAAAGCTAAATTATATTTTTAATTTAATGGAAAACAAACCATTAGATTATGTTAAATCTTTTGATTGTAAAAGCAATGTTTGTGGCTGTGATTACAGATTTTCAAAAGATTGTGATTTTGTTCAAATTATAAAAATTCTAAACAAGCTATATAACGAAAATGAGAGCATAAAAAGCTTATTTGAACATAATTATAACGGTGAAGTTTGGTCAATGCTTCAAGGGGTAACAGATTACTTTTATAACAACATTGATATGGAAATAACAAAAGGTTTTTATCACATGTTGCCAAATCCAAAGAAAAAAAGTGCAATGAAAAGAATGAATATGTTGCTCCGCTGGTTTGTACGCAAAAGTGCAGTGGATATTGGCATCTGGGATTTCATTCCTACATCAGAACTATTGATTCCATTAGATACCCATGTAGCTAAAATAAGCAGAAAACTAGGACTGTTAAAACGCAATGATAATGGGTATGAAAGCGTAATTGAAATAACTAATAATTTAAAAAAATTTGATAATAATGACCCAATAAAATATGACTTCGCCTTATTTGGATATGGTATTAATAATAAAATTTAATAAAAAAAGAAACACCTGAAAGTGTTTCTTTCTTTATTTTAAAAATCAAATTATTTATCAGCTAATAAGAATAAACTAACAATATCATTAACCTGAGTAATGTTTTGTTGATAATCTTGAACAGATGCTTCAAGTTGCATAATTTGAGTTTTATATTCCTGAATTTTAACCATACATTCTCTTGTAGAACTATTTAATTCTTCTTGGAATACTTGAGCTTCTTTTAAAACACTATTCATAGGAATACCCATTGCTTCAAGAGTTTGTTTAATAATTTGAGCACCTGTTTGTTTAGTTACACCAACAGGCAAATTATTAATCAAATTCTTTAATGTAGCAACATTTGCAGGTATTGTTAATTTAGAATTTGTAGATTGCATAATAGCCTTTTGCAATTTTTCTTGATTTAAAGTTACATTACTAAAATATGTAGGTTGAACTGGTTCAACTTTAGGTTGTTCTTTAATAACTGGAGTTTCAACAAATGTTTGAGCCATCATTTCTTCTTTAGGCTTAAATAAACCTTCATTCATAATAGCGTTATCTTCTTCAATTATTAAATCTTCATTAGATTCTTGAATTTCATTTAATTGTTCATATTGCAATTCTGGTAAATCTTCAATTTCTGTTAAAGGAAGACTATTACCAACTGTTGCGTTAGATTCTTCCATAGGTGAAATATCAGCCTCAGCTTGTCTTTTTAATGCTTCAACTATTTTTTTACCTACACCCTCTGGGAGTTGATTTCTTGTCATAACTTATCCTTTTTCCTTTGACATTAAAATTGTATATTAAAAATATCTTCTTGAAAAGTTTTCTTCATCAGAAAAATACTTAATTTCTGTAACTTTTATTAAATGCCAACCATGTTCACTTTTTACAGGGTCAGAAATTTCATTGATATCAGCACTATATGCAATTTTATCATATTCAGGAACCAATCTTCCACGCATATTATATCCAATATCACCTTTATCTTTTTTAGAATCACATAATGAATATTTTTCAGCCATTTCTTCAAAAGATTTTTTATTTTCAACTATTTCTTTTTTAATATTTAAAGCTTCTTCTTCAGCTTCAACAACAATATGGCTAGATTTAACTTCCATTCTATCCATATCACTATGATTATAAGCAAATGGGAAATAACAACATACTGCAACTAAAATCCAACAAAGTATATTTAAAACAACCTTCATAATAACCTCTCAAATACTATACGCTAATTATACCTTAAATTAATATTTTTGGCATGCCAAAAGTGCAGCGCCAATCATGCCAGCATAATTACCTGCTTTTGCCAATTTTATTTTAACTGGTGCAACCACAATTTCATTATTAACTGCATTTGCTATTTCATCAGTATCAATAAATTCACCCATTCCACCCGAAATTACAATAGTTTCAGGGTCAAAAATATTTGTTATATTTAATAAACCAGTTATTAAATCTTGTTTCCAAATATTAAACACTTTTTTGGAATATTCATCACCTTTTTTTAGTCCATCAATAATGTCATAAGTAGTGATTTCTTGGGCTTTTTTATCTTTGTAAATACTTGTTTTTATAATTTCATCACCAATAGCAACTTCTTCTGCTGTTTTTTTCAAACCTGTACCAGAAGCATAACTTTCCCAACAATCTTTTCTATTACAAGTACAAATTCTTCCGCGTCCATTAATTTTAATACTACCAACCTCGCCACCACGGCCAGATTTTCCACGAAGTAATCTACCACCAACGATAAACCCTCCACCAACACCTGTACCTAACGTAATTGTTATATTATTATCTTCACCAATTGCACTACCAACTTTGTACTCTGCCCAAGCAGCTGCATTTGCGTCATTTTCAACAAATACAGGCTTTTTACTTAATGTAGAAAAATCTATATCATTATATCCTTTTGGAAGATTTGGCGTAGATGAATCAACTTTTGTATTTTCAATATTTACAGCACCTGCCGTTGCAAATGCTGTCATATCAATATCATTTTCATTTTCAACAATTATATTTTTAAAAGTTTGTACTAATTCTTCAATATTTTTTGGTGTAGAAGTCTTTTTTACTTCGCTTAAAAATTCACCATTATCATTAATAATGGCATAACTTAATTTTGTACCACCAACATCTATTGCTAAAACTTTTGTCATTTTATCCTCTCTCAATAAATCTTTTTGTTATTAACTGTGGACGAGTAACAGCTGAGCCGATAACTACAGAGTATGCGCCTAATTCAAAAGCTCTATCAACCTCACTTGGTTCCCAAACTCTTCCCTCTAAAATAATAGGGCAATCCAATTCTTTTACTAATTTTTCAAGTAATTCAAAATCAGGTGTTTTTAAATCTTGCCTTGAATGTTTTGTATAACCAGACAATGTTGTTGAAATTATATCAAAGCCCAATTCTCTAGCTTTTATACCTTCTTCAAAAGTTGAAATATCAGCCATTGAAAGTTTATTATTAGATTTTATATAACTAATTATTTCTTCTAAACTTTCCTTAGGACGCATGCGATTTGTAGCATCAGTTGCAATAACATCAGCACCAGCATTTATTAGTTCATCAACCTCTTTTAATGTTGGTGTAATATAAACAACCTCCATCCAATTTTCTGGAAGTTTGTCTGGCTTAGTTAAACCAATAACAGGAACATCAAAAAGCTTTTTAGCATTTTTAACATCTCTTGCGCCTGCAAGACGAAGAGCTTTTGCCCCACCATTAACTACTGATTTCATCATGGCAGTTAAGCATTCTTCCTTATACAAAGGCTCATTAGGCATTGCTTGAACTGAAATAATAACCTGATTTTTTAGTTTTTCTAATACGTTCATAAGAACATTATAGCAAATATTAATTTTTTGTTTATTTTTTAAGGAAACTTGAAAATCGATGTTATAAAGAATATTAGAGAAAGAATAAACAAAGGAAATGGAGATAAAAAATTATGGCAAAGACAATTGGTATAGACTTAGGTACAACAAACTCCGTAGTTGCAGTTATGGAAGGTGGTAAACCTACAGTTATTGCTAACGCAGAAGGTTCAAGAACAACTCCTTCTATAGTTGGTTTTTCTAAAACAGGTGAAAAACTTGTTGGTCAATTAGCAAAAAGACAAGCAATCTTAAACCCAGATAAAACTATTATTTCTATTAAACGTCACATGGGTGAAGATTATAAAAAAACTATTGATGGAAAAGATTACACTCCACAAGAAATTTCAGCAATGATTTTAAGAAAATTAGCTGATGATGCTTCTACATACTTAGGTGAAAAAGTTACATC
>JAFQNF010000052.1 GCA_017396025.1 bacterium
ACTCTTCATCCAAGCTTGGTTTTTCAAATACCAATCAATTGTAATTTTAATACCTTCCTCGAATGTTAAAGATGGTTCCCAACCAAGTTCTGATTGAATTTTATCATTGCTGATAGCATATCTTCTATCATGACCAAGTCTATCTTTAACATATTCAATAGAAGAATCGTCTTTACCCATAGCTTCAAGGATTAAACGAGTAATTTCCATATTAGTTTTTTCATTATGTCCACCAATATTATAAACTTCACCTACACGACCTTTATGCAATACTGTATCAATAGCAGCACAATGGTCATATACATATAACCAATCACGAACATTTAAACCATCACCATAAACAGGAACTTTTTTACCCTTCAATAATTGAGAAATAAAGAAAGGAATTAATTTTTCTGGATATTGATACGGTCCATAGTTATTTGAGCATCTTGTAGTTAATACAGGCATTTTATATGTTTCATGATAAGCACGAACTAACATATCTGCACTAGCTTTAGAAGCAGAATATGGACTATTTGGAGCAAGTGGTGTTGTCTCGTAGAAATAACCTGTTTTTCCTAATGTTCCATAAACCTCATCTGTTGAAACTTGCAAATATCTATCAACCCCAAGTTCTTTCGCATTTTGCAATAAATTTAAAGTACCTTGAACGTTTGTTTCAATGAAAATTTCTGGACCCGTAATAGAACGGTCAACATGGCTTTCTGCTGCGAAGTTAACAACACAATCAACTTCTGAAATCAAATCACGAACCAATTTTTTATCGCAAATATTTCCGTGAACAAAAGTATAGTTCTTATTGTCTTTAACATCATCAAGGTTTTCAATATTACCAGCATAAGTTAAAGCATCTAAGTTAATTACTTTGTAATCGCTGTATTTGTTTAAAATATGTCTTACAAAACAGCTACCAATAAATCCTGCACCGCCTGTTACTAAAATTTTCATTTATTAATCCTTTATATCTTTAAGTCTTGGTTGAATTTTATCTTTTTCACTTAATATTGGTTCAAAATCGATACCCCATTCCACCCCAATATCAGGATCATTCCAAAGAACGCCTCTATCATGCTCTTTAGAAAATTCATTAGATGCTTTATATAAAAGTTCTGCTTCATCACTAAGAACAGCAAACCCATGTGCAAAGCCCTCTGGAATATAAAGCATATGTTTATTTTCTTCTGTTAATTTTTCACCAACCCATTGTCCAAATGTTGGCGAGTCTTTTCTAATATCAACAGCAACATCAAAAATTTCACCTTTAACACATCTAACAAGCTTAGCTTGCCCTTTTGGTGCTGCTTGATAATGAAGTCCTCTTAAAACTCCTTTTGTTGATTTAGAATGATTATCTTGATTAAAATCAACATCAATTCCGTTTGCATAAAATTCTGATTTTTTGTAGCCCTCCATAAAGAAGCCTCTATCATCATTAAAGACCTTTGGAATGACCAATATTACATCAGAAATTTTTAATCTTTTAAATTCAAATGGCATATACCCTCTACCTCTCATGTAATTATACTAAAAAATCCGAAAAATAGAAGTTTATATGTCAATTAGTTAATTTCAAACAAAATATTTGTAAATTCTATATCATCAAAATCAATATCAGTAGTCTTATACAAATTTCTACCAGTTTTAATTGTTAAATTATTTTGTTGATTTTGTTTTATCAAGCCAAAAGGTATTTTTATCTTTTGATTATCGCCATTTATTTTTATTTCAGCAATTTTATTCCCATTAAAAAATATTTCTGGAGAACTAGAATGCGCCGTCAAAACTTTAGACTGACCTAAACGCTGAGCTTGAATTGTATCTATTCCAATAATTGAACCAATAATTAAAAATAATTCCTGCCCCGCATTAATAAGCTTTAGTTTAAAGTCTTTAGAATAAAATGGGCCAGAAGAAACAATACTAAACTCATTAGCATTCGCACTTCTAGGTGAAAAAGAATTATCTCCAATATGTATCATTTGTGTGTCTACAACAATATCGTGTGGAGTTGTTTTTTCAATAGCAATTTGAATAGGTTTAACCACACCATCATTTATCGTCATTGAATAGGGTTTATAACCTGATTTTTCTAAAGACATAATTGTTGGTGAATTAAATTTAGTACCAAGCTTAAACGTTCCATCTTTTCTTGTTTTTGTCTGATAATTTTTAGAAGGAATTTTAATAATAACTCCCTCAATAGGAACATTATTTTCTGCATCAACTACTTGGTTTACACCAGTTTTCAAGTCTTTAGATATTTCACCGGTTATAACTTTTGAAAACGAAGGCAAACCAATCAATATTAAAAAAACTATTAACACTTTTCTCATAACAATAGTGAGTTTAAAAAAAACCTTAAATATTTAGAATACTCAATTGTCTTAGCCAATTTATTAGTTTATTTTTATTGCGAAATATTAAAGAAATTTTAACAAACTGATAATAGTTATTGATTTTTTATTAAATATAGTGCATAATAAAATCAAAGAAAGTGATAATGGATATCAATTTATGAATTATTCAAGACAAAGAGAAATTATATTAGATACTCTTACAAGGAATGCGGTTCACCCAACAGCGGAAAAATTATTTCAAATTATAAGAGACGAAAACCCAGATACAAATATTGGCATAGCAACAGTTTATCGAAACCTAAGAAAACTAGCAGATATGGGTGTTATAAAAAGAATAGAAGGGTTAGAAGATGCAGAGCACTTCGACCATAACACCCATACACACTATCATTTTATGTGTGAAAAATGCAAAAAAGTTTATGATATAGAATCTGATGTTGCACCAAGTTTGATAGAAAATACACAAAAGCAAACAGGATTTATAATCAACGGTTACGATATTGTATATCACGGGATTTGTAAAGATTGTCAGGATGTCTGATTAAATCTATAATAAAAGTTGTTATTTTAAATTAGTAAACAAAAAGGAGAGATTAAAATGGAAAACTATATTTGCACAGTATGTCACTGGGTATATGAACCAGCAGAAAACAACAATGTACCTTTCGCAGAACTTCCAGAAGACTATGTTTGTCCACTTTGCGGTGTTGGCAAAGAATTATTCGAAGTTCAAGAATAGATAAAAGCGGAATGTTATCATTCCGCTTATTAGTTAGATTATAGGTGGTTTTATGAAGTTTAAAGAGATTAAGACAAATATTTTATATGCAGGAATGAATGATGAAGATAGATTAATTTTTGATGAATTAATCCCTTTAGATCACGGCACAAGCTACAATTCTTATATTGTCATTGGCAATGAAAAAGTAGCAGTAATCGATACAATGTATCCTAAATTCACAAAAGAATATTTAAAATCTTTTGATGAAAATGGAATTACAAAAGTAGATTATATTATCGCAAATCATGGTGAACAAGACCATTCTGGAAGTTTACCAGCAATGCTTGAAAAATTTCCAGAAGCTATGGTTGTTACAAACGCAGTTTGTGCGAACAACTTAAAAGAAATGCTTTTAATACCTGCCGATAAAATTAAAATCATCAAACATGATGAGGAACTTTCTTTAGGCAATAAAACCTTACAATTTAAAATAGCACCAGGTGTTCATTGGCCAGATACAATGTTCACATACATTAAAGAAGATAATGTAATTTGTACTTGCGACTTTCTAGGCGCGCACTACATTTTTGATGATGTTTTTGCAGTACCATCTAGCGATTTAGAACGTAGTGCAAAAAAATACTATGCAGAAATTATGATGCCATTTGCAACTGTTTGCAGAAAATATGTTGAACAAATTAAATCAATGAATGTTGATATGGTTATGCCTAGCCATGGACCAATCCACAAAAATCCAAACTATATTCTAGATTTATATGAAGATTGGGCGGGCGAAAAAGGTAAAAACTTAGTATTACTTCCTTATGTTTCAATGTACCATTCAACAACAGAAATGATTAATTATTTATCAAATAAATTAGCAGAAAAAGGTATTCCTTCTATTAAGTATGATATGGTTGATGGTAATTTAGGCGATTTAGCTATTGCTTTAGTTGATGGAACAACTATTGTAATCGGAACATCAATGGTACTAGCTGGACCGCACCCTGCCGCATTCAATACAGTTTATTTAGCTAGCGTATTAAGACCAAAAGCAAAAATTGCTTCATTTATCGGTTCTTATGGCTGGGGCGGAAACTTATTTGGCAAAATGGCAGATATGTTAGCACCATTAAAACTAGATGTTATTGAGCCAATTTTAGTTAAAGGGAAAGCAAAAGCAGATGATTATGCCAAAATTGATAAAATGGCAGAAGAGATTTTTGCTAAGCATAAAGAACTCGGACTAATTTAACATAATAAATATTATGATTATCTTTTATAGAATAAAATAAAAAACAGAGTGCACCTGTTCCGTGTAGATAACATCTAGGCTCGGCATAGGCTGCGGAACTCGCTACGCTCAAACAGTCCTCGCCTTGATGTTCCCTCGCCAAGTTGTTTAACTACACTACACAATGCGCTCTTAATTTTTATTTTATTCAAAATTGCCTCAATTGATTTAATAAAAATAAAATTAGAAACCATATGTGGAGGTTCGTAAGTTTTGTTGCTGAAACAACAACAAAGCCTCGTCTGTTTGAGTGCATAGCACGAGTTACGAGGCTTAATGTTGAAGTTACAAAACTAGAACCGAACATCCGGTTGAAAATTTTATTTTTATTAAAAAAGTATAAACAAGACTGCCACGCAAATAATATTTGCAGCTACACTTCGTTCCGCATACAGGCTCAATTATCCTCACATTGTTGCGGTGTTTCGCTTTGTATCGCAGTGACATAACAATAATATTTATTATGATTTAGCTTTTTCCAGCTTTTTTAAATAATTTTTAATTTCTTGAACTTGTTTAGGCTTCATATATTTAAATTGCCCTTTTTTCAAGCCTTGTAAATCAACAGGTCCCATACTTAAACGTTTTAATGAAATTACAGGATGTCCTAAACTATCAAGCATTTTTCTAATTTGACGATTTAAACCTTGATGTAAAACCATTTCAAGAACAGTATTTTTGCCTTCAATTTCAATGATTCGAGCCAAAGCATAAGCAATTTGACCTTTTTCAATTTCAATACCCTTTTCCATTAAAACAAGGTCATTTAATGTCAATTTACCTTGAGCACAAACTCTATATATTTTAGGGACATGAACAGATGGATGAGCAAAGGCATTAATCATATCGCCATCATTAGTTAAAATTAAAAGACCAGTAGAATCCTTATCCAATCTTCCAATTGGTTTTAAATTTTGCACTTCTTCAGGAAGTATATCATAGATAGTTTTTCTTCCTTTTTCATCATCCATAGTTGTAATATAGCCAGCTGGTTTATAGTAACGAATATACGTTAAAACAGCAGGTTTAACTATTTGGTTATGAACCATAACTCTGTCTTTTGTGCTAATAATACAACCAAGTTCTGTGACCACTTCGCCATTAACACGAACTTTACCTGCCTCAATATACTCATCAGCCTTTCTGCGTGAGCAAAATCCGCAAGAAGCAATATATTTATTTAATCTAACTTTTTGTGCTTTTTCTTTTTTCATAACAACAATGATACAAGAATTACAAATAAATTGGAACACATTTTGATTTTTTTGTATAATTTTCACATCTGAAGATGGAGAAGAAATTTTGAAAAAGAAACTTTGTATTTTTACTATATTCTTTGTTGTTTTCATATTAACAACATTATTTGTTTATCAAAATAGCGCATTATCTTTACAAGAACTAAAAATCATTGATGCAGTACAAACAATTTTAAAGAATGTTCCGCTTTCAATTGCAAAATTTATAACATCTTTTGGACATGAACAAAATTGGAGATATTCACTTATAACAGCAATTATAATCCTACTAATTTGTAAAAAATATAAAGAAACTATTCTTTATGTAATTGCTCTTCCTTTATCGACATTCCTTTATTCTTTTATAAAAGATATAATTGCTCGTCCACGACCACCAATGGATATGAGATTAATAGAGGTAAGTAATACAAGTTATCCATCAGGCCACAGTGCAACAAGCATGGTTACATATGGTTTATTAATTTATTTTGTTTGTAAATACGTAAAAAATAAGCCATTAAAAGTATCATTAATTAGCCTCTTAAGTTGTTTAATACTACTTGTTGGATTTAGCAGAGTCTGGGTTGGAGTACATTTTCCAACAGACATAATTGGCGGTTTTAGTTTAGGCATTTGCATTATTTGCATTTTTGCAATCATCAACGAAACAAAACTCCCTTTTACAAAGTGAAACATTTTCTTTATATTGGGGCTTTTTGGGTTTCTTTATAGTAAAATCGTATTATTATGTTCGACAATTTATCAGATAAATTACAAGAAATTATAAAAAAGGCATCGGGGAACGCAACTCTTACAGAAGAGAATATGACGGACGCACTCCGTGAAGTCAGAAGAGCTTTACTTGACGCAGATGTCAGCCTTAAAGTTGTTAAAATTTTTATGACTTCACTAAAGGAAAAAGCACTTGGTGAAGATGTTTTAAAGGGAGTTAATCCATCACAACAACTTATAAAAATTGTTCACGATGAGCTTGTAAATATCTTAGGGAACGAGAATAAACCTCTTGTTCTTGATGGACACCCTTCTTTAATTATGATGTTAGGTTTGCAAGGTTCAGGTAAAACAACTTCTGCTGCAAAACTTGCTGTAAAGCTTAAAAAAGAAGGCAAAAACCCATTATTAGTTGCAGCTGATGTTTATCGTCCAGCAGCAATTACGCAATTAAAAACATTAGGCGAACAAATACAGACTCCTGTTTTCACTATTGATGGTTCAACAAATGTTCAATCAATAGTTTCTCAAGCAATAGACCACGCAAAAAATAATAGTTTCAATGTTGTGATTATAGACACAGCTGGTCGACTTCAAATTGATAATGAAATGATGGCTGAACTATTGCTTATAGATAGAGCATTCAAACCACAAGAAAAATTACTTGTTATTGATTCAATGTTAGGACAACAAGCTGTTAGCGTTGCTGAAAACTTTAACATGCAACTTGATATTACAGGTATCGTTCTAACAAAACTAGATGGTGATTCTCGTGGTGGTGCTGCATTAAGCGTTGTTCAAGCAGCTGATAAACCAATCAAATTAACAGGTACAGGAGAAAAACTTGACGCATTGAACGATTTTCACCCTTCAAGAATGGCTGATAGAATTCTTGGAATGGGAGATATCGTATCTTTCGTTGAAAAAGCACAGGAAGTTTTTGACGAAGAACAAGCAAGAGAATTTGAAAAGAAAATGGAAAAAGCAGAATTCTCTTACAATGACTTTTTGAATATGCAAAAACAAATGCAAATGTTTGGTTCAATTGAAGGGATTCTTGGAATGTTGCCAATTCCAGGATTAAATAGAGATACAAAAGAAACAATTGCTTCTGAAGGTGAAAAACAAATGAAAAGAATCAAATCTTTCATTTCAAGTATGACACCAGAAGAAAGAGCAAACCCTTCTGTTATGAATACTTCTCGCAAAAAAAGAATCTCTGCAGGATGCGGAATTCCAATGCACGAAGTAAACCAAATAATTATGCAGTTTGAACAAATGAGACAAATGATGAAGGGTATGTCTGATTTAAAAAAAGGCAAAATAAAACTTCCAAAAAACCTAAAAGGTGCTCTAAAAGGAAAACTTCCTTTCTAAAATAAATAATTTAAAGGTGGATATATGTTAAAAAAAGCAATGATTATGGCAGCAGGTGTAGGTTCAAGATTAGAGCCTCTATCAAGTGTAGTTCCAAAACCACTTGTACCACTTGCAAATGTTCCAACAATGGATATTCTTGTAAAACATTTAGCAAGTTTTGGAATTAACAACATTGTTGCGAATACATTCCATAAAGCAGAGGCAATCCAAGAGCATTACAAAAAAAATAACTTTGGAGTTAATTTTGAGTTTACAAAAGAAATCGAACTTTCTGGGACTGCTGGCGGTGTAAAGAAATGCCAATTTTTCTTTGATGAAGGTCAAGATTTTATTATTATGTCTGGCGATGGTTTAACTGATTTAGACATAACAAAAGCTTATGAAAGCCATAAAAATTCTGGTTCGATTGCAACTATCGTTATAAAAGAAATAGAAAGAAAAGAAACTTTCAAATACGGAATTGTTGTTCCTGATGAAAAAGGCTATGTTGCAAGTTTCCAAGAAAAACCAGCTATTGAGGAAGCAAAATCAAACTTAGCAAACACAGGTATTTATATTTTCAATTACAAAATATTTGATTTTATTCCAGCAAATACATTTTATGATTTCGCAAAAAATGTATTCCCTTCTATTTTAGAAAGTGGACTTAAAATTAATACTTTCGTTCATAGAGGTTATTGGTCTGACATCGGTTCACTTGACCAATATCATCAATCAAATATTGATTTATTAAACCATACAATCAATAGCTACAAACCTGTTGTTGTAAAGACTTTAAATGGACAATACACAAAAGGGGAAAATGTAATTTTCTCTGATGGTGTTTCAATAGAAGATGATTGTATTATTGGAAATAACTGTAAAATAGGGAAAAACACAATTATAAAAAATTCTATAATTTGGGATAATGTTGAAATCGCTGATAATTTAACAATTGAAAATGCAATTATTTTGAGCAATACAAAAATTGAAAATTCAATCAGAAACCAAATTATTAGCGAAGATAAATTAAAAGAACATTTAATAACAGTATAAAAAGGACACACAATATGATTATTATTATGGAGCCATCGGCTACAAAGGAACAAATTGATATAGTTACAAAAGCACTTCATAACAAAGGCTTTAAGACAGTATTAAACCATGGTGATGTTATGACAGTTATCGCGGCAATAGGTGATAAAAGATTAATCGAACCACATTCGTTCCAATCGTATGAAGGTGTTAGAAGCGTAAAATTAATTCAAGAACCATACAAGTTAGCATCAAGAGAAGGAAAACAAGAAGATACTGTTATCGAATTTTCAAATGGAGTTAGAATTGGTGGCTTAGAAAAACCTGTTTTAATGGTAGGCCCTTGTAGCGTAGAAAAAGATTTAGATGGTCTTTTAAGAGTTGCTGAAGCAGCTAGCGAAATGGGCTGTCATTTCCTAAGAGGTGGCGCATTCAAACCAAGAACATCACCTTATGATTTCCAAGGTTTAGAAGAAAAGGCTCTTGAATACCTAGCAATTGCAAGAGAAAAAACAGGCTTACTTGTTGTTACAGAATTAATGGATACATTAGATATTGATTTGGTTTGCCAATATGCAGACGTCATCCAAATCGGTGCAAGAAATATGCAAAACTTTAAGCTTTTAAAAGCAGTAGGGAAATGCAATAAACCTGTTATTTTAAAAAGAGGTGGCGCGGCAACTATAAGAGAATTTTTACTTGCAGCAGAACACATTATGTATCACGGAAATGACAAAGTTATTCTTTGCGAAAGAGGCATTCTAGGTGTTGATAATACAGCAACAAGAAACACTCTTGATATTGCTGCTGTTCCTGTGATTAAAAAATATTCTCACTTACCAATCATTGTAGATCCAAGTCACGGAACTGGAAGACGCTACTTAATTGAACCAATGGCAAAAGCAGGATTGATAGTTGGTGCTCATGGTGTTATGATGGAAGTACATCACGACCCTGAAAATGCATCTTCTGACGGAGCACAAAGTTTAAGCATTCCAATGTTTAAAGATGTTGCAAAACGCTTAAATAAATTAATCGGAAGACTTGATTACGACAATAAACATATGATTGTATAAGGATAAAAATTGTATAAGTTTGATTTTATACCTGATGATTTTCAAAAAGAAGCATTCGATTGTATAGACAACGGGAAAAGCGTTGTTGTTTGCGCTCCAACAGGTGCGGGTAAAACTTGTATTGCAGAACACGCAATTCATCGAGCACTAGATGAAAATACAAGGCTTTTTTATACAACACCACTAAAAGCTTTATCAAATCAAAAGTTCTACGATTTTGGTAAAAAATATGGTGAAGGAAATGTTGGTCTTTTAACAGGTGATACATCAATCAACAGAGAAGCGCCTATTGTCGTTATGACAACAGAAGTCTTTAGAAATATGCTTTATAATACAAACTTTGGCAATACTAAAGACAATTTAAAAGATGTTAAATACGTTGTTTTAGACGAAGTTCACTATATGAACGATGAACAACGTGGAACTGTTTGGGAAGAAAGTATTATTTATTGTCCAACAAACGTTCAGATAATTGCATTAAGCGCAACTGTTGCAAACTCACAACAACTTTGCGATTGGATAAATACAGTTCACGCTGGAACAGAACACATCTACACAGATTTTAGACCTGTTCCACTAAGACATTATTATTTTGATTCATCAAAACCATTTGATATTTTGCCGCTTTTAACACCAGACGGCAAACTAAACAGAAAAATCAAACCTGAAAAGAAAATGAGTTTCCATTCTCGCCAAGCAAAAAAACAAAATAGCGTGAAAGATGTAATAAATGTTTTACACAAAAAAGAAATGTTACCTGCAATTTTCTTCACTTTTTCACGTAAAAAATGTGACGAAAATATGGAAAAATGTTCTAACATTAACTTGATTACAAACGAAGAAGCAAAACAAATAAGAGCCGAAATCCAAGAGTTTTTGAAAGAACACACATACTTAGAAAACAACAAAAATCTAGAATACCTTTATAATGGTGTAGCTTCTCACCACGCTGGCTTGTTACCAGCTTGGAAATTATTAGTTGAACGCTTATTCCAAAAAGGACTAATAAAAGTTGTATTTGCGACAGAAACTTTAGCAGCAGGTATTAACATGCCAGCAAGAACAACTGTTATAAGCGCAATTAGTAAAAGAACAGACTCTGGGCACAGAATGTTAACTGCTAATGAATTCTTACAAATGTCTGGTCGTGCTGGTCGTCGTGGAATGGATAAAATCGGCTATGTTGTTGTTATGGGCACACAATTTCAAACCCCAGATGAAGTTGCTGATTTAGTAAGAAGCTCATCAAACCCACTAGAGAGCCAATTTTCACCAAGTTATTCAATGGTATTGAATTTGCTTCAAAATTTAGAATTGGATCAAGCAAAAGAACTTATTTTAAAAAGTTTTGGCTATTTTTCATCTAATGACAGATTAAAACCAATCATATTGCAACAGCTAAACTGTGAACAAACTCTAAGCAAATTAAAGAGCGAAAAATGCCCACATGGTTTAACAAACGAAGACTTCATTGAATTCAATAGATTAAAAGAAAAATTTATTGTATATAGAAAACTTACAAGGACTTTAGAAAAACAAGCAAAACAAAAGGGCAATAAAAACGCCCCAGAAGTTATTGAATATGCTGCAAAAACACGCGAAATTAGAGAATCATTACAGAAATATCAATGCGATATTTGTCGTGGGTTTAAAAAACATATGAAGAATCTTGAAATTATTGCAAGATACGAAAAACGCTATAAAGAAACATGCAAGAATATCGAAAAACAAAAAGACATCTATTGGAACAAATTTTTAGCACACAAAGACATTTTAGAGCGCATTGGATATATTGAAAACGGCGTTCCAACAGACGCGGGTATAACTTGTTCAATGGTAAGAGCTGAAAATGAACTATTCCTATCTGAAATCATCTTAAAAGGAATTTTAGATGAACTACAACCTTATGAACTTGCTTCTGTAATTTGTGCACTAGTCACAGAAGACTTAAGAAGCGATGTTTATCCAAATCAACCAATCAGCAAAAATACAAGAAAAGCATTAAATAGAATAAAAGAAGTTCGCAAAAAAATCGCAATTCTTCAACGTGACTATGACATTAATACAGAAATGTATATTAATTCATACTATTCACCATTAATGGAACAATGGATTTTAGAAACGCCTTGGGAAGATATTGCAAAACAAGTTGATTCTTCAGAAGGTGACATTGTAAGAATATTCAAGCGAACAGTAGATGTTCTAAGACAACTAACTATTCTTCCAAATTTAAGCGAAGAACTTAAAGCAAATGCAAAAACAGCAATTACAGCTATCTTAAAAGAACCTGTTGATGTTGATTAACCATATATTGCTTTAATTCCTTGCAAATTATGTATAAGAGCATCTAGTGCTTCTTTATTACCATGTTTTATTTCAATAAACTTAAGAACCATATCACGGCTAGCACCACAATCTAGGATATCGATAAGACCTTGGATTTCTTCTGGCGAAAGATTCAACTTACTTTTTAAGTCTGCAATATAAGAAAAATCCGTTTCAGTTTTCTGAGTTAAAAACATAGAGCCTTTACCTGTAATCAACCAATTGATATTAATATGATAATGCTCTATTAGCGCATTTAAGAACTTAACTCCTGGTTGCGCCTCATCACGTTCATAGCTACCGATTGTGCGAACAGGGATTTCTAATTTTTCAGCAAGTGTTGCAGAAGTAATTTTTAAAGCTAATTTTAATTCTTTAAGTCGTTTTCCTATAGTCATTCTTAATTCCATTTAAATTTTGTTACATTATTTTGTAATAAGTGTTGTAATTTTCTACATGATATTGTAATATCATGTATATATTTATAATATATTGTAACTTCCAACATATATATTATACTATAAATTACATTTTATTGCATTATTTTTTAGTATTTTACATGTTAATGAAGTTACAAAACTAAATAAGGAGTGGGTAGATATTATGGAGAGGCATTTACGTCTTGTTGTTTCTCGCAATGTAGAATGCAACAAAAAAGAAAGCTTAAGGAAATATTTAAGCAGATTAAAAGAACATTTTAGATGTATATTTATTTCAAAAAATGAAAAAATTTATATATTAAAAGACATTCTTATCAAAATATATAGAGACTATGAAATAACAACAGGAATTATAGATGAACCTTATTTTATTCGGGCGGAGAAAAAGATTAAAAGAATTATTAGAGAGAAAAAGGTGGATTATTATTATAATCTTTTAAAAAAATTTAGAAGCTATTAACAAATTAAGATTTTATTTTTTACGAGTGGAAATATGAAAAACAAGGATTTCTTCAAAAGAAGCAAATCAGAAATTTTTGCTGAATTAAGACGAATATTAGATTTACATGATTATGTAATAAAAATAGAAACTACAGATAGAAACGCATTTGTAGATAAATTTTTCTTCAAAAATCACACAGAATTTTCAATTTCAACAATAGCTTGGCAAAAGAAAAACTTTCTTAATTACAAACGTTATAAAGCGAAAATAGCAATCAAGAACGAAGAACTTTTTAAATATACAAAAAAAGAACTAAAAATCATATTATTATCTGATATTTATAAACAAATTATCAAAAATAATATTATGATGATATAATCGCTATATGGGAAAAAAGATTATATCAACAAATAGAAAAGCTTTTCACGAATACCATATCTTCGACAAGTTCAATGCTGGTATGGTATTAACTGGAACTGAAATCAAATCGATTAGAAAAGGAGCTATAAATTTAAAAGATAGCTTCGTTAAAGTTGATGATTTTGAAGTTTTTCTTTATAACTGTCATATTAGTCCATACGAACAAGGAAACAGATATAATCACGAAGAAAAAAGAACTCGAAAACTTCTTTTAAATAAAAAAGAAATAGAAAAACTTGTTGGAAAAATTAAAAAAGATGGCTATGCAATTGTCCCATTAGAAGTTTATCTTGAAAATGGTTGGGCGAAAATAGAAATAGCTCTAGCAAAGGGTAAAAAATTATACGATAAACGTGATGATTTAGCGAAAAAAGCCCAATCACGAGATATTGAACGTGCAGTTAAATCTAGAGGTTAATCTATATATTTGCCATCAAAAAGTTCTTTTACCATTGCAGCTTGACTTGAAGAATCAACAATCTTAACAGGTTGTTTTTGTTCTTCTTTTTGAGCTTCAACAAAAGCGTGATATTCTTCTTCTTCCTGTTTTCTAATATCATTTTCCACTATAGGAGCTTTCATTGGCGGTGGAGTAACAACTTTTTTTGATAAATCAATATTATCACTTGTAATTATATCAATTTCTGGATTTGCAACATTTAAATATCTGCAAACAGCATCATATAATGCTTGTTTTTTTGCGCCCTCTTTTGCCTGTTTTACAAACATTTCTTTTGTAAATGCAACAACAACTTTATTATCTGTAATTTCAACTGGTCTAGCCAAGTTTGAATAAAAGGCTCTATTAGGCGGACTATCAATACTTTGAAGAATTGATACCCAAAGTGAGTGCAAATCAGACCCACCTGAAACAACTTCTTGTTGAACTTGTGGAACTGTTTTTTGAACTTCCTGAGCTTGTTCCATTCTTTGTTTTTCTACAGGTATTGTTACTTGTGGCTTTTCCTCTACCCTTTTCGCAACAATTTGAGGAGCGGATGTTTGCACAGTTGGTCTTTGAACAACTGGCGTAGCAGCTGGCGTAAAATCACCAGAAGCTAATTTTTGTTCTAAAACTTCAATTCTTTTTAATAAATTTTCTGCTGATGGCAGATTTTTGTAATTAGTTAAATCAATAATACAAAGTTCCAACCATAAATATTTATTCGTTGTATCTTTTATTTGAGTTGTGTAATAAGATAATCTATCAATGATTTGAATAATTTCTGAAACTGTGAATTTTTCTGTTTGAGTCTTTGTTTTCTCATAATTTACTTCATTAATTTGGGTTAGAGAATAGATAAGTTCTTTATCACTACAGTTTTTCACAATCATCATATCTCTAAAATACTGAATTAAATTAGATACAATTTGAACAGGTTCATTACCTTTTGCATAAATAGAATCAATCAAAGGAACAGATTTTGCACAATCTGATTCAATAATATATTGTGTAATTTCAGCAAGTGTATCATAAGAAATCTTGCCAAGAATTTCGTTTACATCATTAACATCAATTTGTTTATTAATTCCAAGAACAGATATTTGGTCCAATAAAGCAAGTGCATCTCTCATACCACCTTGAGAGTTCTTTGCAATAGCGTATAGCGCATCTTTTGCAATATTAATATTTTCTTCTTTGGAAATATATTCAAGGCGTTTAACAATATCATCTGTTGTAATACGTCTATAATCAAATCTTTGACATCTTGAAATAATAGTATCTAAAACCTTATGAGGTTCTGTTGTTGCAAGTATAAAAATAACATTTTCTGGCGGTTCTTCTAATGTTTTCAAAAGCGCATTAAATGCGTGGTTTGAAAGCATATGAACCTCGTCTATTACATAGATTTTATATCTACCATTTACAGGAACATATTGAATTTTTTCTAATATAGCTTGAGTATCTTCAACACTTCTATTACTTGCGGCGTCTATTTCTATTACATCAACAGGAATAGAATTCATAACATCTAAACAAGCAGGACATTTTCCGCAAGGAGTAAGAGTTGGACCTTCTTTACAGTTTAAAGATTTAGCTAAAATTCTTGCAGATGAAGTTTTCCCCGTACCTCTTGGACCACAAAGCAAATATGCGTGAGCTATTCTGTTAAGTTCAATTGCATTACTTAGTGCGTGAACTATATTTTCTTGACCAATTAAGTCATGGAATGTTTGTGGTCTATATTTTCTGTATAAAGGTACGTATTTATTATCCAATTGCCTGCTCCAATAATATTTGCTAATATCAATTATATATTAATTCTTAAAAAAAAGCGTGTTATATGAATATTATTAAACCTAAAAAATTAAAAAAGGGCGACACAATTGGAATTCTTGCCGTTTCAGGCAAAATAAAAGAATATGAAAATATTGAAAATGCTAAAAATTTTTTAATAGAGCAAGGTTACAATGTAGTTATTTCCGATACTTGTAAAACATCACATGAATATCAAGCTGGTAGGGATGATAATGATTGTGTAAATACTTTGCACGATTTTTTCTCGAGCCCACAGATAAACGCTATTTTGTGCGCTCGTGGTGGATTTGGAGCACTAAAACTTTTAGACAAAATCGATTGGGAAATAATAAAAAATAACCCTAAAATTTTTGCAGGATATTCAGATATAACAATTCTTTTAAATATGATTTTTAAAAAAACAGATTTAATAACATTCCACAGCCCAATGGCAAATGGGGATTTCGGTCAAGAAATTAATGACTATACAAAAGAAAGTTTCTTTAATTGTTTAGAAGGCAAAATAACCCAAATTAAAGCAGATGGAGAAATTTATTATGAAGGCAGAACTGAAGGAATCCTTTGGGGTGGTAATTTATCAAGCCTCGTAAGTCTTTGCGGAATAGATTTTATTCCAGATGAAGAACTAATATTATTTTTAGAAGATTTAAACGAGCCAACATACAAAATAGATAAAATGCTAACGCAACTATTTAATGTAGAAACAATCAGAAGAAATGTTAGAGGTATCGCACTTGGCGAATTTAAAGATTGTGATAAAAGAGAATTAAAAAATTTATTAAAAAAGTTTTCTAACAAACACAAAATACCAATGTGTGACGGATTTAAAATAACCCACAATAAAGTAAAAGATACAATTCCTGTTGGCATAAAAGCAACCTTTAATTCAAACAACAGAACAATAGAATTTAAAGAAGAAATATTTTATAATTAAACAAATGAAAAAACTTTTTGAAATCAAGAAATTAAATATGCATTATCCAATCGTTGACGGACTTTTAGGCAACGTAAAAGGATATGTTTACGCATTAAATAATGTTGATTTAGAAATTTTCGAAAATGAAATTTTAGGTCTAGTTGGCGAATCTGGTAGCGGAAAATCAACTCTAGGCAATTGTGTTTTAAAACTTATTGAACCAACAAGTGGTGAAGTTATTTTTAATGGCGAAAACATATTAAACAAAAAGAAAAAAGACTTAAAAGAATTCAGAAAAAAAGCTCAACTGATTTTTCAAAATCCGTATATGAGTCTTAATCCCAGAATGAAAATTTATGACATTCTAAAGGAACCATTCATTGTTCATAAAATCAAAGATTGTGATGACGCAATTAAAAAGATAATTAAATTAATTGGAATGGATGAAGAAGTCCTATCAAGATATCCACACGAATTTTCTGGCGGACAAAGACAGCGAATTGCAATAGCAAGAGCAATTATATTAAATCCAGAATTTATTGTTGCAGACGAACCTGTTAGCGCTCTTGATGTTAGTATTCAAGCTCAAATAATAAACCTTTTAATAGAATTAAAAGAACATCTAAATTTAACAATGCTATTCATTTCTCACGATTTGAGCATTATTAAATATATTTCAGATAGAGTTGCGGTGATGTACTTAGGTGAGATTGTTGAAATAGCTTCTAAAGATGAATTTTTCTGCAATCACAAACATCCATACACTGAAGCACTATTAAATGCTGTTCCTGTAATTTCGGAAGAAAAAACAAAAAAAATAATTTTAGAAGGAGACCTGCCGTCCCCTAGCAATCCACCAAGTGGCTGCAAATTCCATACAAGGTGTCCTTATGTGATGGATAAATGCAGAATAGAACATCCAGAATTAAAAGAACTTGCTCCGAACCACAAGGTCAGATGTTTTTTGTGTGATAAAAATTTAAAATAATTATTATAGGGAATATATCTTGTAAAAATTCTTCCATATTTTATATAATGGGATAAAAAGGAGCTTTTATGAAAAAGATATTAGTAGTAACCTTTATTTTATTTTTATTTCCATTATCATCATTTGCCATTGGAACCAAAAGTACAATGGAAAAAGTTATGAACAGTTGGATGGGAGAACATATTGACACAATTATTGAAAAATGGGGCTATCCTACATCTGAGAAAAATATTGCAAACAGGAAATTATATTATTGGTCACAAAGTTCTTATTCTGTTTCAGGAAATCAGTATGGCGTATATGGAGGCGAAGCAACGTGTACAAGAATTTTTGAAGTTAATAAATTTGATAAAGTAATTAATTGGCAGTGGCAAGGAAATAACTGCCCTGCTTTATACTTAACAAGTAAAAAATGGGTAAATCCAAATAAAAACCCGTGGATTGAAGACAAAGAAAATAATAAAATCACAAAGTATACTAAGCGTTTTAAATCAATGGAAAATAAAAAATAAAATTTAATTCGTTTAAAAACAGAAAGAAAGGTAGACTAAAGTCTATCTTTCTTATTTAAAAAGCAGCGTAAAAAATGGTTCAAAGCAAGTTTTTAAAAATGAAAAAACTACCACTCAGACTACAGTTGCTCGTAACAACATTATTTATGAATTAAAATTAGTCCAATTTTAGACTAGAGAAAATTTTTCGTTTATTGTAAAATACCCATATGGCGAACATGAGGCTATATTTAAAGCAAACAATAACATATCAATTAACTCTTATGTTTTTAAGACACGTAAGAGAGTTTTTTGAAACTTTTGGTGATATAGCATACAGGCTTGTCCTCGTGCTAAGATACTTGTTCACATTTCAAATAAACGCAAAACAAGTAATCGAGCAATCATCAAGATTTGCTGTAGATTCTTTGCCTATCACTCTTTCAATTGTATCAATGACAGCCATTATTTTAGCAATGCAAGTAGCGCCAGAAATGGTTAAACAAGGCGGAAAAGACTACATCGGTATGCTTGTATCATTAACAATGGTAAGAGAAATAGGCGTAATCATGTCTGGATTTGCAATAATTTCGATGATTGGTTCATCTCAAGCCAGTGAACTTGCAACAATGAGAGTTACGGATCAAATTGATGCAATGAAAGTTTTAAAAGTTTCACCATTTAGATATTTATTTTTACCAAGAGTGCTTGCCGGAATTATAATGATGCCTTTCATTGTAATTTTATCTTCATTGGTGGGGATTCTAGCAGGAGGACTTACTGCAATGACAGCTGCAAAAGATGTCACTTGGCTTTGCTATGTAACTTCTGTTTGGCAAGGTTTATTTATAAGAGATATAAATATAATGTTATTGAAAGCTTCTTGCTTCGGAGGAGCAATAAGTCTTATAAGTTCTAGCTGTGGATATGATGCAAAAGGCGGAGCGAAAGGTGTTGGTATCGCAACAACAAAAGCCGTTGTATGGTCATTTGTTGCAATCGTTATTATAGACTGCATTTTTGCAGTTATATTCTACTTCTAATAAAAAGGTTATTATATGTCGATAAGAGTTGAAAATTTAACAAAAGAATTTGATGGAAGAAAGGTATTAAATAATATTTCATTTACTGTTGAAGAAGGTGAAGTCCTTTCTATTGTTGGTTTCAGTGGTTCTGGGAAAAGTACTATTTTAAAAATATTGTGCGGATTATTAAAACCAGACACAGGAATAATTGATATTGGAGATGGCGATGTTGCTATGGTTTTCCAATATTCAGCACTTTTTGACTCTTTGAATGTATTTGATAACATTTCTTTTGCGCTTCAAGAAAGAAAAGAATTCAGAAAAAAATACACGAAAACAGAACTTCAAGAAATCGTAAAAAGAAGCTTAAACACAGTAGGTTTATCAAATATAGAAGATAAATTCCCACACGAACTATCTGGGGGTATGCAAAAAAGAGTTAGTTTAGCTCGTGCAATCGTTACAAAACCAAAGTTTATTCTATACGATGAACCAACAGCAGGGTTAGACCCTGTTGCTTCAACAGTAATTGAAGATTATATTCTTCGATTAAGAGAAGAAACAAAAGCAACATCAATTGTGGTAACACACCAAATGTCCACAATTACAAGATGTTCAGATAAAGTTATTATGTTATATGACGGTAATATTGTTTTTAGAGGAACTCCTCAAGATTTACTAAAACAAGACAACCCATATACACAGCAGTTCGTATCTGCAAGCATAGAAGGGCCAATGAAAATGGCGGCTTCTGGTTTTTAATTTTTTGTTGTAAAATATTCACAAGAAAAGGATAATTATGAAATTTTCATCTTCATTTAAAGTCGGAATACTAGCACTATCAGCGATAATTATATTAATATTTACTGTTCTTTGGGTTAATGGTAAAGCCATTTCAAAAGCAGATAGAATTACCGTTAGTTTTAAAGATGTAAATGGTATGAGAGAAGGTAGTGGCGTTCAGATGATGGGCGTTAGAATTGGTCAAGTTGAGGAAATCATACCAAAACTTAATTCTTCTGATAGTTATGTAGATGTTAAATTTGTAATTACTGAGCCTAATGTTGTAATTCCTAAAGCATCAGAGCTTTCAATACAACAATCTGGGATTATTGGTGAACAATTCTTAGAAATAACACCACCAAAAGAAAGAACTATTTATATTCCAGATCAAAGCAAATCACTAGTTTTGCACGCTGATGATAAAGTACAAATGGAACTTGATAGCAAATATTATGATATTGGCTCAATCAAAAAAATAGAAATTGTTGAAACAAATTCTCTTCCAATGCTAGTAAAAGAAAATATTTCAACTAAAAATGCGTACAAAGTTAAATATATAATAGATTTACCAGGTTTAATTATTCCTGAACAAATTTCAGGGAAAATAGTTAAAGATGATAACAATAAGAAATTAAGATTAACACCAAAAGAAGATATCGAAATTCCTTATCCAACAACAAATTCTCCATACACAGTAATTGAGCCAATGAGAATTGCAGATTTTCTAGCTCTTCAATATAGAAGTGCAGAATCTTTGGTTGAAACAAATGAAAGAATAGCACTATTGTTATCTGATGATGTAATAGAAGAATTAAAACAAACATCATACAATTTAAATGAATTATCTGACAAAGCAAATATAACAATGGCGAAGGCTCAAGAGCTTATAGATTTATCTAAATTAGAACTTGAAATGATTGCAAATAATGTAAACGAACTGACTGAAAACATCAACAAAATTACAGGTGATGAAGACTTCGTTGCAAGCGTTGCAAATGCCACAAAATCATTTGAAAGATTATCAAACAATGTTTCTGGTATTTTAGAAGATCCAAAAACAAAAACAACTCTTGCGAATTTAGATATCACATCAAAAAATATTGCCGAACTTTCAAGTTATATCAACGATATGTCTAAAGATGCACAACTAAAAAATCACGTAAAAGAAACTGTTGTTAAGTTAAATACAGCATTAGACAAATTAACTATTACATTAGATACAGTTAATTATGCAACCGAGGACGAAGAAAAACTTAAACAAACAATGGATGATATAAATGAAACATCTGAAAACCTAAAAAAATTCTCACAAAAACTTAACAAGAGATTTTTATTATTCCGATTAATGTTCTAGGCATATTATGAAACTGTTTATATCAAAATTGCATTATAAAAAAAATCCAAGTATTGCAGAAAAAATTCTTACTGCATTGCTTCGATTTATTGGATTCCCATACTTGGTTATTACCAATATAAGAAACCAGTTGTATGATAAAAGATTGCTACCCGCATACAATTCCAAATCCTTTGTTATTTCAATTGGAAATATAACAACTGGTGGAGTTGGAAAAACCCCATTTACTCTTGAGGTTGCAAAATATTACTTAAGTTTAAATAAACGAGTTGCAATCTTATCACGTGGCTATGGTGCAAAATTATCTAATAAAGAGCCACATGTTATATCTGATGGTTCTGGCTCTATGTTTAACGCTTCTATCGCAGGAGATGAACCTGTATGGTTAGCAAACAATTGCAAAGGTGCCATTGTCGTTACTTGTGCAAGCAGAATAAAAGCAGAAAAATTCATAAGAGATAAATACAATCCAGACATCATAATATTGGATGATGGTTTCCAACATAGAAAAATGAAAAGAGATTTGGATATTGTACTTATTGATGCAAAAAATAAATTTGGAAACAAACAAGTACTACCAGCTGGTCCATTAAGAGAAAAGCTAAGTAATATAAGAAGAGCAGACAAAATAGTAGTTGTAAATAAAAATATAGAAGCCAATAATGCATTAAAATATTGTGATCACTTGAAAGAAAAAATCAAAAAAGATATTTATATGTGCAAGCTAGTTCCAGAAAATGCATATGAAGTATTTACTGGCGAACAATTAAGACCAAACACCAGAATTATGGCTTTTTCTGCAATTGGACAACCAGAAAGTTTTTATGAATTTCTAAAAATTGACTACAAACTTATTGCAGTTTTAGACTTTGAAGATCACCATGGATACGACAAAGAAGATATAATTAAAATAATTAATTTCGCACAAGAAGAAGGCATAGATAGTATTGTAACAACCGAAAAAGACGCGGTTAAACTTGTAGATATTATAAGAGATGTTGAAATGCCCGTTAAATTTTATGCTCTTAAATTAAAAGCATATGTTGATATAAAGGATGTTTGCGGAGTATGAAAATTTTAGTTGTCAGATACCGTTTTATAGGAGATATGATTCTTACAATTCCATTTTTAAGAAATCTAAGATATGCATATCCTGATGCGCAAATTGATATGCTTGTTGCTCCAAATTCTGGTGAAGTGATTGAAAACTGTCCTTACGTTAACAACTTTATTTATTTTGATACAAATAGGAAGCATAAATATGAGCAAGGAAAAGGAAAGAAAAAGTCTTTTTGGCATTATGTTTCAGAGTTAAAAAAAGAAAAATACGACAAAGCCTATGTATTAAAACGTTCTTTTTCTAGCGCTGCACTTTGTTTTCTTGCAGGAATAAAAGAAAGAATCGGATACGATACAGAGGGAAGAGGATTTCTTCTAACAAAAAAAGTTGAATACAACAACAAAAAACACGAATCTCTTTGTTTTTTAGACGTACTAGAAGCAGAAGGAAACAAAATACAAGATACCCATCTTGAAAATTGGATAAATAAAGAAAATACAAACAAAATTCTTTCTTTATTTGATAAACATAATTTGAAAACAGATGCAAAAAAAGCTGTCGTAAACATTACAGCAACAAATGAAGGTAAAGTTTGGGACAAAGCTAGATTTATAGAAATTATTGAATACCTTTCTAACGAAAAAAATGTTCAAGTTATTTTTATTGGTGCACCTTCAGATAAAGAAACTTACGATAATATTGAATATTCAAAAGAACTCAATATAAAGCCAATAAATTTATGTGGCGAAGTAAATATAAAAGACAGTTTAGCACTTTTAAAAGAAGTTGATTTTTTAATAGGAAATGATTCGGGGAACTTACATATGGCAGCATCTGTTAAGACACCTGTAATTGGTTTATATGGACCAATGCCTTTTGAGAAATGGAGGGCATTAGGAGAAAATAATATTTTACTAAAAGCAAATTTAGACTGTATGCCTTGCGGACTAAGAAAACCTTGTCCATACAATAAAGCATGCATGAATAATATTGGTGTTGAAGAAGTTAAAAAGGCAATTGACAATCTTACATACCAAGAGCATTAAACAAATTTGAATAATAGCTATTATATGCATTTGTGGCAACAAAAAACACAATTAACCCAACAAATGCCATTGCAAAGATTTTAACAAATTCGGTTAAAACTTTTAATGCCAAATCTATCTGTTTTTCATAATCAAAAGAAACAACTTCAAACATTTTTTCTAATTCACCGGCTTTTTCACCTGCTGAAATTTGAGACATAGCAAATTCTGAAAAAACTTGAGTAACTCCAAATGCTGTTGTTAATTCACACCCATTCATAATTCTTTTTATTGCTAATGATATCTTTCCTTTGACAGATGGAATTCCCATCACTGTATTTGCAAGTTCAATACTATTTGGAAGCGGTATCCCCGCATCATAAGCCAAAGCCAATACAGAGAAAAAATTAGCAAACATATAATTTTTCATAAGTGGTTTAACTAGAGGAAAAGAAGATGCAACATCAACAATTGCACGCAATAATTTCTTATCCATATAAACATAAAATATTGCACCAAATATAAGCGCAAAAATAATAACAATTTTAACAATTGCGGTAACAAGCATAGTCATAACAGCACATGAAGAACATCCAGCGCCCATTGTTGCAAAGACTTTTAGCACAAAAAATTTAAAGAAAAAGAAAACAGCTATTGCAAGCATTAAAATCATAACAGGATAACTCAAAGCACTTATTATATTTAATTTAAATTCTTCTTCTCTTTTTATATTTGCAATTATTTTAGAAATTGTTTTATCCAATTTACCTGATGATTCACCAGCTACCAACAAGCTACTATAAGCAACACCTAAAATTTGTTCGTGTCCTTTAAATGCTTCTTTAAGAGATAATCCTTTATCAATATTACGAAGTATAATAGAACAAAGTCCTTTTATTTTTTTATTTCTAGATTCCTGTTTTATAGCTTCAAAAATTAGCATTATAGACAGTCCAGATTTAAACATATGATAGAAAGAGTTGAAAAATTCTAACTTTTCTTTCATTGTAAACATTGTATCTGGCGAAATTGTTTTCTCGTACCTAAATTCTCTTTCAGAATAGGTAATAGCATCTTCTTTTATTTCTAAAACAATAAGGTTCTTGCGTTCTAATTTTGCAGCAGCATCAGAAATATTTATTGCATTTATGTAGTCAACAACAATCTCGTTATTATTATTTTTTGCTCTATACAAGTATCTACTCATATGAGTATTATATAAGTTTATTAATCTCTTTACAATTCTAAATGTCAAAATTTATTAAAAAATTTTTGTGCTAGTATTTAGTTATGAACAGCTATTTTTTTCCAATACTTTTAACATTATTTGCAGGTATGTCCACACTGGTTGGTGGCTTTGTTACCTTCTTTATCAAAAGAGATAATTTAAAAGCATTATCAGTTGTTCTTGGTTTTTCTGCAGGCGTAATGATATACATAAGCCTTAGTGAATTGATGGTTGAAGCAAACTCTATGCTATCAGAATTTTATTCAACAATTGGAGCAAGAAGTTTTGCGTTTGGTGGCTTTTTGCTTGGCATGGTAATTGCAATACTAATAGACTATTTCATACCAGACCACATTGAATCAGACTTTTTAAATACGCAAAATAAACATCATAAAGTAAAGCGTGCAGGTTTAATCACAGCAATTGCAGTAACAATGCATAATTTACCAGAAGGTATGGCAACCTTTTTAGTTGCAAGCCAAGATTTACGTCTTGGTATTCCTGTTGCAATAGCAATCGCAATACACAACATTCCAGAAGGCATAGCAATTGCACTTCCTATTTTCCACGCAACCGGTAAAAAGCGATTAGCAATTTTATATTCATTCTTGTCAGGAATTTCAGAGCCTGTTGGAGGTTTATTAGGTGTTTTACTTTTAAAAACAATTCTTCCAGAACAATCAATAGGAATTATGACAGCAGCAGTTGCCGGTATTATGGTATACTTGGCGTTTGATACACTTCTTCCACTAGCTAGAGAATACGGCGAAAACCACCACGTAATTATTGGGATAGTATCTGGTATGTTAATTATGGGGTTCGGCTTAATTTTCTTCTAAAGAATACTCCATAATATAATCATCCATAACAAATCCATAACCGATATCTGTAACAACAGAATCTATCGTTTTAAATCCCCATTTTTCATATGCTTTTATAGTATTTATATTGTTTTTATTAACTGTTAATTGAATTTTCTTTTTTCCAAGTTCTAATGACATTTGCTTTATTTTGTTAAAAGCCAATCTCCCGCAACCAAGACGACGAAAATCTTTTTTTATATAGAGTTTAGACAAAAATAAATAATCATCTTTCGGACAAATTCCAAAATAACCAATAAAATTATCTCTATCTTCTAAAATATTATAAATATACCTATCATTTTCAATTTGAGATTGCATAACAGCTGGAGATTGAAACTTTTCAACCATATAATCAATCTGTTCTTGAGATAAAATTATAGGCCAATATTCGTGCCAAATTTCACTTGCCAAATTTGCTAGCATATCTATTTGCTCAGCTGATTTAATATTTATAAAATTCATAATTTCTTTCTAAATTGGAATATACGCACTATAAACAAGACTTGCGAAATCTTCAAAGTAACTTATTTGAGTTGCACTACCAGTTGGAATATAAATTTTAAATTGGTCTTTAAGCGGAATAGAAAGCGCATTTGCAACAACCGCTTGTATTACACTTCCATGGGTTACAACAATCAATCTTTTACCTTGATTTTGCTCAATTATACTTTCAATTATATCATTAACTCGTTTATTAAATTCAAGCGTTATTTCGCCACCTTCAGGACAAAATTCTTCTGGATTTTTATGAAACTCAGAAAGCTTATTCGGATATTTCTGTTCAATTTCTTCAAAAGTTAATCCGCTAAAAACACCCACTTTACGACTTGTAAGATTATCAATTATTTCAAATTCACTTTTACAAACCGACGATAAAATTCTTGCACTTTGCTCACAACGAAGAGCCGAACTTGAAAAAATTTTATCAACTTTAAGCCCTTTATTTTTTACCCAAATGGCAATTTTTTCCATTTCTTCTTTGCCATTTACATTTATAGCAGGATAATTTTCATCATCAAAGAAACGATTTTCTTCTGTGTTAATCGTTGCACCATGCCTGATAAAAGTAATTTTACATTTTCTCTTAAACAACATACCTATATTATGCCATTTTTTTGGTATTTATAAACCGTAACAAAGTGGCACAGCGCTTATGTTTATAGTACAATGTTAGTTAGTGAAGTAGATTTGGGGTTCAAAGCATGACAACACAAACAAATAATAACTATGATGCTAGTAATATAAGAGTGTTAGAGGGACTAGAAGCTGTACGTATGAGACCTGGGATGTACATTGGTTCTACAAGCCAACGTGGTCTTCACCATTGCGTATATGAGATTGTTGATAACTCTATCGACGAATCATTAGCTGGTTACTGTAAACACATAAAAGTAACAATCAACAAAGATGATAGCGTTACAGTAGAAGACGATGGTCGTGGTATTCCTGTTGCAATAAAACC
>JAFQNF010000003.1 GCA_017396025.1 bacterium
AGAGTTTGGATTGATGGTTCACTTGTTTCCAGTTCATAACCGCCATAAGTTCTTTGAGTTACACTTAAAATTTTCGCAATTTGTTCTTGCGATAGTTTTTTTTCTTTTCTTAGTTCTTTCAATCTCATAATTTTCTCCTTTTGATTAAAAGTATTTTATACTTTTTGTATAAATATTCAAATTTTTATTAAAAAGTACAATTATTTAATCAAAAATATCTTTTTTTTATTGACATTTAATCAAAAAATTATTAAAATTATTAAAAATTAGTTATAAAATTATGGTTGTACCAAAATGAAAACAATATTATTGGAAAAATCAATTAATAAACAAACAATTCAGTTGATCCGATACATTGCCGATAAGAACAAAGATTACACCGTTCAAACTATTAGAAACGGTGATAACAAAATTACATTTCAAGAAAAATATATTCCAAGCTATATAGAAGCTTGCGAAGAATATCGAACACAATATCAATATCTTAAGGAAAGAGTGCATGAAAAAGAAAAAACAAGAACCATATATAATCGCAAAAAAGTTACTTAATGAGGCTGAAGAACATAAAAAGTTTCTTTCTTTGGAAATAGGAACATATTCAGAAGATATTCGCAAATATCAGAAAGAACAAAATAAACCAATGCTTGAAGTCTTGGCTGTATATTGCAGATACCTAGTCAAGCATTATGAATTAATCAAAGTTTTAATAAACGAATTAAAAAGTTTTATTGGAGAAGATGAATATGGAACAAAAAAAAGAACAATCTCAAACAAAAGATTATCTGATAATGAATATGGAGCAAAAAAAAGAACAATCTCAAACAAAAGATTATCTGATAGCAGTAGTTAATCCCAATAAATATTTAATCAGATATAATGAGTATGATGCAAAAATAATATCTGAAGCTTTAGAAGAAATGGGTTTTGTAAATAGGGTTTTTACACTCTAAATTAATTTAGTTATATCGCTGAATTTTTATAAACAGTATATTTTAGTATTTTTTTGTTATTTATGTATCTCAAAACTTTTTCCATAATAATAAAATTTAAAAATTAATAAATTGTAAAACATTCTTAGTTTTTTCCATTGTAATATTTAATAAAATTCAGCGTTTAACACCAGGGCTCAATGCCTAGCACTCGGCTAGAGCCCTTATATTAATAACTCCAGGTTTAACCTGTTGTTATAAAAATTATAAAGGGGGGAATTTCGTGATGAAGAATTCAACAAAAAAGAAAGTAATTAAAGGTTTATTAATTGCCGGAGCAGTTGTTGGTGCGGTTTGCCTTTGTGCTTGGGTTATCTCAGCGGTTAAAGACATTTCTTTCTTAGAAGTATTTAAACCAGCTGTTGAGCAAGCTCCAGAAGTTGAAGCCGGGGCTGAAGCTTTAATCGGATTCTAATTAAAGATATTTGGACTCTAGCGGATTACTTTTAATCCGCTTTTAGTCTAAATAAAGGAGAAATAAAAAATGATTAAATTCTTAATAAAAGCTCTTTCAATTATTGGAATTACTATTGGTGGAAGTCTATTAATTCAAGGCACTGTTTACGATCGGATTTTAACAGGTTTAACAAATATTCTAACTGGAAGATTTTGGTTATTTGCAATTATTACATTTTTTACAGTTTTTGGTGTTGGGGCATTCGTTAGATGGTTATTCCGCCTAATAGTTGGCAATATGGAAGAAAACAGATATAAAAGGAGTTTGAAAAGAAAGTAATGGCAAAGAAAAAAATGTTTAATGCTAAAACAAAGAAAATAATAACCATTATTGGAATCTTTTTAGCAGTTATAATTCTTGGTTCGTTGATCGTTCCAGCAATTAGAAATGCAGCGAATCCAGAAGATGTTATTATTAATGAACAGAACAAAGATTATATTTTTAATGAAAATGGAACGAGTCAGGGAACTACTGGGTCAGAAAATGGTGAAACTATAAAAGTTGTTAAGGCAGACAATTTCAATCAACTAACAACTATTAAAAGCGATATGGTTTTTGCTACAAATAACAATAATTTATCTTTTTTCAAATGTAAAATGGATAGTGTCAATATTTATGGAGTTTCATTTAACTATAGAGATTCTGAGACAACTCAATTGACACTTTTTGAAAACTATGAAGTTAAAGAAACAAAGTTTCCTTTAACCGGTATAACAATGGTTCAGCATGATTTGGCCGGCGAAGTTGAAACAAAAGCTTCAAGTAGTGAAGCTGCTTTAGAAGATTTTTCTTTATCGCAAACAATTTATTTTGAATCTGATGGAATTGATTATAGGTTTACAGTTTCTAATATTCATAAATTTTTACAAAATATTCTTATTAAATTTACAGATGAATATGCAAATAATGCAGATAAAAATACAGTAACATATAAATTTAATTTGACTGTAGATACTGATACTGTGGAAACAAAAGATTCGACTGGGAATTGGATTGAAACCGAATTTACAAGAGTTGAAATTCCATCTTCATATATCAATGTTGAAACTCAATATATGTATTATGCAAATATAACAAGAACATCTGCAGGTTGCGAAGTTTATCTATAGGTTATAAATGAAAAAATTTATTTTTACTTTTCTAATAGATTTATTTTTAATTTTCATACTGCCCGGAATAGATAAAGTTCTTGCTAAAGAGATAACTTCTGCAGATTCAACTATTGAAGTTGAAGAAGAGACAGAAGATTCTACATTTACAAGTTTTTTAAATAATATTAACGAATTTTTAAATCGATCAGTTTTCAATTCAAAACTAAAAACCTGGCAATTGATTTTAATTATTGTTGGATCAATAGTTATAATAAACATTCTAATTTTTAAGTAGGTGCTAATGTTGGAGAAATTAAAAAAGAAAGGGAACTTTAAGAAAATAAAACAAGCTAGATTTAATCGCAAGGAATACAGAAGATCTTTCGAAGCACATTATCCATATGTTTTTAAAAAGAAACTTCCAGAGATTCCAAAAGAAAAAACTAATCTAGCTACTAAACTTGGTAGAAAATTTCCATTAATAGTAACTGGAACTTTAACGATCATAACTCTTCCAATTATTATTAATCTACTAGTTAGATTTACTATAAGGAATTTAACATTTGTAATAATTTCTTTAATTCTCTTTCTCTTAACTCTAACACCAACAATTCAATGGTTTTACTATAAAATTCGATCCAATCACTATATAAATGTAACATTAAAGAATACTGTTTTAAGAGTATATATTCAACTTCGTGATGGAAATCCTGGTGCTGGTAAATCTTCTGGTGGTGGTTTTGATGCACATGAAGTATCTAAATTTCTATGGGAAGAATTAAAGTTTAAAGTTTTACTTTTAAAGATAAATTATAAAAAAATATTAAATTCTAATAACCAAGCCAAAATCAACGATATGTCATATATTTTTGAAAGTTATAGCTTTTGGGCAAGCCACCCTGAAGCAATACCTTGTTTACTTTCTAATATTCCATTCAAAGTTGGAAATAGATTTTGCGGAGTTGTTTCTTTTGACTTTATTGCTCAATTAAAAAAATTACCATACAATTGTGTAGTTTTTTATGATGAATTAGCCGTAGACTGTGAAGCAGTTTTAAAAAAAGAACAAAAGAAATATGATGGCTCTTCAGAACTCTTTAAGTTTGATAGACATTTTACCGAAGATAGAATAATTGCCACCGAACAAGACAGAAATTCACCAAATATAAACTTTCGTCGTTGTTGTGGTTTAAATCGTAGAATGCAAAGCCAGGAATGGGTTGGCTATTCAAAATTTCTTAACAATCTTTATGAGAAATTAAAATCTAACATTATAAAAAAATATATAGAAAATCAAAAGCCTATAAAACATACTTTTAAAATTAAATTTGCAATATTTTTAGCAGAAGTTTTAAAGCATAATGGATTTAGAAAATATAACTATGTAGATTCAACAACTATCGGCTATGGTAATGAAAAAGTAGTTAAAGAAAAAACATTTAGTTATATTATTCCAACAGATTTAAACGGCTTAGAATATGATGATAGAACTTTTAAAGAAGCATATAGGGCTAAAGATTTAAAACTAGATATTGAAATCTATAATGATTTAATTTTATCTAAAGATGAAATAACTCGAAGATTTAAAATTAAAGAAAGTATTGAAAAACAAAAATAAATACACAACCAAATTTTTTAATAAAAATTGCATTATTCAAAACTGAATATGCAATTATTAAAAAATTTGTGTGATTTATTTTTTAAAAAGCCGGACAATCGATAAAAACTTATTGACCGGATACAAATATACAATCCGCTTAAAACCCGAACTGCTTTAGCAGTTCGGTATAGGCAGAGAAAATTCATGCCCGGAGCAAAATTTGGGCGAAAAACGGGTGCTAAAAATGAAAATAATGAATTATCGACAAGACAATTTAATAAGATTAAAGCTTGGACTTCGAGAAGCTGTAGTATTAACATATCTAGAGCAGTTTATTGATTCTGGAAGAATGAAAGAATCCACTAATTTTTCAAACGGAGAATATAGATTCTTTTTAATAAGGTATTCAAAAATTCTGCGAGATTTACCAATTCTTGGAGTTAAAACAAAAAGATCTCTTATTGAAATTTTTTATAAGCTAGAAGAAGCAAATGTTTTGATTCGATTTAAGCCATTGAACAACACGAAAGATCAGTATGTTGCATTGAATCTAAAACCGCTTTATGAAGAAATAAATGAGCTTCCAGATTTTACAATTGTTGGTAAAGATGATAAATTAAAAAATTATATAAAAACTGAGTGTAATGAGTTTTCAAGAATTGGATTTAATGCAAAGTTTTTCAGATATAAAAATTCAAAAATGGATTATTCGTTATTTAATAAAATTAAGATACCTAAATTCAATGAAGAATTAAGGAAACGATTGAAAATTCTTTTAAGTGATTTGGTTTACCCATATTTTAAAATGATTTCAATTGATATGTTTAATCAATTCGAAGTCAGGTTTTTAATAAATTCCATTTACCCAATTACAGATTTGGTTTTAGAAAACAATTATGAATTAATTGAAAGAGCCATTATTGATACTTATATAGATTTCTATACTGAAGTTAAATGTATAGAAGAAAACAAAAAAGAAAAATAAAAGGGGGATTTTTCTTATGCTAAGAGACGAAAAGACTAGGGAAAGAATAAAGCCTTTTTCAGATATGTTGAAAGCAATGAGGCAAAGACTGAATTTAACACAAAGAAAAATGTCTGATGAGCTTGGAGTAGTTGAACGAACAGTTAGAGCAATTGAAAATCTTGAGACAGAGCCAAGCTTAGAAACTCAAAATAAAATAAAGAAAAAATACCAAGAAGTTTTTGGTTAAAAAAGGGGGGAAAATGAAAAAATTTTTAGCTACAACATTGATTCTTGCTGGAATTGGCGGTTGCGGATATTTAGCACATGCCAATAATTTGAAGCAAGAAACTATTGATGAACAAGCAACAAAAATTGAACAGCTTGAAGAAGAAAACTCTTCCAGAGCAAATGAAATTACTAGTTTGAAAAATACAGTTGCTACTTTACAAGATGAAAAAGCTGATCTTGAAGAAGAAAAGTTATCTTTAATTTCTTCGAGAACAGAAAAAATTCAAGAAATCAATTCTTTAAAAGCTGAAATTTCAGAACTGGAAAGAGAAAACAATGACTTAAAAACTGGAGAAAAAATTATTGAACTTCAGCAAAGAATTTTAGAACTTGAAGCTGTTGAGAGATCTCAAACAGTTGAACTTGAAGAGTTGAATAGAGAACTCGAACAAAAAAATCAAACAATATCTTTCTATGAGCAATACATTTCAGATTTAGAAAGAGAAGAAGTCATTGCAAAATTCTTTGATTCAAACGGAAATGTTTTAGCTATTCAAGAATATAAGACTGGAGATACCTTGCAAACTCTTCCAGAATTTACAGATAATGATGACTTTACAGAAACAACATTCAATTTTTGGTATGAAGAAAATAATCCAGAAGTACCAATTAATGCCAATTATGTTATTAATGGAAATGTTAACTTATACCCTAATGTTTCAAGATCATATTATGTAAATTTTGAAATTGATGGTACTTGTGAAACTGAAAATTCTCAAATTGTATCAGAAAATGGATACATAGACATTTTAAAAGTTCCAACCGCAACAAAAGAAAACCATACATTTAAAGGCTGGTCTGATGACTTTGGACTAACGATCATCGAAGATTTATCTGCATATAAGATAACTAAATATACAGATTTAACTGCCGTGTTCGAAATCAATAAATATGATTTAAACTTTAAGGTAAATGATGAAATAGTAGCTTCTTCGGAAATATCTTATGGTTGTTCTATTGGAAATGTAATTCCAACACCAGAAGTTCCAACTGGTATGCGATTTCTAGGCTGGCAATTAGAAAATCCTTATGGTTATACTGATTTATATATTCCAGATCCATCATGGACTATTGGAGCGGACACAACATATATTGCGGTATTTGAGCATTTATTAGCTGGTTTTTTCAAAACGGCAGATGGCTCAGTAGTACTTGAAATTGCTTATGCAAATGATCAATTATATGTTCGTTCTGGAAATTATGGAACAGATTCAACAGATTTGGTTGACTTTAACAACGGAATTATTCAAGATGGAACTGAGAACTCTTACAACAAGTTAACATATAATGCAGAAACAGATACTTGGACTTGTGTTTATCATGTTGTTTCCAATGGACAAGTTTCAACCGGAACACCAAAGGAACTTGTCAGAACTGCCCACTCAAAGGGGGTTAAAACATGGTAAAAAAAATATTAATTAGTTTATTTATAATATTAATTTGTGCAGGTTGCGGTTATTTGATTTTTCGTCCTATAAAACCGGAAAATCCCGAAGAACCAAAGATAATTACTTATCTGGTTGAATTTAAAGATGAGCAATCAGGAGAAATTATATTTTCTCAAGAAATTGAAAAAAATAACCCTTTAAATGAAATTCCGGTTGCTCCTGAAAAAAACGGATATTGGTTTGTTGATTTTAAAATTGATGGTGAAACGGTTGATTTAAACGAATTGATTATAAATAGAAATTTAACAATTGTTTTAAATTATTCCGATATGTTTGCTTATAGTTTCGAATCTGATGGTGAAATTTATCTTTCTGGAAGTTGTAAATATGGTTCAACACTTGCAGAGATTAAACCAGAAGATCCAACAAAAGACGGTTATAAATTTATAGGTTGGACTTTGAACGGCGAACTTATTTCAGATTCTTACATTTTTAAAGGCAGAGAAAAATTTGTTGCAGTCTTTGAAGAAATAACTGTAACTATTGACTTGTACTTAACAGAGACTCAGAAAGATACAACCACTATCAAAAAGCTTGGCGAAAACTTTTGGTTTCCGATAATGCATAAAACGAACTTATACGGAAATAAGGTTTATAAAGTTGTATCTTGGGTAAACACTCAAACCGGTGAAGAATTTCCAATTGACACGACTATAACAGTTGAGGAATCGCATGGTGGAATTTGGAGAGCAAAATTTATTCTAACTCCAACTGGAACATTTACATGTTCACAACTTGTAGGGAATGAAGATATTTCAAGTGAAATTACATTGAATTATGATCTTGAAACTAATATTATTACTAGTTCAAAAATAACAGAGCAATTGACTGTCAATAAAGAATTTGATGGCTCAATGACTTTAGGAAGTACTTCTTATACTGTTGATGGTGTTACGATTAATGAAAATTTATCTGCAAATTATAATTATGATACTTTGATTTTATATATAGGAAATAATTCTTATACATTTACACGAACAGCTCTACCAGAAGATAGTTTTTATCTTTAAAATATGATGATTTAAACTTTGAAAAAGAGATTAAAAAGAAGTAAAAGCGAGAGAAAATCTCCCGTTACTTCTTTTTTATTTGTATAAGTGGTGCTAAAAGTAAACACTTTTCGGTAAAAGTGGTGCAAAAACTACACCACTTTTTTAAATTTTACTGGTGCAAAATCTGCATAGTGATGGTGCAAAATCTTCACCCTATATTATATATTATTTATAATTAATAAAAATAAAATATATATTGTTAATATAATATATCGTGTGCATGCGATCTATATATAATTATATATAATATATATACTATATCGAATTTGTCCACAAAAAATAGAAAAGCTATCCACATAGTGATAACTTATTTATCGGCGAATCCTAAATTAATTAACAAAAAAATATATTCATAAGAGTATTTACACAGAAAAACCTCGCTCTATAAAACAGGCGAGGTTTTTAAAAAACAAAAATATAGTTCAAAAAATGTCCAGTTTTTTAAATTTTGGCTATATAAAGCCACTTTTAAGGTTTTTTAAAATGGGTTCGAATCC
>JAFQNF010000004.1 GCA_017396025.1 bacterium
ATTCTTCAAGTATCAGCTGGTGCAAGAAAATACGCTAACCAAACTTACTTAATTAAATTAGTAGAAGCTGCATTAGCTACAACTACAGTGCCAATCGCTCTACACTTAGACCACGGTGCTGATTTCGAAATTTGTAAAGCTTGTATTGATGGCGGTTTCTCTTCAGTTATGATCGACGGTTCTAGATTCCCATTCGAAGAAAACGTTGCTCTAACTAAAAAAGTTGTTGAATATGCTCACGAAAGAGGAGTTTCAGTTGAAGCTGAACTTGGTAAATTAGCTGGTGTTGAAGATGATGTTAACGTTGACGCTAAAGATGCTAAATACACTAACGTTCAAGAAGCTGTTGAATTTGTAAAACAAACAGGTTGTGACTCATTAGCTATTGCGATTGGTACTTCTCACGGCGCATACAAATTCGCTGGTGAAGCAAAATTAGACTTCGACAGATTAAAAGAAATTAAAGATGCGTTAAAAGAAGCTGGTTTTGGTGATTACCCAATCGTTCTTCACGGTTCTTCTTCAGTTCCTGCAGAATTTGTTGCTAAATGTAATAAATTCGGTGGTAACTTACCAAACGCACAAGGTGTTCCAGAAGATATGCTAGCTTATGCTTCTAAACACGGTGTTGCAAAAATCAATATCGATACAGACTTAAGATTAGCTATGACATCTACAATCAGAGAATTCTTTACAGAACATCCTGAAAAATTCGACCCACGTGAATATATGGGACCAGGCAGAACTGCTGTTAAAGAAATGGTTAAACACAAAATGGTTAACGTTCTTGGTACAGCTGGTCACGCTCAAGACTAGTATTAATACAAACCAAATATTGAAAAAACAGGCGGAATATATTTCCACCTGTTTTTTTTATCAAAACTAGCAAAAAAATTTTTTATGTGTTTTATAACCATGTAATTTATATGTGTTAAAAGAGGGTATATTTATGCAAATTCAAAAAATTAGTTTTTCTATGCCAAGTTTCTGTAAAGGTCAAAGTTTCACACCACAAACAAAAGAAGAACAAACTACATATGATACACTATATGACTATTATGTTAGATCATACAGCGATTGCGATCCTGATTATGGAGACATAAATGATCCTACCTCAGTTAGGAATTTAGTTGTTTCTCAAAAAGAAATTGCCCAAAAGGCGAAAGCAGATGCAAAAGAAGATTATGATGACCATATGTGTAGTGGTGGTCCTGCAAGTGATGATTTTGATTTTGATAGATGCTTTAACGCTGTAGTTTAATTAAACAGCTTTAAACATAATATATATAAATAAAAGTGGTAATAAGTATTATTACCACTTTTTGTATGATTTAATATAATATTGTTTTATATAAAATTAAAAATATAAATAATAGTTTGAGGTAGATTATGTTAAAGTATTTTAGAGGTTCGTTTTTAGTAACAATAATTGGTGTAATACTAGCTTATTTTTGGGCAGAACATTCACATCCGGGAAGCGGTTTTTTGGCCTTATTTATTGTTGCATTCTTATCTATTTTAGAAGTTACATTGTCATTTGATAACGCTGTTATCAATGCAATGAAATTAGAAAAAATGGATGATAAATGGAGACACAGATTTTTAACTTGGGGTATTGCAATTGCTGTATTTGGTATGAGATTTTTATTCCCAATCATAGTTGTTGCAGCATTCTCTGGTTTAACAGTAATGGGTGTTGCGAAATTAGCACTATATGACGTAGATAAATACGCACACTATTTACATTTAGTACATGCTCCATTAGTAACTTTTGGTGGTGCTTTCTTACTAATGATATTTTTAACTTACTTCTTTAACGATAAAAAAGAATGCCATTGGGTTTGTTGCATAGAAGAACCATTACAAAAAATGAACTGCGTAAAATATATTGACGTGGTAGTGGCATTAGTTGCTCTAATGGTTTTACAGACATTTATACCAGAAGAACAAAAAGTTGCAGTATTGATGGCTGGATTTACAGGTATTGTTCTTTATTTAGTAATTGATAGCATTAGCAATTTATTAGAATGTATTGCAGAAAAGAAAGCTGCATTAATGGGTGGAACAGCAAAACTTGGCTTCATAGGCTTTTTATATTTAGAACTTATCGATGCTTCTTTTTCTTTAGATGGTGTTTTAGGTGCATTCGCAATAAGCAAAGATATTATTATTATTTCAATTGGTCTTGCAATTGGTGCTATGTTTGTACGTTCACTAACAATCTTTATGGTTGATATGAAAACATTAAAACAATACTTATTCTTAGAACACGGTGCACACTGGGCTATCGGTTTCTTAGCAATAATTATGTTTATTTCTACAAGAGTTGAAATTCCAGAAGTTATTACAGGCGGTATTGGTTTAGTAATCGTAAGTGCAGCATTTATAACATCAATAATGCATAACAAAAAACAATTACAAAACCAAGTAAAAGAGATAGTGGATAACAGACAAGAATAATTTATCTAAATTACTTATTTAAAAATTTGCATTTTATGTTTTGAACGAAATTTCCAAGCATTTGATGCAAATTTTTTTTAGGTTGTTCTGGTTTATATCCGATTTGGGAAAACGCAAGGTAATGATCACGTCTTAATTGCTTTGCGTATCTACTTACAGCTGTTCCACGCCAAACATCACGCATTAATTTGTTTGTTTCATGAATTTGTTTCGGTGTATAAAAAGGTAAATTAATTTTCATTTCAAAATCCTTTCAAGTAGAAGAAAACACCTAAAAAAATTTTTTGCATTGAAAGTTTTTTAATTGTAAAATATACTAAACGGTTAGTTATAAGGAGACCAATCAATTATGAAACTTATGGAAGGTAAAAGAGGCGTTATTTTTGGCGTTTCTAACACACATGGTATCGCATATGGTATAGCAAAACAATTATATGATGCTGGCGCAGAAATAGCATTCACATACGCTGGCGAAGTTATGGAAAAACGTGTTCGTCCTATTGCTGAAGGTATGAACGCAAAAGTTATTATGTCTTGTGACGTAACAAAAGAAGATGAAGTAAAAGCAGTTTTTGCTGAACTTGAAAAAGTATATGGCAAAATTGACTTTGTAGTACACGCTGTTGCATTCGCACAAAGAGAAGACTTAATGGGCGAATTCATTGATACTTCTAAAGAAGGTTGGGACATTGCATTAGGCGTAAGCTCTTATTCTTTAGTTTCTCTAGCAAGAAATGCAAAACCTATTATGAACGAAGGTGGTTCAATCCTAGCATTAACATATCTTGGTGGCGAAAAGGTTGTTGCAAACTATAACGTAATGGGTGTTGCAAAAGCAGCTCTTGAATCTTCAGCTAGATACTTAGCAGAAAACTTAGGAAAACACGGAATTAGAGTAAACTGCATTTCTGCTGGTGCTGTAAAAACTCTTGCAGCTAGCGGAATTGGCGGATTTGGTAAAATGTTAAAAGCTGCAGTTGCAAAAGCTCCATTAAAGAGAAATGTTACGCTTGAAGATGTAGGTAAAACTGGCTTATACCTATTATCTGATTTATCTTCTGGCGTTACAGGTGAAATTATTCACGTTGATTGTGGTTGCCATTGCGTATATGCATCTGAAGAAGAAATGGATTTATTAACAAGATAATAATTCGATAAAAAAAGAGGAGAAAATAATTTCCTCTTTTTTTATGTGTTTAATTTTCACAAAAAATGGTATTATAATTTTGTTAGGCAATTGAAAAGGATTTTTCTATGGACATGTATATTTCAATTTTAATTGGTGTAGTAGTTGTATTTGCAATATATTTTTATTCACTATATGCAGGCATCATACAAAACAAGAATAATGCATTAGAAGCTTTATCTGGTATAGATGTTCAATTGAGAAAAAGATATGATTTGATACCAAATGTTCTTACAATTGCAAAAAAATTCATGGAACATGAACAAGAATTATTTGAAAAAATTACACAATTAAGAACACAAGCAAGTAATGCACCCCTTGGTTCAAAAGAAAAATTCCAAGCAGAAGGTGCGTTAGATACTCAACTTAAAGCTTTGATGGTTAATGTTGAAAATTATCCAGCATTAAAATCTGATGCAACAATGATACAAGCAATGCAAACTTATAATGAAGTTGAAGAAAATATTGCAGCAGCAAGAAGATTTTATAATTCATCTATAAAAGTTTTAAGAAACTCAGTTGAAATTTTCCCAGGTTGTTTATTTGCTGCTTGTGCAGGTAAAGCGCTAGAGTTAGAATTTTTTGAAACAGATGTTGAAAGTAAAAAACCAATCAACGCAAGTCAATATCTATAGGAATTAGCAAATGACCAATAATTATAAAGATATTCAAAAGAAAGTATTTTCTTCTGAGTTTACTAAGTTTTGTCAAAAAAATATAGTAAGAAGTTTAAAGGACTTAGAAAAAAAGAGAAAAGCATATATCAATTGTATTATTGGGGTTATAGCCCTTGGTATAATTGCAAATTTTGCGTACTTTTATTTTATTTATGCAAATCAAATACCTTTCCAAATAGAAGCCATTGCCATCTCAATTGCTTTCATAGTTCTTGTTTCAAATATAATTATAAAATCATACAAAAGTGAAGCAAAAAAATTTGTTCTCCCTAAATTAATATCATATATTGGAAACTTTAAAATTGTAGATAAGAATAATGTTAAAGATGAAATAGAACAATATGTACAATCACTAAATTTAATTGATTCCTTTAATAGATTTTATTGCGATGATTGTTTAGAAGGAGAGTATAAAGGCGTCAATCTAAATGTATACGAACTTGATTTAAAATATACAACAGGCAGTGGCAAACACCGTCGTACATATTGTATTTTTGATGGTTTATTTATAAAGTTCAAATCTTTCAAAAAGTTTTCAGGAAGAACCGTTATAAAAAGAGACGAGGGTTTATCTATGAAAAAACACGGCAATGTTGTTTTAGAAGACCCAGAATTTGAAAAATATTTTAACGTTGATGGAACAGACCAAATAGAAGCAAGATATCTATTAACTCCAGCATTTATGAATAGACTTGTTGAATTAAAGAAAAGACCAATTGGAAGAGGTATAACAATGTCTTTTGAACACGGCTATGTAAATATCGCCGTAGATTCAAGAAAAGAATGGTTCACTGTCCCATTTTTAAAAGAAGTTTGTATATTACAAGGCTGGTACAAGAAAAAAGATTGGTTTGAAATTTCAATTTCAAAACCAGTTACTGATATTACAAATTATAGAGAAATTGTTTTAGATTTATTATCTATCTTCTCTATTATTGATGTTTTAAAAATGGATCAAAATATTGGAATTTAATATGAAAAAGTATAATCGACAATATGAACAAGAAGCTCGCTTGCTAAATGAATTTTTAAAAAGGTATCCAAAAGAAAAATATTCTCAAATATATCCAGATTTATATTCATATGCTTTTAAAAAATACTGTGTAGAAAATATTTTTCCATTAATTAAGAATATAAAAGGAACAAAGGGACTTCAAAAAAGAGCAGAAAATACAATAAAACATATAACGCTGGGTTTTTCAATATTTATACTTTTATTACTTTCATTCAGTTTCTTTCTCACAATACTATTTATGAGTGGTAAATTTTTTGCAATGACTTTTTCAATAATTCCCACATCATTTTTTATATTTTTTTTCGCCATAGTCATTTGTATTATTAATTTGGCATACAAAGAAAGAGAAATTAATCAACAAATAAAAAATAAAATTTTACCTAAATTATTTTCTTTATTTTCTAATTGTGAATACGTGATTTCAAAAGAAGAAAAGAAAAATTTCAAAGCTTATTTATCAAATCTTTCTTTATTTAAAAAAAGAGGAGGTTTTTGGCCATCGACTTGTGAAGATTTTTTCAAATTAAAATACAAAGGAATAGACATAGACTTGTGTGAATTAACATTATCTGGGGCAATTGTTTTTTTAGGAAACAATAAAAAAGTTATGCACAAAGGTGGTTCATCCATATTTTATCGTATCAAAACAAAAAAATCTTTTTCTTCTGAAATATTTATTTTTAAAAAAATATATTCAGAAGCGAACAACAATGACACAATAAAAACAATAACTCTTGAAAGCAAAGAATTTAATGATTTATATGTAGTTAAAAGCACAAATCAAGTCGAATCAAGAACTTTTATAACTCCAGCATTTATGCAACGTTTAATTGATTTTGCAAAGAAAAACTATCATAATGAACTTTCTATATCTTTCGAAAATGGATATATGAATATATGCTTTTCTGCTTATATGTTTAGTTCTTTTGAAATAGATGATATTAAAAAGGCAAATATGCACGAACGCATAGAAAAGCTAAGATATGCAATGATAGACTTGCAAGAACATTTGCGTATTGTTGATGATTTACGTGTGGGGAATATAATCTAAACTAGACTAATGATACGTAATTATTATAAAATTCTTCAAATCTATCTTCCAAAATACTATTTCTCATATCGTGGATGAATTTTAGTAAAAATCTTGTATTATGAATTGAAAGAAGAATTTGCGCATTTGCCTCCCCCATTCTATAAAGATGTCTAATATATGCTTTCGAGTGATTTTGGCAAGCATAACAATCACATTTTTCATCTAAAGGAGATGCATCTCTTTCAAATTGTTTATTTTTAATGTTCTTTTTGCCCTCATAAGTGAAGAAAGAACCGTGACGAGCATTTCTTGTAGGAAGAACGCAATCAAACATATCAACACCACGTTTAACACCTTCTAAAAGGTCAATAGGAGTTCCCACGCCCATCAAGTAACGAGGTTTATTATGTGGCAATAATGGTGCTGTCAATTCAACTAAGTGATTTTTTAATTCCGTAGGCTCACCAACACTAACACCACCAATTGCATAACCAACAGCGTCATATTGAGATACTTCCTGAGCACATTTTTCTCTTAAATCGTCAAAGAAAGCCCCCTGACAAATTGGGAATAAAGCTTGATCTTCACGAGTATGCGCTTTAAAACATCTTTCTAACCAACGGTGAGTTCTATCCATAGCTTTTACTGCTTCTTCATAAGTACAAGGATATGGTGCACATTGGTCGAATGCCATCGCAATATCTGGACCCAAATCTTGTTGAATTTCCATAGAAATTTCAGGATTTATATAATACTCATCCCCTGTTTTTGGATCTTTAAACTTAACACCATCTTCTGTAATATTATTCAAATGAGCCAAACTAAAAACTTGAAAACCACCAGAATCAGTAAGTATAGGCTTATCCCAATTCATCCATTTATGAAGCCCGCCAAATTCTTTTATTAATTTATTTCCAGGTCTTAAAAATAAGTGAAAAGAATTAGATAAAATAATTTGTGCCTGAGTTTCTCTTAAGTGGTGCATTGTCAACATTTTTACAGCGCTATGTGTACCAACAGGCATAAATATTGGTGTTTCAATATCACCATGCGGAGCATGCAAAATACCCGCACGAGCTTTTGTTTTCTTATCTTCTTTTAATAACTCAAATGAAAAATATTTATTCTTAGACATTCATTATCATCTCTGTCATTGTTTTCCAATTAGCGCAAATTTCTTCTTCTTTGAAGTAAATTGCAATTTCTCTTTCTGCACTTGCAACTGAGTCTGAACCGTGAATAATATTATATTCTTGGCAAAGTGCATAATCAAATCTTATTGTGCCAACTTCTGCTTCTTCTGGTTTTGTTTTGCCCATCATTTTTCTTGCTTCTTCAATAACATTAACCCCTTCAACAACCATTGCAACAATTGGACCAGATGTAATGTAATTAATTAAACGAGGATAAAATGGTTTACCTTCATGTTCTGCATAATGTTTTTGCGCCATTTCTAATGTAGGTAAAAGCAACTTCAAACCAATAATTTTATAGCCTTTTTCTTCAAATCTAGTAACGATTTTACCAATCAAATTTCTTTTAACTCCGTCAGGTTTAATTGCTATAAATGTTCTTTCCGCCATAGTGTATCTCCCTTTAACCTACATAATCTTATCTATTAGAACATAAATTTGCTTTTTTTTCAATTCTGTTGTTCTTTTTATCTATTTTGATATAATTTATTTATAAACACTAGGTTTTGGATTTTTTATGGATAAACAAGAATTAATCAGATATATTGAAGAAAAAGATTATAAAAAAGCAAAAGAACTAATACTATCAGAAGAACACTCTGTTTTAGATGATGTTGAAATTCAAAAATATTTAGGACTATGCAATATTAATTTGGGCTGTTTTAAAGAAGCAGCTGAAAACTTTGAATACTTACAATCAAAAGATGTTGAAGATACTCTTTCAATGTACTATCTATCAACAATCTATATTAGTCAAAACAAGCTAAAAGAATCAGAAGAATTACTGTTAAAACTAATATCACTAAGAGAAGAATATCTTGATGCATACAAAACATTGGCTGTTTGTTTAATGAGACAATCAAGACCATCCGAAGTGCTAAATTATGCAGAAAAAATGATTTATTTAGATAATGAAGATGTTCAAATATACGATATTTTAGCAACTGCAGCAATAGAAAGTGGAAAACAAAGAGAAGCAATTGCATACTTATCTGAAGCAGTAAAACTTAGACCTGATGATTTTAAATACTATAACAAAATAGGTGTTGCATACTTTACAATGGGAGAAGTTGCAAAATCATTAGAATATTATAAAAAAGCCCTTGAATATACAGATAAAGAGCATGTTGTGTTCTATAATACGGCAATGTCCTATTTTGCAATGGAACAATACGATGAAGCTTGTACATACTTCAAAAAAGCAGTGGATATCGAACCAAGAACAAACTATTTAAGTTCATATGCAACAGCCGCTCTAAAATCACAAAAATTCCAAGAAGCAGTTACTATTCTTGAAAAATTATGCGAAGAAGACCCACAAAAAGAAGGATATAAATATAGCCTAGCTTGTGCATACGAAGGAATTGGAGAATTAGATAAAGCTTGCAAAATAATTGAAAAACTAATAACTTTTAATATGAGTTCTATTCAATTAAGACTTCATCTTTCTGCACTTTATGCAGCTAGAGGCATGTTAGAAGCTGCAAAATCCATTTATGCAGATATGATTGCCTCAGGAATCGTGCAAGAAGATATTTTGTATCAATACGCTGTTTTATGCGCAAAAACAAAAGAATCAGATAAAGCAGAAGAAATATTAAAAAAGATTATAGAAAGTAACCCTGATTTTCTTTTAGCATATAAGGATTTAGCAATAATTTATATGACAAGAAAATTATTTGACAGAGCACAAGATTATTTTGATAAAGCGCTAAAAATTGACCCAAACAATCAACTATTAGTATTTGAATATGCGAATTATAATTATTTATTGTGTGATTATGAAAAAGCAAAAAAATACTATAATAAACTGTTAAAAGAACCTATTATTCCTTGTTATATGCTAGTAAGTATTGCACTTAACTACATCGCAATACAAGACTATAAAAAGGCAAAAGATGTTCTTATAAGAGCAATTGCATTAGAACCAAGAAATGTTTCCGTCCTTTTCCATTTAGGACAGGTTTACTTTATTGAAAAAAGTTTTGAAAATGCAAAACAACTGCTTGAAGATGCATATAATATTGCACCAAACCACGAAATAGCTAGCTTATTGGGACAAATTTATATGGAACTAGGCCAATATAATGAAGCATTTATATTGTTTAATCTTGTAAAATTAAACTTCCCAACAAATCTTTCTGTTTTAATGAACCTAGCAAAATGCAAATTTTTACAAGGAGACAAAGAACAAGCAAAAAAATATGTACAAAAAGTTTTGGATATTTTACCAGAACACGAAGAGGCACAACAAATGCTAGAGGAAATAAATAAATGAAGAGAAAAAACTTTTTAGTTGAAATAATGAAATTTTTATGGAGCAAAAAAGCATATTGGATTGTTCCTGTAATCTTGTTTTTAATATTATTAATCTTTTTGATTGCAGTAGGAACATCACCTGTTTCGCCTTTCATTTATACAATAATTTAGGATAAAAAAATGAAGATAAATGAACTTACAAAATTTGCAATAACATTAGGATTATTGCCTTGGATACCTGCTTTTTTACTGTATAAGCATTCACACCAAGATTATGCAATAGTCGTTCTTGCAGTATTTTTATCATTATCTCTATTGAGTTTTACGTCAAAAAAATTCGCTTACTATTTTAAAACAACACTGGAAAAAATTGGCAATTTTTTAGGAAGATACATTGCAATAGTTGTACTTGCAATTGGATACATAATTGCAGTCATACCAACTGGATTGCTAATGAAGTTAGTAAAACGAGATAGATTGAGACTCAAGAAACAAGAACAAAAATCTTATTGGAAAGATTACGATAGTACAAACTCAGATTACGAATATCAATTTTAGGTGAGCAATGACATATTTATTAGGAATAAGCGCATATTATCACGATAGTGCAGCAGCAATTATAAAAGATGGAATTATTATAGCTGCAGCACAGGAGGAACGTTTCACAAGAATAAAACAAGATAGCAATTTTCCAATAAAAGCAATTGAATATTGTTTAAATGAAGCAGGCATTCAGCCTGAACAACTTGATGGCGTTGTTTACTATGAAAAACCTTTTATAAAGTTTGAACGCATTCTTGAAACAGCAATGGCTTATGCCCCATTTAGCATGAAAAGCTTTATCAATGCAATGCCTGTTTGGCTAAAAACAAAATTGTTTATTCCTTCTCAAATCGATAAACACTTTGAAAAGCGTTTGCAATGCCCTATTTATTTTACAACTCACCACGAGTCACATTGTGCTAGCGCATTCTTCCCTTCACCATTTGAAGAAGCGGCTATTCTTTGTCTAGACGGTGTTGGGGAATGGGATACAACAACTTGGGGTATTGGAAAAGGAAATAAAATTGAAATCAAACAAAAAATAGAGTTTCCTCATTCTTTAGGCTTATTATATAGCGCATTTACAGGCTTTTTAGGTTTCAAAGTAAATTCTGGTGAATATAAAGTAATGGGCCTTGCACCTTATGGTGAACCTATTTATAAAGATTTAATCTTAGAAAAACTTATTGACGTTAAAGAAGACGGTTCGTTTTGGTTAAACCAAGAGTATTTTGGTTATTGCACAACAGATTATATGTTCAATGAAAAATTTGAAAAATTATTCAATAGAAAGCCGAGAAAAGCAGAAAGTGCATTAACTCAAGATGATATGGATATGGCAGCAAGTATTCAGGCTGTAACAGAAGAAATTATCTTAAAACTCGCAAACTACGTTCACAAACAAACAGGCATGAAAAATCTTTGCTTAGCAGGTGGTGTTGCCCTAAACTGTGTTTCTAACGGTAATATTCTTAAAAATGGACCATTTGAAAACATTTGGACACAACCAGCAGCAGGTGACGCTGGCGGGGCTTTAGGTGCAGCACTAGCGATTCACTATATGCACTTAAAAAATGAACGAAACACAAATGGAAATGATTTCCAATTTGGAAGCTTACTTGGTCCAAAATATTCTGATGAAGACATACTTAAAACATTAGAGAAATTTGAAGCTAAATATACAAAGTATGAAACAGAAGAAGAAGTTGCACAGGTTGTTGCAAAATATATTTCTGAAGGCAAAAGCATTGGACATTTTGCAGGGAGAATGGAATATGGTCCACGTGCATTAGGGAACAGAAGCATTTTAGCTGATCCTAGAAACAGAGAAATGCAAAAGAATTTAAACTTAGCAATCAAGAAACGTGAATCATTTAGACCTTTTGCACCAAGCTGTTTAGAAGAAGATGTGGAAGAATTTTTTGATATAAGAAAAGGCAAAAAATCACCATATATGCTATTAACACAGCCTATTAGTGAAAAAATAATGACAGAGTTAACAGATGAAGAAAAGAACTACAAAGGCATTGAAAAATTAAAAGCATACCGTTCAACGCTTCCAGCTATAACTCACGTGAATTACTCTGCAAGAATACAGACTGTATCAAAAGAAGTTAATCCAAGATATTGGAATATAATTAACGAATTTAAGAAACTGACAGCTTGCAGTGTTGTTGTAAATACATCCTTCAATATCAGAGGTGAACCAATCGTAAACACACCAGAAAATGCATATAAATGCTTTATGTTTACCGATTTAGATGTTCTTGTCTTAGAAAACTTTGTACTTCTAAAACATGAACAAAAGAAAATCGAAGGTATTGAACAATATCAACAACAATTTACGCTTGATTAGATTTTACTAAGCCTGATATGTTTTTCAACATCATTGTAAAACAGCCTTTTGGGGCACTTCCATCAATGGTAACATCAGCGTCATCTTTTTTAGGAAGAATGTACTTATCAGCAGCTTCACGAACATATTGAAGTTGATGCAAAGCTTCTTCTTCAGTTTGGTTTCTTTCAGCCTTTGCACGTTTAACATATCGTTTTTCTTGTATTTCTGGATCTATATCCACATAAATTTGAGCATCAAGAATTTCTCTAATAGGCGAATACATTGTTGCTAAACCTTCAACAACAATTACCTTTTTTGCTTGTTTTGGAATTGCATTTGGAACAGAAATTCCCGTACCATTTACTAAATATTGAGGGATTCTAACATCATTTCCATTAGATAGTTCAACTAAGTCATCATGTAATTGTTCCATATCAAAATTTGTTGGAGCATCAACGTCATAACCTGTTTTTAATAGTTCATCAAAAGAACCATACTTACTAATAAGCGCTGAAATATCTTTAAAATAATTATCAGCACTTAAAATTTCTATTGATAGATTTTCTTTATCAGCAGTATTTCTTATTGTATTACAGATTGTCGTTTTACCACTAGCTGACTCTCCACAAATCCCTATAATAATATTTTTATCAGGATTTTCATTTATTTTTTTCGCAAATTGGGAAATAAAGTTTGGATGAACACTTTTTATTATTGGTTTTTTACTTTTTTTGTCGTTCTCGATAAGAGTATTTAGTATCGTGGATAAATCAGGGGTTGATTGAGCATTTTTTGGTTTTGTCACCAGACTTCGTCCTATTATATCTGCGTGATTCAAATCTAAACTCGTCACTCTTTTCTCTTCATTCACAGCAGACTTTGGTGTCATACTCGTTTTTCGACGTTTTTGAAACGCAACATTCGGTACCAACGGTACCATAATTTTTGTTATCGGCATGCTTTTCTCCTTCGTGTTTATAATATTTGAAACATTGTAAAAAATATTTTTGCGCATTGCAATTTAATTAACATTTCATTGCATTTTATTGTTTAAGATGCTTAAATGCCTTACAATATAGTAATATATTAGATTTTGGGATTGTTTATGCAGGATAAGAGTTTTATATTAATTGATGGTCACGCACTAGCGTATAGGTACTTTTTTGCACTTGAAAGAACAGGGATGAAAACATCTGATAACCAGCCAACATGGGCTGTTTTTGGATTTTTCAAAGCACTATTTGACCTATTACAAAATAACACAATTAGACCAGACTCTATTGCTGTAACATTTGATGTTTCAAGACAAACATATAGAACAGAAATGTTTGCAGAATACAAAGCAAACAGAGAAAGCATGCCCGACACTTTAAGAAGTCAAATTCAATTAATTATTGAAGGGTTACACGCATTAAATATTCCAATCTATACAAAAGAAGGCTATGAAGCAGATGACGTTATTGGAACAATCGCAACAAAGGCAAAAGAAAAACAACATAAAACCTATATTCTTACAGGGGATAGAGACTCTTTTCAACTTGTAGATAGAGAAGGTTTTATTAAAGTTATAATGCCATCAAAAGGTGAACTTGTTGAATTTGATTGGTATAAAGTCTTCGACAAAATGGGAGTTTATCCATATCAAATTACAGACTACAAAGGTTTAAGCGGTGATACTTCGGATAACATTCCAGGTATAAAAGGGATTGGGGATAAAACAGCTTGCAAGTTATTAAACCGTTTTGATAAATTAGAACAAATTTATGAAAACATTGATAATGTTAGTGAAAAAGCTCTAAATAAAAAACTTAGAGAAGGAAAAGATATTGCATTTTTAAGCAAAGAACTTGCAACTATTCAAAGAAACCTAGACATAGATTTTGACTTTGATTGTGCAAAACTTGAAATGCCAAATTATGATGCAGTTATTGAATTTTTCAAGAAAAATCAATTCTACAACTTCTTAAAAAATTCTGATAATATTTTAAAACCATTTAAGATTGGTTCTTTAACAGCAAAAGTTGCACCAGATTGTGCGCCACAAACAACAAACTCTGGTGGACAAATGCAATTAGGACTTGGCATTAACGAAATGCTAGTATCATCTTCTCATAAGGAATATAACCACGAAAAAAATATTGTAGATACAGAAGAAAAATTAGAAAAATTAGTTTCTGAATTAAACAATCAAACTATATTTTCTATCGACGTTGAAACAACAGGAATTAACCCTCTTGAATGTGATTTGGTTGGTATTTCTATTGCATACTCAGAGCAAATTCAAACAAAAAATAATCGTGTAAAAATTGATAATTCTAAAAGTGATTTAGTAAAATCTTTCTACATTCCTGTTTTCCACTTAGTTGGACAACAATTGGATTTAGAATTAGTAACAGAGAAATTAGCACCTGTTTTAGCAAATGAAAATATTGCCAAAACACTTCAAAACGCAAAATATGATTGCCAAGTTTTAAAACGCCATAATATGCCATTGGAAAATGTTATTTTTGATACAATGCTTGCGAGTTATATCAAAGATTCGTCAAGAAAGCACGGTCTAAAACAGCAAGCCAGCGATTATTTAGATTACATGATGGTAGAATATGAAGACCTTTTAAAAAACAGTTCATCATCACTAACAATCGAAACCGTTGGAATAGAAGACGCTGCATCTTATGCTTGTGATGATGCGTTTGCTACACTTCTTCTAACAAAATATTGGCAAGAAAATTTAGACGAAAAAGAATTAGATTTACTTTATAACATTGAAACACCGCTTTCTTTAGTACTTATGAAAATGGAAGAAAATGGAGCTTGTATTGATGTAGAATACTTAAGCGTAATTGAAAAAGAAATCAATGAAAAACTTGATATTGTTGAAAATAAAATTTATGAGCAAGTCGGCGAAAGATTTAATATAAATTCTCCAAAACAAGTTGGTGATATGCTTTTTGGAAAATTAAACTTAAAAGCAAAAGGTATGAAGTCAAAATCAGGATATTCAACAAATGCAAAAGTTCTTGAAACATTAGCAGAAGAACATCAAGTTGCAAAAGATATTCTAGAACAAAGACACTTAGCAAAGCTAAAAAGCACTTATGTTGATACACTTCCAGAATTAAGAAGCGTTGCAGATGGCAGAATTCATGCTAACTTCAATCAAACAATAACAACAACAGGAAGGCTATCATCATCAAATCCAAACTTGCAAAATATTCCAGCGAGAACAGAACTCGGAAACAGAATCAGAGGCGCCTTTGTTGCTGAAAACAAAAATAACGTAATTATTTCTGCAGACTATTCTCAAGTTGAATTAAGACTGTTAGCTCATATTTCACGCGATGATAATTTAATTGAAGCCTTCTGTAGTGATGAAGATGTGCACTCAGCAACAGCCAGCAAAGTTTTTGATGTTCCAATTGAACAAGTTACAAAAGACATGCGCTCAAAAGCAAAAGCAGTAAACTTTGGTATTGTATACGGACAATCTCGCTATGGTTTAGCTTCTAGTTTAGGTATTTCACCATATGAAGCTCAAGACTTTATAGATAGATATTTCGCTACATATCCAGATGTAAAAAAATATATGGATGATACCATTAAATTTGCCTACGCTCACGGTTACGTTGAAACATTATATGGAAGAAAACGTTACTTAAGTTCTGGTTTATTAAGCACTAATGGTAAAATCCAAGAAGCAGCTCAACGCGCAGCAATAAATGCACCAATTCAAGGCACAGCAGCAGATATAATGAAGCTTGCGATGGTTCGACTTCAAAATGACTTTGAAAAAAATAACATTAAGTCTAAAATAATCATTCAAGTGCATGATGAACTTGTGATTGAAACAGTCGATACTGAAATAGAGCAAGTTAAACAACTTGTTAAAGATGCTATGGAATTAAATCAACCATTCCTTGTTCCTTTAAAAGTTGATATTTGCGTAGGTAAATCGTGGATGGAAAGTTAATGAAAAAAACATTTATTTCCCTGTTTACAGTACTAATATTTTTTATTGGGCAAATTACTTTTGCCGAAGATGTTGTTCCTATAAATACAACAATAAAAGCAGTACCTGATTCTATTGATTTTTCAAAAACTTACAAAACAACATCCGAAAATTTATTATATTTACTTCTTTCTGCAATAAACGCACAAAACTATTCTATTGAGGAAATTCAATTTAGAACAGGAAGTGTTCTTTTCAAAGCTTATACAAAAGAATTCATAGCATCCGTTTCTGCCCAAGATGGATATAACTCTTTTATTAAAATCATTCCAGCAGATAACAACTATAATTTTTCACCTGTATTATTAGAAAAATTGCACAATTATATTGAATTAAACAATAATATTAACTTTCAAAAAGTACTTTAGTCATAAAAAGGCAATCCAGCTTTCCTAAATGTTTTTATATAGAAAAGGAAGGTTTGGTTAAGTATGACAAAAGTAAGTGAAATTAATAGTAGTATAACAACTAAAAATGTTAAAAAAACTAAAAATGAACCAAAAGAAAAAGGTTCTTGGAGAGCTTTAGGTGCATCGCAGGTTGCAGGAATGGCATCTCTTCCTATAGGGATGGCATCAGTAGCTGGAATGTCTCAAGTTAACAAAAAGCTATCTCCTGATCAAATAAAAGCAATAAATGAAGCGGCAGAAAAAGCATTAAAAGATTCTGGTCTTGCAGAAAAAGGTGTAGAAATCATAAATCTTACAGAGGCTGATTTAGGCGTAAAATTAAAAGGTTGGAAAGACTCCTTATTAAGTACCTTTAGCGCCCAATATGCTACTGCAAAAGGTAAAAATGCTTTTTATCATCCAATGTTGAACTCTATTGGCGTTAATAAAGACAAATTTTCCACTGCAACTTTTCATGAATTAGGCCATGCATTCAATGCAAACAAAAGCAAATTCTGGGGAGCAATGCAAAAGATGAGAATGCCATCTATGTTATTGGCAACAGGCTTAGCAATCTTTGCAGCATTTACAAAAAAAGCAGAAGCAAAAGATGGGGAAGAACTAACAAAAGGACAAAAAGCAAAGAATTTTGTAAGAAATAATGCAGGGTATATCGCAGGTGCATCAATGCTTCCTGTTGTAGCAGAAGAAGTAATGGCTTCTATAAGAGGTTGCAAATGGGCAAACGCTAATTTACCAAAAGAACTAGCTAAGAAAGTTAAAACAACAAACATCTTTGGCGCAGTTTCATATGTAGCAGCAGCTGCTGCAGTAGCCCTTTCTGCAGTTGTCGCAACAAAAGTAAAAGACTCAATTATGGAAAAACAAAAAGCCAAGTTTGAAGCAGAACAAAACAATAATATTCAATCGCAAGAAAAAATTGAAAAATAAAACAAAAGGGGTTTTTAGCCCCTTTTATTTTTTTGGTAAATGTATCGCCATAGAATCTAAATCAAGAATAGACTCTGCTATACCCTCTGAATATGTTGGATGAGCAAAAATAACTTTATGCAAATCTTTCGGTGAAAGTTTATTTGCCATAGCAATTGCAATTTGTTGAATCATAGCACTTGCTTCTTCACTAACTATATGCGCTCCTAAAATTTCTTTTTCACTTGCTAATATTTTAATAAAACCATCAATTTTATCATCTGCATAAGCCTTACCTAGCGCAGATATTGGGAATAATGATTTTTTATATTCAATATTGTTTTCTTGAAGATACTGTTCAGTTAGACCAATCGATGCAATTTCCGGAGTTCCATAAATAACAGAAGGAACCAAATTTTTATCAAAACAAGGTTTTTTCCCATCAACAATATAATCTATTATTTCTTCTGCCTGCTTCATAGCACTGTGCGCTAGCATTGAAACTCTATTTACATCACCAATTGCATATACATTTTCTTTATCTGTCTTAAAACATTCATCTACAACTTGAGTTTCTGTACATCTTCCTGCACCAAGCAGAATTTTTTCAACATCTATTTCTTTAGCATTTGAAAGAACTACCTTATGTCCTTCAATTTTCTCAATTGTTGTTTCTGTATAGAAATCTATCCTAGATTTTTTAAATAATCGTTCTATCCTTTGAGCAACTTCAAAATCAGCTGTTGGTATTAATTGCTTCATCATTTCAATAACAGTAACTTTGACGCCAAGAGATGAAAAAATTCTTGCCCATTCAATGCCAATAGCACCTGAACCAACAATTAAAATACTTTCAGGCAATTCCATCATATTTAAAACATCATCAGAAGTCATAATAAAATCATCAGAATACGAACCATCAAATTTAATAATATTAGGTTTTGAACCTGTCGCAATTATAATATTTTTCACTTCATAATCATTGATTTTATTTGGCACAGTTATCTTAGCTTCTTCCTCAACAACGGTTATACCATAGCTTTTTATAAGCATAGAAAGAGATTTTCTTATTTTTTCAGACACAGTTTTTTGTCTTTCTTGAATTTTTTGAAAATCGAACGAAATATTTTCTGCATTAACACCAAATTTAGCAGAATTTTTCGCTTCTGATAATACTTTGCAAGAATGCAAAATAGTTTTTGTAGGAATACAACCTTTATTTAAACAAGTCCCACCAACATGCTCTTTTTCAAACAAAACAACACTTAAACCTTTTTGACTTGCTCTTATTGCAGCAGTATAACCAGCAGGACCAGCACCAATAATTCCTAAATCAAACATAAAAACCCTCTCTTCCATAAAAAATTATACAACAAGAAACCCTTGTCAGCATTGAGTTTTAAGAGTCTATTTTAAGAAATGTAACAAAAACCGATAAAAATTAAAGTAAAAACTAAAGTTCTTTTTTAAATTGCCGAAATGTATATTTGTAAGGTAAATGAAATTCCCTAAAAAATGTAAAAGATAGTTGTTCTCGAAGGATTCCCTGTTATGAGTTTATTAAGTAAGATAGTTGTGCTTTTTAGCGCGTTAATTTTAATGTGTACTTCAAATGTTGCTTTTGCTGCAGATTATTCAGCAAATACAAAACAACCTGTTTTGACTGCGGCTTTAAATAGATTAGAAGCAATGAATAATACAAAAGTTTTAAATGTTATCAGAGGCCAAAATTCTGTAAACAAACCAATTAAAATTATGTTCAGAAACTTAGAAGTTATGGGCTATGGTACTTGTGAAGCAGTAACAGCAAAAACAGCTGATGGTGGTTTAGTAATTTTAATCAGCGCTAACTACAAAACAGCACCTGTTGAAGCAATTGCTTGCTTAATCGCTCACGAAAGCGTTCACCACGAAAACACAAAAACATACGAAGAAGAAGTTAAAGCTTGGACAACAGAAGTACAAACTTGGATGTCTTTCACAAGCCAAAATCCATCTTTAAAAGTTAGCGATTCTAAATTAGTAAAAAGATTAAACTACTTATCAAAATTATATGTTAAAGATGGCAACCAAATGACTTCAATCGAAGGTTTAATCGCTAACAACCCAGCTTATTCTTCATTAAAAAGATCTTAATTTCATTCATTTACTATAATTTTCATAACACAATCCTTACAACAGAATTCAACAAGGTACTCCTTGTTGAATTCGTCTATTAGGACGAATGGCTCTGCGTATTTTTTAATTGGAGTTTGTTTTGGACAAAGTCCAAGTTGATTTTTTATACAATATTTAGAAATCATCACTTCTTTATTTTTTACATTCTTTTGTGTTTCAAGCGCTAATTCTTTAATAGCACAACCACGCTTTTTGTAAAAAAGTTCAGCTTTCTCATTATAGATATTTGCTTTATAATCTAAACTTCCAATTGGATATTCTAACGTTGATATTGCTGTAGTTCTATAACAATATCTATAATTCTTTCTTCTAATTTTTCTTAATCTAGCAGTTAAATTTCTTCTAATTTCATTTATTTCTGAAACTTTTATAAAAGGAACTGATTTAATTTTTATATCTGCCTTCTTTATTTTGAATTCAGTATCGCCAGATTTAGAAAGTTGTATTTCCAAAGTACTTAAAGCTTTTTCTTTATTAATGGCAGGCTCATAAGTCTTAGAAATTATTTGAGTAGCACTATTTCCTTCTTCATCATCTAAAAAGAATAAATAAGATTGATTTGTTTCTCTTACTCTTATTTTTGCGGGAATTTTTCTTGAAATATTGATATTTTTTAACTTATCATCAAATTCTTTATTATAATTTCTATATATTTTAACGCCTTCTTTTATACCTTTTATTTCCGCAGGAAAAACTAAATTACCATCAGTTTTATTTATATTAGTCCCCTTTAATTCCTTATTTTCATTAAAGAAACAAATGCCATCACCATTATTTAAAATATTAGTATTTAATGAAAAATAATTCTTTTTAACATTTTGAACAACACCAACAAATTCACCAATGGAAGCATTATAATTAACAGTAGCAATATCCTTTTTCTCTTCATCAAGATAAAATGTTGTATATCCCCTATTAAATGTTCTATTTAGATTTGGTTCAAATTCATGTTCACTATATCCAGCAGACGAGCGTTTTAATCCATAATTATTTAAAATTTTATCTAAAGCCTGCCTATAATATGCAGTGGTATTAACAACATAGGCTTCATTTTTTAATCTGCCTTCTATTTTAAAAGAAGTTATACCAGACAAAATCAAATCTTCAAGCCTATCAGACAAGTTCAAATCTTTTAAACTTAAAATATACTTATCTTTTAATATAGTTTTTCCATCTGCATCCTTTAATGAATATTTTTTTCTGCAAGGCTGAGCACATTCGCCTCTATTTGCACTACGACCACCAATAGAATAACTCAAATAACATTGCCCACTATATGACATACATAATGCACCATGTACAAAAGCTTCTAACTCTATATTCGTATTGTCATAAAATTCTTTCATTTCGCTCAAGCTAGTTTCACGCGGCAAAATTACCCTTTTAAATCCTGTTTTTTCAAGGAATTTAACTTTTTCTAGTGTATTATTATGGCACTGGGTACTTGCTATTATAGGAATTGGTGGAAGATTACACTCTAAAATCCCCATATCTTGAATAATTATCCCATCAGCTTTTATTGTATATAAATGCCAAATTAATTTTTCAATTTTTTTAATCTCGTCATTTTTAAGAATAGTATTTAACGTAATATAGATTTTAACCCTATACTGATGAGCAAATTCAATCAATTCAATCAAATCTTGCATTGAATTCCCTGCTTGAATTCTCGCTCCAAAACGAGAATAACCAATATAGACAGCGTCTGCCCCTGCCTTTATTGCTTTTATTGCTATATCCTTATTATTTGCGGGAACGAGAAGTTCAAATTCTGAAGCCTTCAAGTCGGTTTTTAAGTCCCTGTCTGATTTCAAGAGCATCTACCCCTAATTTGCTTAGTGCTTTCATCGCCACAGAATCTGGTTGATTGCAAATTGCAATTAATAAATCATCTGCAGTTGTTTTTTTCTTATTTTGCGCCTTTGCTATATTCCAAGCATCTTCAAGGATTAATTTTGCCCTTTGACTAAATGTTATTTCAGAACTTCCATACTCATCATTCGTACCAATAAGTTCTTCAATGACTTCTCTTGCGTCTTTAACAATAACACCTAAGTCTCTTAAAACTTCAGCTGCGACACTATTAGCCTCAAGAACAATTCCTAAAAGAATAAGTTCGCTTCCAACAACACTATTTCCAATTCGTCTTGCTTCTTGTTTTGCAAGTCTCATAATAAATAATGTTTCATTTTTTTGTTTTTCTATAGGTTGTAAAATCTTTTCTTCTAAAAGATATTCATTAACATTTAATTCTTTTAAAATATTATACGCAATACCTTTTTTTGATTTTAATATACCTAAAATAATATGTTCAGGAAGAATAGAAGCATTTCCTTCTTCTCTTACAATATCAAGTGCTGTCATTAATATTTTCAAAGCATTAGGTGTAAATATAATTTGTTTATCTCCAAATTCAGCTTGTCGTGATGAAACTTCTTGCAGTTTAGCTGCAAAAATTTCAGCATTAATTCCAAATTCAGATAAAGTTTTTGATAATTCTGATTCTGTATCTTCTAGTATAGATTGCATAATTTGTTCAGAACCAAGAATTTCATAATTTGAAGTAGATAGCTTAGCAATTGCTCTATCAAAAATCTTACTGCTATCAGAACTTTCTATTAAAGAAATTATACTATCTGTTTTATCATTTCTTCTTCTTTTTTCTATAACCTCTGGATGTTTAATTTTTTTCGGTTTATTTGCAGATAAAACATTGTAAAACATTGCTTTCATTTTATCTACATCAATACCTTTTTCCTCTAAAACAGCCGTTAATTCAAGTTTTGGACACTCCCAAATTGCAAGAAATATATGTTCTGGTTTAACATATGAATTACCAAGCACACGTGCAATTTCAAGAGTTCTATTAAAAATATCTTTAGATGAATCACTAAACACAACAAATTCAACAGGCTTAACAACAGCCCTTTTATTTAGTAATTCTTCAATATCTTTTTTTAAATCATCTATTTTTAATTTATGGATAGAAAATGTTTTTACAATTAAGCTATTCGTATCATTTAATAATGATAATAATAAATGTTCTGGATATATTTTTTCGTGATTAAATTCAATAGCATGAATTTGTGCAGATTTAACAACATCTATAGCTTTTTCTGTAAATTTTTCAAACAATGTAGTATCCCTTTAAAATCTATATAAAGATTTTACCACATAAGATACTATTTGTAATCATCTTTCAACAAGTTTTTCAGATATTGCTTTGATTGCAGCTTGAATTCTATCTTCAACAGACAATTTTTGCAGAATACTTGCGACATGTGCTTTTACTGTATGAACACTTACGCAAAGTTCTCTTGCTATTTTTGAATTATTTTTGCCTTTCGTTATAAGAGACAGAACCTCTTTTTCTCTTTCTGTTAATTTAAATTTTTCACCATTAAATAAAATTATTTTTTCGTTGATAGAAAACAATTCTTTTATGTCATCTGTAATTTTTATTTTTAAATTCAAACTTCCATCTTCAGACTTGACTACATCAAGCTCTTTAATTGTGAAAAGTATCTTTTCACATTCATTATTCTTCGTCATTAGCTTTTGCCTTATTCCAAAATAAAATCTCACTTATACTATTTTGGCACAATATTATCAAATTTTTTATAACATATTTTCCGTTCGAGTTAAATTTCTAAAGATTTTTCATTTAATGGTTGAGAAACCATAATCCCTTCTCCACCAATAAATTTAACCTGTTTCCCGTCAAGATGTAAATATATTTGCTTATTATTTGTATTATTTATTGCAGTTTTTATTAGTTGCATCATTCTTGAATATACGCTATCTGTTCCACCGCCATATTGAAAATCAGAACTTAAATCAATAATTACATTGTTTCCACTATGTTTTACTTTTAATAATTTTGTTGTTTTTGGTATTTCACTATAAGCACCTAATGATTTTTCCATCAAATTTGGTCCTTTTAATAACTCATTTAATGCAAATTCAAGCTTATCTTCCTTTGTAGAATACTCTCTGGTAACTTTTTTGAATATTCCATTATCATTAGCATCAAGAGCTAAAAAATACACATTAACTACATTTTTTTCTTTTGTTTCTGTAGGTTTTGTAGGAACAACCGTTGGTTTTTTAACCGTTTCTGTCTTTTCACTACCTTTATTTGGCAACTCAATTTTTGGCATTGTACCAATTTGAGAAATGAATGCTTCTATATTACTTCCATATTTTTCTTTAATAAAAAAGAATGAAAGTAAAATTAGAACTATAATTACTATTTTAGAAAAATTACTCATTTCCCTCACCAATATTTTTATTAATTACCAAAACTCCATTTGTTTTTATTTCATTTCCAACTATTTTAGCTTTTGTAATAAGTAGCTTGCAAAACTTCCCATTTGCAGCATCTATCTCATACGCTATCGGATTTATCACATCTAATAATGGAGCAATGATGTCATTATTTATTATATTACTTTTTGAATTAAATGCGATATCTCTTAATACAATTTTATTATTTTCAACTTCAATATTTGCTTTAAATTTTATGTTAAATGGATTTGCATTAAAAAAAGTTTTAACAGGAACTACAAAATTCAAATACCCATTTTGAATATTAACTTTTGGAGTTTGAATTATATTTATTTTCTTTAACTCACGTTGAAATTCTTCAGAATTTAATACATTTTGAATATCTAAATTTGTAATTGTACCCTCAAACTTTAAAGGCAAATCTATAGGGAAATAAACTTTCTTATTTTGCTGTACTACTTTATTATATGAGCACACAGTTTGAGCGTAAAAATTACTCATACTTAATGCACGGTAACGAAGAAGTTTTGTTTTCAAAGAAAGTGACTTAAACTCACCTTTTCTCAGCCTATTTATATTAAATATATCTAAATCAGCATTTATATTTGATTTATAAAACTCATCATTTAAAACTTTTTGTATAGCAATTTCAACAATTTTTTTCGATGCGAAATTCAAACCTGTTAGTTTATTTATCACACTTTCTTTTTCAATTATTTCAACACTTTCGGATGGACAAACAATATTATAACTTTGAACTTGAAGCGGGAAAATTAATAAAAGTAAAAACAATAAAAAGAACTTCTTCATAATAAAACTTTCTTTGGTTGTATAAACTTTTCATCTGCAAATGCTAAAGCAATTATTTTACCTTCTTTTAAAAGCAAAATTTCATTTGATACTTTATATGTATTTTCAAATTTATTGCCATTTAAAACCCTTTTAAAGTCGTCTGGTGAAATTTCTATTTTAGTTAATGGAAGAACTTCTTGCGGTTTTACCAAATTATCAATAATTTCATTTTTCGAAAGTGTTTCTTTTAATTCTATTGCATTTTTAAGTTTCATAGATGCAGCTTCTGTTCTAGTTAGTTCAAACATAACTGCGCCACAACCTAAAACTTCACCCAAATCATTAACGATTGTTCTAATATAAGTACCTTTAGAACAAGAAATATCGAGCCTTAAAACTTGCTTCTCATAATCAAAATCAACAATATCATTTTTGTATATTGTAATATCTCTAGATGGAATATCATCTGGAATTTTCCCGCTTCTTGCAAGTTCATACAAACGTTTTCCATTATAATGAACAGCAGAAAAAGCTGGTGGAACTTGTTTTGTTTCACCTCTAAATTTAGATAAAGCACCTTCAATTTGTTCTATGGTTACTTTTTCACAATTTCTTTTTAGAACGACACCTTCTGTATCAAAAGTATCAGAGGTCATTCCTAAATACATACCAACACGATAACTTTTATCGCTTGGCAAATAATCAATAAGTTTTGAAGCTTTACCAATTGCAACGGGTAATACACCACTAGCCAAAGGATCAAGTGTTCCGGCATGCCCGATTTGCTTAATACCTGTAATTTTACGCAATATAGATATAACCTTGTGAGAGGTTATACCAGATGGTTTGTTTACATTTAAGAAACCAAACAAATTAAATCTCGCCTCTTGAAATTTTGTTGATAAGCTCTGTTACGTGCGCACCACGTTCTAAGGAATCATCAGGAATAAATCTCAATTCAGGTGTTAATCTTAAACGCACACGTTTCCCAACTTCATATCTAATTTTAGACGTATTATCTGTAATAGCTCTAATTGTATTTTCTTTATCTTTTTCACCAGCAAGAACAGAATAATAAACTTTAGCAAAAGAATTATCGTGTGCCATTTCAATGTCAGTAATAGAAACAACACCATGAATTCTAGAATCTTTCAATTCTTTTTGGATAATATCAGCAATTTCTTTCATTAATGTTTTTCTTACACGTTCATTTCTTAATGACATAATAGCTCCGATTATACTAATACTTGTCTTTCAACTTCTTCTGTTGTTGAAACTTTGATTATATCGCCCTCTTGTAAGTCGTTAAACTTAGCAAAAGAAATACCACATTCAAAGCCCTGAGCAACTTCTTTAACGTCATCTTTAAATCTCTTTAATTGGTCTATCTGACCTTTAAAGATTTCTATGCCGTTTCTAAATACTGCCGCTGTTTTATTTCTTCCAATTTTACCTTCAAGAACATAACAACCAGCAATTTTTGTTGTTTTACCGATAGTAAAGATTTGTCTAACTTCAGCTTGTCCAAGAGCAACCTCTTTAATTTCTGGTTTCAACAAGTTCAACATAGTTTGTTCTAAATCTTCTAGAACTTGGTAAATAATATTGTATTTTTTAATAGTTACATTTTCTTTTTCTGCAGCTGCTTGAGCGTTAGCGTCTTCTTTTACAGTAAAGCCTAAAATTATAGCATTACTTGCACTAGCAAGCATTACATCAGCTTCAGAAATATCACCAACACCAACGTGAACTATCTTAGTGATAATTTCCTTAGATTCAATTTGAGCAATACCTTGAGAAACAGCTTCAGCACTACCGTGCGTATTAGCTTTAATAATCAAGTTTAATCTCTTAATTTCGTCTTCGCTTCCACCAACTTGTTCATTTCTAATATGAGCAGGTTTCATACTATCAAGTTTTGTATTTCTATCTTTTTCTTTTCTTTCATTACAGATAGCTTTCATAACTTTTTCATTTTCAACTGCTTCAAAAGAATCACCAGCTTGTGGAACCTCTGTTAGACCTAAAATCTCAACAGGAGTAGATGGACCAGCATCTTTAATTCTTTCGCCAGAGTCAGATAATAATGCTCTTACTCTACCGCAAACGCTTCCAACAACAACACAATCACCTGTATGAAGCGTACCATTTTGAACTAATAATGTTGCAACAGGACCTTTACCCTTATCAAGTTTTGCTTCAATTACAACACCTGTTGCTTGAGCTGTTTTATTTGCACGTAAGTTTTGAATTTCTGCAACAAGTAAGATATATTCTAACAATTCATCAATACCTTTACCTTGAAGCGCACTTACTTTAACACAAATAGTATCTCCGCCCCATTCTTCAGGAACAAGACCGTATTCTGTTAATTGTTGCATAATTTTATCTGGATCAGCACTTGGCTTATCAATCTTATTAACAGCAACAATGATTGGCACTTCAGCAGCTCTTGCGTGGTTAATAGCTTCAATTGTTTGAGGCATAATACCGTCATCAGCCGCAACAACCAAAATAGCAATATCAGTAGCTTTAGCACCTCTAGCTCTCATTTCTGTAAACGCTTCGTGACCAGGAGTATCTACGAAAACAATTTTCTTATCTTTGTCATCATCTAAGTAAACAGAATAAGCACCGATAGATTGAGTAATACCACCAACCTCTGTTGCCACAATCTTATGTTTTGAAGCTCTAATTGAGTCAAGCAATGTTGTTTTACCATGGTCAACGTGTCCCATAATACTGATAACAGGAGCTCTTGTTTCAAGTAAAGACTCATCAACTTCACTAATAGCTTTTGCTTTTTCTTCTTTTTCAAGTTCTTGTTGCATATATTCTTCTAAATCTTCTTCAAGAACTTCTAATTCAAAGCTTTCACAAATTTTCTTTTGAGTTTCAATAGAAATAACTTCATTTACTGTACTCAAAATACCTTGCATCATTAAATATTTAACAATTTCAGCAGGTGATTTACCAATTTTTGTTGCTAGTTCACCAACTGTAATTGGTTGATTAATTACAACTTGAGTAATTGCCTCAGCCGCACCTTCATCTTTTGCTTTTTTCTTGTGCTTTTGAGAAATAGCTTTTTCCAAGCTAATTAATTCTTGTTCTTCCTCTTTATTTTTATATTGTTTTTTCTTGTCTTTTGGACCTTTTTTCTTAAAGTTTTGATTTTGTCCAGATTTACCATCATAAATATCTTGAGGAATTACATGGTGTTGCAATGGTTTTTTATTAGCCATTGGTCTTTCTGGTCTATCACCACGTTCTTGACGTTCTGGTCTTTCGCCTCTTTGCGCACCTTCTGGCCTATTTCTATCAAATGGCGGACGTCTATCTGGTCTATCACCGCGCTCTGGTCTTTCTGGACGACCGTCAGGACGTTGACCTTGCGGACGTTGTGGGAAACGAGATGGTCTATCGTCTCTTTGTTGTTGTCTTTCAGCAGCCTCTTGTGCTCTTTTCTTGTTTTCCGCAGCCATCATTTCTTGACGTTTCTTTTGGCTGTTACGGTTGTTATATTCAAGAAGTGAACGAATTTGAGGAACAGCAGGTTTTTCCTCTTCTTTTTTAACTTCTGCTTGTGGTTGTTCAACGGGTTTTGGCGCAGAAATTTCTGGTTGTTTTTCTTCTTTTTTATCAATAACGGGAGCTTTTTTCTCTTCAATCTTTACTTCTGCTTTTGGTTGTTCAGGTGTTTTTGCTTTTTTTACAATAAAAGCTTTTGGTTTCTTTGGTGTTTCAGAGTTTGAACCTTTATTAAAAGACGCCTTAATTTTATCAATTTGAGCAGGTGTCAAATTACTTGAGTGTGATTTTACCTTAATAGCAAGATTTTTATCCAAATATTCGATAAAATCCTTATTACTCATTTCATATTCTTTAGCAAGTTCATATACTCTTTTATTTTCAATTGTCATTATTGTTTCCCGTTTTTTTATATACAACCATATAATAGTTGTAACACAATTTACTTTTTAAGTACAGTGTATAGGTCTATTTTAACATCTTCGGGCAACTTAGACTTAAGTAAAACTTCAATTCTATTCTTTTTAAAGGCTTTTTCAATACAATCTTTATTTTTACATATGTATACAGAACGTCCTTGAATTTCGTTATTTGTATTTATTTTTATTTCAGATGTTTTAAAATCTTTTGTTAACCTAATCAAATCATCTTTTTTCTTAAATGTTCGGCAACACATGCACTGTCTTAAAAATTTTTTTTCGTCCATTTAATACACAAGTTCCTTTTCTTCAAACTTTTCTATGATTTGATTATAAACATCTTCTTGTAAAATCATTCCGAGATATTCCCACAATGTGTTTTGAGCATTGGTTATCGTAGCTGAAACGGATGTTACTATGAAGTTATTCTCATCTTCACTTTCAATAAAATCTTCTTCAAAACTTTCAGTTTTATCAATCAACAACTTATTAATAGCAACAGTATATGAAAATGCATCTTTCAATTTCATATAATTATACCCATCACCAAGACCACCATTAGCAGTATCAAACAACACATTGACTGTATCTTCTTGAACAAGAGAAAGAAACGCTTGAAAATCATAATGTTGAAATCCGTTATATATCTCTTCTACTAAGAAATTATCTCTGTTCACTTTTATTTTCAAACCAATTATTCCAACATAATTATCGGTATATTTTGTTATGTCATCCAAAATTGGGTAGATTGCATTCCTTAAAAGATTTACATATAAATTATCAGAAACTTTTTGACTTGGAGCTATTAATGTTGAGTATTTCTCTTCTTCAGTTCTCTCCACGCTAACTAAAGGAAGTGCACTATACCCATCCGTAATAAAATACACATACACAGTTGGTGCATCTATATAATTTTCAATTACGATTCTTTGATTAGCACTTTCAAAGATTTTTTGTATACCAACCCTAGCCTTAGAAAAAGAAGCAAATTTTTCACTTTCTCTACCCATTAATGTAAAATCATTAGCAACTACTATAGGGAAATTCGAACGTCTGATATAATCAATTGCAAGATTTTCTCTGTCAAAAATACCAAATTTAGGTGTAGGAATCTTCAATTTATACAAAATTTTCTTAGCAATACTATTAAAAAACGTAATTCTTGCAGCTTCTGAATACGGTGCAAAAATAAAAAACTCTTCTTTTTTAAATGCATCTGCAATTCCGTTGATTATTGATATTTGGGAAAAAGCAATTGTAAATTCAATACCATTATATTTAACAAATTCAACAATTGAATGAATATCATTTTCACGAATTCTTATTGCCGTATACGTTTCTGGAGATGAGTTATCTGCAGTTGTGACATATATATCATGGTTTTGATTTTGAGTTTTTATTAATTTTGCAAGTAAAAGAGAATTTAAATCGGAACCAACTATTAATATTTTCATTTTAAATCTTTTCTTAAATTTGCTGCACCTTTTAAATATACATGTTTTATTTGGTCTTGCGCAAGGTCTGTGTTAATAGTTATAAGAATTCTTAAACATTTTCTTAACGAATTTTCAATTTTTAACTCGTTAAAACACATCATTGGAACAAATTTCCAACTAGAAAATTCCTCACGTGCAATTTTTGCTGGATACACACAATCAATATCATCTGTTAATGTAAAAATAACATTTGAAATATCTTTTTCATCATAATTATTTTGTTTTTTCATTTCTGAAATTAGCTCAATTGTAGCTTCTTTTACAGATTCAATTGTATTTTCTTCAATAGTAATCGCACCTCTAATTCCACGTTGAAACATTTTATTCTCCTAATTTCATTTTAGGTTGCAATTTTGCACCATTTGCAAAGTCATATGCATTCATTATTCCTTTGCTTTCTGGTTTTACTTTTGTTATTAAAAGTGTTCCTTCTTTTGTATTTATTTCAATACCATTCTTTGTTACACAAAGAATTTCACCACATTGAACACTTTTGCACTCCAATGAAACAACTTTTGTTTCAATAATTTTCAAAAGTTTATCATTAAACATAGTATATGCGGTCGGAAAATCGACCATAGAACGAACTTGATTATGAATATCTTTTGCACTTCTATTCCAATCAATTAGTCCATCTTGTTTTACAAATTTTTTTGCAATTGTTACACCGTCACAGCATTGTTTTTGAGGTTTCAATTCACCAGAATATAAACCTTTTAATGTTGAACATAAAAGCGCTGGAGACTTTTCGCTAATAATATCTTTCAGCTCAATATTTGTCATTGAATCAGTTATTGTGATTTCATCAGTCTCACAAATATCACCCGCATCAAGTTCTAAAACAGTAAGCATTGTGGTAATACCTGTTTTGCAATCACCATTATAAATACATCTTTGAATTGGGTTTGCACCTCTATATTTCGGTAATAATGACGCGTGCAAGTTTACTGTTGCAAATTTAGGAATATCTAATACTTCTTGAGACAATATCTGTCCAAATGCAAAAGTAACAAAAAAATCAGGTCTTAAATCTTTTAATTTTTGTATTAACTCAACATCCTTGCTGATACGTTCTGTTTGATAACAAGGAATATTGTTTTCTAATGCGCACTCCTTTACAGGTGGAGGTGTTAATTTATTCCCTCTACCTTTTGGTCTATCAGGCTGAGTTACAACAGCTAAAACTTCAAATTCTTCATTTAATTTAGCAAGGCTCTTAACCGCAATATCAGGAGTGCCCATATAGACAACTTTAATCAACTTGTTTCTCCTCAACAGGCGGTAATTTTTGAATTTCTTCTTCTAATTCTTTCTCATCTAAAAGATAATTAGGATCAGTTGGAGCTAACCCTTTATCTGCTAAGATTTTATCTGTTTCAAATCTGTTTCTACAATGGTCAATAAATAACACACCATCTAAATGGTCAAATTCGTGTTGAATAGCTCTAGCGAGCAAAGAACCTTCTTTAGCTTCAAGAATAAAAGGACGACCTTTAATATCCAAAGCTTTTACTTTTACATAGCTATATCTTCTAACGTTAGAATATGCTTCTGGAAAACTTAAACAACCTTCGTAAGAATTAACCGCACCCTCTTTTTTAATAATTTTAGGATTTATAAAAGTAATTGGATTCATAGATTTTGCATCTACACCAACATCAATTACGAAAACTCTAAGATTTTCACCTATTTGAGGAGCTGCAAGCCCAACACCATTTGTTGCATACATTGTGTCATACAAATCATCAACCAAAATTTGAATTTTTTTAGATATTTTATGAACTTCTTTTGACTTTGCCCTTAAACAAGGTTCTCCATACTTTACAACTTTTCTTACTGTCATTGGTTATTCCTTACTATTTTCGCCAATTTTTGCGTGTCTATTCAGTATCATCATTACAACAGATATAATTACAGCATACACGAAATACTTTGTTGTATCAAATGCAGCTATAACTGTTGCTAGCCAGCCCATAAAAATTGAAAATGCCACAAGTATAAGAACGGCTTTATTTTGAGAGAAACCAAAATTCAATAATTTATGGTGAATATGCTCTGCATCTGCAACAAATGGAGAAGTTCCTTTTAGAATTCTCCTTAAAGAAGAAAAAGTTATATCCAAAATAGGAACAGCAAGTACCAACAAAGGTACATACATCTTGTATCCTGTAGTTTTCATTGAAAACATTACAGACAATGTTGCAAGCAAAAACCCAGCAAACAATGCGCCAGAATCACCCATAAATATTTTAGCTGGATTAAAGTTATAAGTTAAAAATCCAAGCATCGAACCAGCCAAAATAAATGCAACCAAACTAATTACAACATCGGTCGGTGTTAAGCCTAAAGCTATTAATCCTAATGTAACAGAACTAATTGTAATAACAGAACCAGCTAGTCCATCAACACCATCAATAAAATTAACAGCATTACTAATTCCCACAATCCAACCAATTGTTATGACATAAGAAACTAACGGATGTAAATCTAGCAACCCAATCATTGGCAAAAACACAGAAGTTATTTTCACCCCTAAAAAGAAAACAATTGTTGCAATTGAAATTTGACAAATAAATTTAAACTTCGCACTCAATCCAAAAATATCATCAACCAAACCAAGCAAAAACATCAAAGAACTTCCCAAAAGGAGTCCAGATAGTAATGAACGGTGAGGATAATAACTTAATATTATCAGCGCAAGAAACGACAGTATAGTACAAACCCAAATAGATACTCCGCCCAGTCTTGGTATCGGATGCGAATGTATTTTTCTCTCATCTGGCTTATCCATAAGCCCTTGTTTTTCTGAAAAAGAAATTACCAATGGAACAATAAAAATACCTAAAATAAATGCAATTACTGTTCCGATTATATTCGCTTCCGATAACTGAAGAACTGTCATATATTTTTCCTTAATACAATGGGTATTTTTCGCAAAGTTTTAAAGAACGTTCTCTTAATTCTTTAATTTTTGCTTCATCTTTTGTGTCAGATATTTTTACAGCTTCTGCAATAATTTTGCCAACTTCTTTCATATCTTCTTCCTTAAATCCTC
>JAFQNF010000005.1 GCA_017396025.1 bacterium
ACCCGTTCCCATTCCGAACACGGTCGTAAAGACTACTTGCGGTGAAAATACTTGGCGGAGGACCGCCTGGGAAGATAACTAGTTGCCGGATTCAAGTTTAGAGAGAGTTAAATCAGAAATGGTTTAACTCTCTTTTTTTGTTTAAAAAAAGAGGACACCCCCTCTCGAAAAAAGATATTTAATGTATAATAACTTTATACAAAGGAGTTGGAATGAAAAAAATATTTCTTTTTTTAATTTTAGTTTTTGTTTTAAACTTTAATTTTAGTGTTCTTGCAAATGATATTCCACAAGGCTTATTAGATTCAATAAATACTGCTTTTAATGATAAAAATTATAATAAAGTGGTTCAAGTTGCTAATAAAATAATTAAAATTGATTCAACCAACTCATATGTGTATAAACTTAGAGCAATAGCTAATCAAGAATTATGTTCTGAGTCAAACTGTAATTATAAAGCAATTGTTGATGATTATTCAAAAGCAATAAAATATGATGACCGTACGTCAAGTATTAATTCTTCATATTTATATCATGGTAGAGCACGTGCTCGATTGAAACTCAAAGAATATGAAGATGCTGTTGCTGATTATACAACAGCAATAAATTTAAATGATTTTAATTCTTTTGAGTGGGGTACGTTGCTTTTTTTTGAAAGAGCGGAAGCAAGGATTGAAATAGAAGATTATAATGGAGCGATATTTGATTATACTAGAGCAATAAAATTAATTAAAAAAAATAATAATTTTTTGAAAATGGTTTTTTATATTAAAAGAGGGTATGCATACCTAAAAATTAATGAATATAAAAAAGCTATTAAAGATGCAACTAAAGCGATTAAGATTGAAGAAAATAATTCTCCTGCATATTTTTTAAGAGGTAAAGCAAAGGTTTTATCCATACCTAGTAAAGCTAAAACAACTTATGACATATTAGATTATATAAGCGTATGTGAATCTGCTAGCCAAGATTTAAACATTGCCAAAGAATATTCATTAATGGAAAATGATATGGAATATTATAAAGAAATACTTGAAACTCAAAAAGTGGTAAATGAAGCAATTGAAGAATTAAGAAATATATTGAATAATTAATTATTCTTTGTGAAAAACGCAATTATCTCTAATCTCAAAAATTTCAACGTCTTTAAGATATTCTTCTTTAAAGTGTAGTGTATCTACTGATGTAATTATTGTTTGTGTTTCGCTGCCGATTGCATCTAACAAGAAATTTTGTCTTAGGTCATCGAGTTCTGCTAGAACATCATCTAATAGTAAAATTGCATTTGTATTTATTTTTTCTTTTATTAGTTCAAGTTCTGCAAGTTTTAATGAAAGTACTATTGTTCTTTGCTGACCTTGAGAAGCGAATTTTTTTGATTCTATTTCGTTTATAAAGTATGAAACATCATCACGGTGTGGCCCTACAACGCTTTGACCACGAATAATTTCTTCTAATTTCTTTTCTTCTAGTTTTTGTTTGAAATTTTCTAGGATATATTCATTGTTAAATTCAAATTTTTCGCAAGCTGTGATGTCGCCAATTATGGTCGAATTGTAGAAAATTGATAAATTTTCGCTGTTTGAAATTTGATTATGCTTTTCTTTTGCGATTTTTTGCAGCTCGTGTAAGAAGTTTATTCTGATAAAAATTATATTACTTCCTGTAATTGCGAGTTGTTCATTCCAAACATCAAGCATAGTTGTGTCGGCATTTATGTTGCCTTTTAACTCTTTTAAATAGTTGTTTTTTTGAGTTCTAATTTTATTATATTTACTTAGGCGTTCAACGTATGCTGGAAAAATTTGGCTAATTGCTAAATCTAGCCACTTTCTTCTATCATCTGGTGTTCCACGAAGCAGTAATAAATCGTTAGTTGTGAAACAAACAGTTGAAATGTTGCTTATAAAATCTGATGACTTGCTCTTAGATAATCCGTTAACTTTAAGTTTTTTTCTCGCTGGTGGGTTTATATTTACTTCTAAATCTACATCAATGTCAAATTTTTGGATTTCAGCTTTTATGTTGCAAAACTCTTCTCCCCATTTTATAAGTTCGGAGTCCGTTTTTGCACGCAAAGAATCTAGCGTTGATAGATAGTATATTGATTCTAAAAGATTTGTTTTTCCTTGGGCATTTTTACCTATAAACAGAATTTTTTTAGAATTAAACTCTACCTCAACATCACTATAATTTCTAAAATTTTTAATCCCTAATTTTTTTATGAACATAATTTGATTATAGCAGATAAATACTGTAAGATAGATTTATTAAAGGAGTTAAGATGCAAAAGTATGAAATAATTGAAATGGGACGAAAGTTGTATGAAAAGGATTTAACTTTCGCTACTTCTGGAAATATAAGTGTAAAGACGGATAGAGGTATTTTTATTACTGCATCTGGAACTGCCTTGGGTAATTTAAAAGATTGTGATTTGGTTTTAATAGATTTTGAAGGTAATGAGCTTTCAGACGGTAAAGCGTCATCAGAAAAAATGCTTCATGTTGCAATTTATATGCAAAGACCTGATGTAAAGGCTATTATTCACACTCATCCTGTGAATTTAACTAGTTTTGCAGTTTGCCATGAACCTTTAAAAGAACCGATTATGTCAGAGAATATTTTGTATTTTGAGGATATTCCTGTTGCTGATTATGCTATGCCATCTTCTATGGAACTTGTAGAAAAAACAGTTCAGCATTTGAATAATAGAGATGTTGTAATGATGGCAAATCATGGCGCGGTTGCGATTGCAGATAATTTAGAACATGCTTTTCAAAAAATGGAAACAGCAGAATATTATGCTAAAGTTACATTGAACACTCGTATTTTAGGCAATCCTAAAAATTTATCAGAAAAAGATGTTCAAGATTTAATTAATTTAAAAAATTCTAAATAAGAATTGAGGATAGAGATGTCAAAAGAAGAAAAGGTATATTCACCAAAAGAAGAAATAATTAACGCATTTACTCATGCTTTTGGTGCATTATTTGCTATTTATGCGATTGTAATGCTTGCTTATACATCAAAAACGCCTATACAATGTGCAACAACCACTATTTATGGCGCAATGTTATTTATTCTTTTCGAAGCATCAACTTGTTATCATGCTATGACAAATGAAACAGCAAAAAAGGTTTTCAGAAAAATTGACCATAGCGCAATTTATTTGTTAATTGCTGGTACATATACCCCATTATTATTGTTGGTGTTGCCATTTCCTTATTCTGTAATTTTCTTGGTTATGATTTGGTATTTGGCTTTAACGGGTATAGTATTCTCTTGCTTAACTTTAAAATTTAAAGGACTTTCAACAGGATTATATATAACAATGGGCTGGCTAAGTGTATTTTTATTTTATGCGCTTTGGGCTGGCGGTTTTAAAGAGTCCTTATGGTTCTTACTAGGTGGTGGAATTGTTTATACATTGGGTAGTTATTTTTATATGAAGGATAAAAAATACTATCATTGTATATGGCACTTATTTGTTTTAACTGGCGCAATACTTCACTATTTTTCGGTTTATTCGTTGTTGAAGTAGCTTTAATTGCGAGAGTTTGAACTCGTGGAATTTATTTCTTCGCTTGTTTCTTTTTGATAATATTCATCGCAGCGTCTAAAGACTCTGTGTTTGTGACTCGAGCAAAATCATCATTATCATTGTAATTTAGTAATATTTTTTTAATAAAATATGGTTTTTCTTTTTTTGTGAACCTTAATATTAAATCCCAATCAACGAGTCTTTTTAAATTAGTATCAAAATTTCCATATTTTTCTATTAAGGATTTTTTATGTACGAAAACTCCTAAATCAATAAAGTTTGCTTTGCATAATTTTTTATAGCTGAATGGTTTTCCAATAATTCCAATCTTTGGATGCTCTATTTGTGCATAATAACAAGAACTTTTATGTGTTGAAATTGCATATACAAATTCTTCAAGAAAAGTAGGAACAATTTCGTTGTCTGTATCTAGGTATGCAATCCAATCATTTTTTGCAAGATTTATTCCTGTATTTCTTGTTTGAGAAACCCCTAAATGATTTTGCATTGTATAAATAAATTGTCCTTTGTCAAAGTATTGCGAATAAGTTTCTTTTAATAAAGCTTCGGTATTATCTGTTGAACCGTCATCAACAATAATTAATTCATAATTTTGATAAGTTTGATTAATTAAAGAATCAATAGCTCTTTTTATACAAAAAGCTCTATTGTATGTTGGCATGATAACTGAAAATTTAATTTTAGAATTTTGTATTGCCTTTGGATTTCTTCTATTAATATGTAATATATTTTTAAGGGTGGGGGGACACTGGAATTTATACCATTTGCCCATAAAACAAATTTCTTGTGTTCTAAAGTGTATTCTTAAAAAATAGCGTCTGTATATTTTGAAAGAATAAAAGAAAGAAACAAAAACATTTAAGTCTTTTGAAACAAATTTTTTTATTTGCATTTGCCAGCCAAATTCTTCTGTCGGAGTTGCTTTTAAAGATATATAGCTATTCCTGTGCATTCTCCAATTTGTAAGTTTTTCATCAATATAATAAAATTTATTATCAACTGCTAACTGTGCCCATAAATACCAATCTAATATTGGTTTGAATTTAACATTGTAATCAATATCTTTTAAAATTTCTTTGTTTAACATTACAACAGAAAAGGTTGGAACTAAATTAATGCCAATGAAATGTTTTAGTAAATTTGTCGGGTAAGAATATTGTGATAGTATTCCTTTTGATATTATAAGGTATTTTTGATATTCTTTAATTCTTTCTTTATCACCAAACATATTTACATCATTAAAAATGAATTTAACATCTGGATGTTTTTTTATTACTTCTATTTTTGTTTCTAAATATTCAGGGCAAATTGTGTCATCTGATTCTAGAAAAACAATCCAATCTGTTGTAGATTTTTCAACTCCAAGTTTGACAGATTCAACAATTCCTTTGTTCTCAGCATTTTTGTGTTGATAAAGTTTTATTCTTTTATCTTTTTCGCAATATTCTTTTATTGTATTTATAGAATTATCTTTTGAACCATCGTCAACAATTATCATTTCCCAATTTGTATATGTTTGGGCTAATACACTTTCAATGGTTTCTTTTATATATTCTTCATAGTTATAACTAGTCGTTATAATCGATATTTTCACATTAAAGCCTTTATTTTAATTTCGATCCTTGATAAGAACCACGTTCTTCAAGTAATCTATCAATTTTGTTTAACACCACAAATTTTTTGCTTAACCACCCAGGTGCAAGCATGTTTGGTTTTAGACCATTACCTGCTAAGCGGTGAATAGTAACTTCTTTTGGGAGAAGTTCTAAAAAGTCGCATGCTGTTTCAACATATTCGTCTTCTTCCATCATTGGAATTTTTCCTTGATAATATAATTTAGTTAATCTTGTGTTGTTTAAGACGCAAAGCAGGTGAATTTTAACTCCATTTACCCCTAAATCTCCCAGAACTTTGGCTGTTTCAAGCATGTCTTGTCTTGTTTCATTCGGCAAGCCAAGAATTACATGTGCACAGACATTAATATTTCTTTTTTGTGTATTTTTTAGGGCTTTTACGAATGTTTCAAAGTCATGCCCACGATTAATGAATTTTAAAGAGCGGTTATGAATACTTTGAAGCCCATATTCTAACCAAACATAATGTTTTTTTGTATAGTCGCCTATTAAATCTAGTTTTTCTTCTTCAACGCAATCAGGGCGTGTTCCGATATTTATACCGACAACATCTTCGTGCGAAAGAGCTTGGTCATAAATATTTTTTAACTCGTCTACAGGCTTATATGTATTTGTATATGCTTGAAAGTATGCCAAAAACTTTTGAGCCTTATATTTTTCTTTTGATAAAGCTATTCCACAATCAAGTTGTTCTTTAATTGAAATTTTATTTGAATATAATTGTGAGAAACTCCCACCGTTATCGCAAAAAATGCACCCTTCATCCGATATTGTTCCATCACGATTTGGGCATGTAAAACCGGCGTCTAAGGTTACTTTATAAACTTTGACGCCGTATAAATCTCTTAAATGATCGCTAAAGCGATTGTATCTTATTTTAGTGTTGTAAAACATTATTCAGCTTTTTGTTCAACAGCTGGATAAACGTAGTGTTCGCCACAATTTGGACATACAACTTCTTGTTGTTTTCCATCTTCTAATGCTACAACTTCAAATAAGCATTTACATCCTGATTGTACACATCTAATTGCCCATGTTGGTCTAACAATTCTTGCCATTATAAAATCCTTTCAGTAATAAATCATGCCTATTAATAATATATTATATTTATTAAATAATCAAAAATGTAAAGTTATTTAAACCCTTGAATATCCCATAAATATTGAGCTTTAGCTATATTGAGAAAAAATCTTGCAAAAACATGAAAAATAGGGGTTGAAACTAAAAAATGTTTGGGCTACATTAATAGAGTGGAATTTGCCACACGGTTTGAAACTGAAACGAGTTTAAAGAGATTTTTATTTTATAGTTTCAAACAAATGAAAACACTTTGGTAAGTGTAATAGGAATGGGAATCTGAGCCTCGAAAACTTTTTTAAAGAAAAGAGTTGACAAGAAAAATTGAGGTGATAGGATAGAAGATGTCGCGAAACGGAGACGGAGTAGGGACTAGGAAATTGAAAGCGGATGGTGAGCGGACCGAGGGTGGTCAGAGAGCTATGAGATAGCTTAAGATTTCTGAGGTGGAAAATAGAACAT
>JAFQNF010000006.1 GCA_017396025.1 bacterium
GATAACTATTTGTTATCTATTAAAATGAGGTGGCAAAATGACTAATAAAATGGTTCTATATTCAAAATTGGACTTGGAAGTTTCTGAATCGATTTTATTAAAACTTGATCCAAATAGATTTAACAAATTTGATTATAGAAACATTAGTGCGTACAAAGAAACTTTTGGTTCTGATTATGAAGGAGGACATATTTCAAAATCACAATACGATAGTTGTAGTTTTAATAATGTTTTTTTTGATGGAACACAGGGCGATTCTACAAAATTTATAGATTGTTTATTTTCAAATTGCCGATTTGAAAATGCTAATTTTGAGCATTCAGATTTTTCCTGTTCGACAATAGCCAAAAACTCAACCATCTATTCCTGCGGATTTGCAAAAGCAAATTTTTCCAATACCTGTTTTGAAAGCGTTACAATTTTAGGCTGTAGTTTTATTGAAACATGGTTAGTAGATGCACACATATGTAATTCAGCTCTTGAATATTGCAATTTTGAAAACTCTATGTTCGATTCTGTATCTTTTGAAAACTTAGATCTATCGAAAGTTTCTATTGACTATGCCGAGTTCAGAAATTGCTCATTAAACAATGTAGTTTTTCAATTTTTTAGTATTCTTCACACTTTTAACGGATTAAACTTTATTAAAGAGAATGAAAATAAAGTGTTTTTGAAGTTCCCAGATAGTCCAAATCAAATTAGTGGAAAGGAGTTCTTATTATCCTTAAAGGATTTGGAAGCGTATTTTTATTTTAAAAACGATTACTTTGCACTTGCAAATATCAACATTTTTCTTGGAGAAAACAATACTGCATACAAAAACATTGTTAGTGGCTTAAATTTTTGTTTTAAAAAGAGGGATTTCAAGGAAATAAAATATTTGTGCAAATTAGCATCTAACAACTTGTTTTTTTCTAAGAAACAGTTGAACGAGCTATATATATTACTAAATAACAAAGAAATCATTGATGATATGACATATCCGGAATACAGAAATTATTTGGATGAAATGGAGGGAATAAAAAGGCTCTTAATAGATAATCCATATAGTTTACCGCAAACTAAAATTACAATTGAAACCGATATAGAATATTCTGATACCAAAAATGTATCTCGTGTTATTGAAAATATTAACAAAGCTTATAGTTTGGTATCAGAGCAAAGTTCAACATATTTGTCAATAAGACATAATTCTCCCGATATATTCGAATTTTTTCTAAGCAACAATGATGTTATCCTTAACAATACATTTATAGTGTTAGTTGTTATACTGCTGGGAGTAAATAATCAGGTTATCGAATTTGTAAAAGGGTTAAGTGAAATAGCAAGAAATGCGTTGGAAATTCATTTGCTTAGATTAGATTTATCTGATAAGGAAAAGCGATTATTGCTTGGCAAAGAAAACGAGTCTTTTGTTCCAGATCAAGAAGGAAAAACCAAACTTGCACCTAAAGGTGTTCGAAAGCATATTAGAAAGATAAAGTTCTCCACTAATACTGCCTCAAAGGATTCTATGCAAAAAAGAACATTTGAAATAGAGTTCACCAAAGAATATAGAGACTAAGGGCAAAATAAGTAAGCCTATTTTGCCCTTAGTCCCCGTAGGGCAGTAATCAGCTCAGAGGTGATTGTTATGAACCACCACCGCCGCCACCGCCGCCTCCACCACCACCGCCGCCTCCACCGGACATAGCGTTGGTAGTGTCAGTCGTTATCAAATTTGTATGAGGTTCAAAATCAAATTCCACCTCTATTGTTGATTTTTCAGGCATTTTTTCACCTCCCATCATGATGTTATACTGTAAACACATATGATAAATCAGTTTGTGCTACTAACAATATATCCATACTCAATTAGCCTATTTAAAAACACTTCTACATCTTTTGATGAATAACATAAAGACTTCAAACTGGTTTTTAGTTTTTGGATATTTTGAGGTGTTTTGAATTTTGCAATAATTCTAACCATAGATTTATTGCAACGCATATAGTGATGTGTTGTAAAATTGTAAACCAAAAAACTGTCATTAAAATGATAGAACACTATTTCCGGATCAAGTGTGAATAGTGTGGACTGTCTTTGCTTTCTTTTGGTTTGTTCTCTACTTTTTAAGGTTAATGTGTTTCTGCTAGATTCACTTAACCTATAAAACACAACAGGTTTTGTTATTGAATAGGTTGGATACCAGGGATATAGTTGATTTCTCATGAAATCATTTCTCTCTTTTTCCAAATCTATTTGTGGCAACACCGAACTTGTATATTTTGCAATATTACCTATAAAATATTTTGGATTACACGGCAAAATTACTGAGTTGATTTCAAAACTATACCATTTTTTAAACAATGTACTACTAACATCAAGATTAAGAATGTTAATGTTAAAAGTAACTAAAGGATATTTTGCTTTTATTTCAGTTAAAAAGTCGTATGTTAGTTTTCTGTCATAGTCGGTTTCTCCTGGGAATCCAACAATAATTGGAAAATGAATAGAAATATTATTTTGAGAATATTTATCTATTATTTTCTTCACTAAATCTAAAGAGAAAGATTCATCAAACTTGTTCATTTTTCTCAAAACAGAATACGAAGCTGATTCTAGTCCTAACCGGAGTTCAATCAATCCAGATTCTTTTAAAATCCCAATAAGTTCTTTTGAGAGCAATCTTGCATCTATTCTTGTTCGAGCCTGCCAAAAAATTTTCTTGCCAGATTTTATAAATGAACTAGCTATCGCTAAAAGTTGTGTAATAGTTAAGGCTTCATCTATAAACCAAAAATATTTAATTTGCGGTAATTTATTAACGAGATTATCTGCTACCTTTATATATTCCTCATATTCAAGTTCTTTGTAATTGTGAGAATATTTTTGATTAATACCGCAAAAAGTACACTTGTTCCAGTAGCATTTGGAATATGGAGCAAAACAAACATCAGCTATTTCAGATGGATTAATTACAAACTCATATTCATTTGATGAACGAAGAGTATAGTCACAATAATTACAATCATAATTACTGCACGTTGCGGTCTGAACCGCAGTATTGTCATGTTCTTTATATATTAGGTTGGGAACGAGTTTGACATTTTGATTTTGTTCAATAGCATTAATAAGAAGCTTCTCGGTATTTCTAAACTGTTCTAAAATTACATAATCAATATCTGAAAACAATAAATCATTCATAAGCAGATAATTGGAAATTTTACTTAAAGAATAGTATTCAGATGAGTGCCTTGATAGACAAATTTTAATTTGAGGTTTTTTAATTTTTAGAAGTTTTGCAATAGAAATACTGAAGCAACTAATTTTCCCCATCAAGAACACGATGTTTGGATTTTGCTCTAGTATAGCGGGAATAATGTGTTTATTTATAATATCCAAATAAGGGTTATATTTTTTTATAAGACAGGTGTCATTTATTATTTGATAGTTTTGATCTTCACATAAATATCCGTCTTGCAATGATAATTTTATCTCACTGCAACTAAAAGTATTGTAAAGTTCAATCGCTATATTAAGAGTTTCAATATTTTTAAATAGTGATTGAAAACTTTGACCTTGATCGCAAACCTCTATTATCGCTTTTTGAACATTATTTATAAACTTTTGTTTGTTCGATAATATAGCCATAAATTGGGGTAGCAGTTCAACCTTACTTTTTGAATATAGTTCAAGTTGTTCTATTAATTCTGTTAGGTTTTTGGAATTAAAAATTTCATACCAAAACAAGCCATTAGGTTTTATGCAGTTGTCTTGTATGTGAAGTGCATTTTTAATTTCATTGGGATTTGGATTATATAGCTCATTGTAAAGACCAGATATTGGATATAAGTATAGATGTTTCAACGTCTCACCTAATTTCTTTTTCAATTTTTTCAAATATATCTTCTAGTTGTTTATGCAATTTTTGATTGTGTTTGACATATTCAATTTGTGCAAGCAAAATCTCTAACTTTTTTATAAAATAGAGTTTACTATTATTTTGACAGGATTTAGAAAAAAGCTGAAGATTAAAGCAATTAATTAATCTAGAAATGAAATTTTGAGATTTATACGCATCGATTGCTTTGGTGTAATACATCGTTTCTTTTGACTCATCTTGTAGCATACCGTATAATTTCGCAAAAGATAAGTATATTTCTCCTGATAGCATTTTAAAACCATATTTCTCGCAAATTTCAAAAGACTCATCCAAACACTTTTTTGCAGCTTTAAATTTCTTCTTTTTTAAATATAATTCACCAAGCTCACGCAAAGTATAGCAAATTGCATGCTGATCTCCCATGTTTCTTTTATATTTCAAACTTATTTTAAGTAAAGACTGAGCCTCGTCAAATCTATTCAATTTGATATAAAGTTCTCCAATATTGTTTATTACATAGATTAGCCCTCTCAAATTTTGACTTTTTTGAAACGCTTTTTTGGCTTTATCAAAGAACATTTTTGCCTCATTATATTGTTTAGCATACATATAATTTCTTGCTAAATTGTTGTATAGCCATCCAATGTTTTCAGTATTTCCTGGTTTGCTCAAGTAGTTCATACAAACGCTAAATATTTCATTTGATATTTCAATAAATCCTTGCGATTGATACAAACGACCTAAATGATTAAAGTAAAGAATCGCCTGTGGGAACATCTTGTGTTTCAAAAAAACATTAATACTTTTTTCCAAAGAACTGATTGAACGATGTGTATCACCTAAATACTGATATACATATGACAATTCACCATAAATATAAGCACAGTTATATTCTTGATTTATTTTATGAAACTCATGAAGGCTTTGGTTAAAAAAAGAAAAAGAACTTTCCAAATTCCCAGAGAGATACTCTAAACGTCCAATATTATATTTTGTCCAAGCTATGCCACTATGGTTTTGTAATAATATTTGAGATTTAAGCGCATGTTGATATAATTCAATTGCTTTTTTATGATTCCCTTGGTGCGCAAATATCTCTCCAATAGAGTCATATACGCTATGTTCATCAATATAGTAAATGGGCTTAATTTCAATTTTTTTATCACTGTTTTTTGACCATTTTATACTCTTTTGTTTTTTAATTAGTAAATTTTTGGCTTTATAATAATCGTTTAATGCACCTTTAAAATCAAAAATTTGACGCTTATATAATCCTAAAACTTTATAGGCATTTATCATTAATTCTTGTTCAAACATATTTATATTTGTTTGTATTAGTATGACATATCTTTTTGCCCGTCTAAAATTTTTTAATTTCAAACAAATAATAATGATATTTAGATAAAGTGGACCATAAATATTTGCATTGTTTATATTAGTCTTCCTACAAAGATTTAATGCTTTTTTTAATGTGTTGTATGATTGTTCTAAATTGTTGTTATTAAAATACACCATTCCAAGAAGATCAAACAAAAATACTTTAAGTAGATTATCTTCAAAACTCTTACCTTGAATGTTGTTGAATAATGTTTTTATTTTAGATTCTAAGGAATCGCAAGATGCTCTGTCATAATATTCATATAATAAAATATAATAATCCAACCACAATCTGTTTTGAAGCATATATTCGTTAGAGAGCATGAAGGTGTTTTTACATATTGAAACAAGTTTTTTGTATTCTTCTATCGAATTATTTTCAATAGCTACTTGAACATCTTTTTGCCAAGCATAAAGATTCCCAGTGATTAACTCACAAAAAAACTTATCTTTTAAATAGAATTCTTTAAGTTTACCTGCTCCATAATTAGATGCATATCGATAGTAGTCAATCAATGTATTAGCATACTTGACGATGGTAGTTGATGGAGATAAAGATAAAATATTCTTTTTTAAAGTATCGTGAATTGAGAAAGTTTCTACTATGCCAATTTTGTCTTTAAATTTTCTTTTAATTACAAATGGCTGTGACAAAAAACTTTCTACAATATTATCGATATTGTAAAACCCTTTTATATCCATATAGAATTCAATGAGTTCTTTTGTGAACAGCGAAGGGATTGAACATAAAACAAGTAGTTCTTGTGTAGATTTATCGCAGGTACGCTCAATCAATTCTGGCACATTGCAGTTGCTACAAATATTATTATTTGTCATTTTTAGCCCTCCCTTCATGTGGCTTAAGTGCTATTCTCATACACATTGGGTCATCTTTATATGAATCAAAGATTGGTTGCAAAAGTGTTTCGTCAACGAAAATTTCTTCGCAGAACTTTTTCCAATCATCATATTTGTATTCATCTGGTAGTCTAGCAAATTTAATATGTTTAAATTTGTTGAGTTGCGATTTGGGGAAAATATTTTCTTCTGTGGCCACAACCAAAAAAATATTGGGTTTTAATAAATCTTTTTTTAAAAAGTATTTAATTATTATGTTTTTAATTTCCTCTGTTGCAGTTTCAAAATGGTCAATAAAAATTACGATTTTCTTTTTCAAATCTTTTAAATCTTTAAAAAATGCTTGAGTAATTTTTTGATTAAAATGTAGTTCTTGGTTTTCTGTATTTTGCTGAACACAAACACTTCCTATAGTAGTATTAAAAATCATAATTTTTTCAAGAGCAATTTCAGGGTTTGTTTGTGCATTATACATCTTTTCTATTTCCTTATCATAGTTTGGAAATTGTATTGAAGTCTCCGATGAAGTTTCTAAATCTAAAATTATATTATCAAAAAAACACTCAAGGGTTTTAAAAGATTCGTAAGATGCATCGAAATCAATTAACGCACATGATATATTGTTCTCCAAACAATAATCATAAAAATAATTTAAGACTGTTGTTTTACCCTTGCCTTTTGGAGAGCATAAACAAATCGTGTTAATATGTTTGTTATTAGATTTAGAAATCATTAGTTGAAACTCATTAAATAAAATTATATTATTTACGATTTTTGACATTGTTTGAACTGCCCCCATTTATTTCAACATCATCCATTATTACACACTTCGTTTTAAATTTTCCGAAAAAATTTTTAATCTTAACTTTTTTAAGTTTGGAAAATTTTAGTTCAATAGATGGTTGGCTTTTGCGGTTTGATTTTGTTTGTTTTTTCTCAGAGCAGTTTTCTTGTTTAGTTTTTTTTTCTGAAAACTCAACAGCTGTTTCTTTAGTACTTACACTAATTTTTTTAATTCTACATATAAGCTGTTGAAATGTTTCGCGAGTTTGCGGCAATAAAAACAAAACAATTAAAAACACAAAAATAATAACTATGCCCAATAATATGTAAATATATTTCTGTTCAAACATTGTCCTTATAATTTCATAGTTCATTTTATATAACACCTCATTTTAATAGATAACAAATAGTTATC
>JAFQNF010000007.1 GCA_017396025.1 bacterium
GGTAGTATTACTGCTCTTCCAATCATTGAAACTCAAGCAGGTGACGTTTCAGCTTATATTCCAACAAACGTTATCTCAATTACAGATGGTCAGATTTTCTTAGAATCTAATTTGTTTAACTCTGGTACAAGACCTGCTATTAACGCTGGTATTTCAGTATCTCGTGTTGGTGGTGCTGCTCAAACGAAAGGTATCAAGCAAGTTGCAGGTAAATTAAGATTAGACCTTGCTCAATTTAGAGAATTAGAAGCGTTTGCTCAATTTGCTAGTGATTTAGATAAAGCAACAAAAGACCAATTAACAAGAGGTCAAAAATTAACTGAAGTATTGAAACAACCTCAATATTCACCTTTAAGTGTTGCAGAGCAAATTAGTATCTTGTTCGCTGCAAATGAAGGTTTGTTAGATGATGTTGATAACAATAAAATTAAAGATTTCAAAGAAGGTTGGTTTGGTTTCTTTGATGCAAATATGATGGGTTTGGTTGAAAGGCTAAACGCCGGCGAAAAACTAACTGATGAAGATAAAACAGCATTAACAGAGATGATTAATAAGTACAAAACAAACTTCTTTAAATAAAGGTAAAAAATGGCTAATTTAAAAAAGATAAGAACCAGAATAAATTCAATTAAAAGCACGCAAAAAATTACTCGTGCTATGAAAATGGTTGCGTCTGCAAAAGTTAAAAAGTCTGAAAATAGAGTTAAAGCCTCTAGACCGTTTACTTATGAATTAGAAAAAATGTTTTATAGATTACTTCATTCTGTTTGTGAAATAGAAACAAAAGAAACAAAATTCAAAGAACCTTTGAATAATTATCCTGTTTTGTTGGAAGAACGTCCTATAAAAAATGTTGGTTTGTTAATAATGACATCAAATAAGGGTTTATCTGGTGCGTTTAATGCTAATGTTGTTCGTTTTACTTTAAACCAAGTTCAAGCATATAAAGAACAAGGTATTGGTTGCGAGCTATTTATTGTAGGACAAAAAGGTTATAACGCTTTAAAAAGAGTGGCTGATGAAGCTGGTTTTAAAATAACTCAAACATATTTAACTTTTGGTGAGAATCCAACATCTTCTCAAGCACGACTAGTTGCTTCAGATATGGCACGTTCTTTTGTTAATGGTGATATTGATTCAATGGAAATTATCACAACTCGTTTTAGAAATATGATGTCTTATTCTGTGGAAAAATGGGATATTTTGCCATTAGATGAAGTGGAACAAGATTTCGCTAATGAAGAGTTTTCTGATATGGAGATAGAACCTAGCTTGCCTTATGTGTTGGCTGAGTTAGTTCCTCTATTTGTATCAAGCATTATTTATCAAGCTATGTTAGAATCAATAGCAAGTGAGTTAGCATCAAGAATGACAGCGATGTCTGCAGCTTGTAATAATGCTGAAGAAATGATTGAAAAACTGACAATCGATTATAATAAAGCAAGACAAGCGATGATAACTCAAGAACTGACAGAAATTGTCGGTGGTAGTATGTCTTTGAATAAATAAGTGCATTAATGAAAAAGTATCAACGCATATCCTTAGGAATATTAATAGGTGTAGTGTCTTTTGCTACATTGTATTTTGGTGTACTTTGGTCTTTGCCTGATATTGTTGATTTAAACAAATATAAAACAGATTTTGCAACGGCAATAGAAGAACAATCTGGATTTAAATTTTCTTGTGAGGATATAAAACTTTCAAGAAGTTTGTCTCCTTATTTAAACGTACAAATGCATCATACTCTGATTTTATATCCAAATGATGAAGTCTTTTTAAAATTAAAAGATTCTGAATTAAAGGTAAAATTACTTCCTCTTCTATTTAAAAAAATAGTTGTAAAGGATGCGAAATTAACAAGACCAATTATTAATGTTACCTTGTATAAGGATTTTTCAACATCTATTGAAAAATATTTTGATTCTACAAAAGTTATTAATACTAAAGGCTTTTCGATGGATGCTGTTGTCAAAGATACTCTTTGTGAACGTTATAAACTAAAAATACAAGATGAAACAACTGGTAAACTGTTTTATTTAGAGGGAAATGAACTTCTTTTTAAAGATGTGAAATTAAATGATAAAGTTCATTTTGTACTAAAGGGTGCATTGTTTGAAAGTGAAAAAGAGTATTTAAAATATGATTTAGATGTTGTAGCACCATTAATTGCTCAAAAATCAAAATTTACTTTTTCACCGTTTAAAGCTATTTATGAATCTAATATAAATGGTGAAGTTGTTGGTAAATTAGTTATTGACAAAGATAAAAATGTTAATGGACATTTAAATGTTAATAATCTTTCATTAAAGGCTGATGAGATTGTCCTCGAAGATAATAATGTTAATTTGATTTTTAAAGGTCAAGAAGCACAAATAAATTCTTTATTACATACTTCGAAAACTGATATGGCAGAAGTTAGTGGTAAATTTGCATATGGGAAGAAAAAAAGCGTAAATCTCCAAACTAAAGCAAAAAATGTTGATTTAAAAAATTTGTTTAGAGTGGTATCTTTAATCTCTCAAGTATTAAATATTCCTAATGACTTAAAAGATATTAGTATTACAGGTTTTCTTAATGCTGATTTCTCTATAAGCTCTGATTTTAAAAAACTTAAATCTAATGGTATTGCCCAGATTGTAGATGCAAATATTATTTATTCTTCACTTCCGTATAAAATTTCTAATGTAAATGCAAATATTAATTTAAATGATAATAAAATTATAGTTGAAAAAGCACAAGCTCTAATTAATTCAACGCCAGTTAATCTATCTGGTGTTATAAATGAAGATGTTTCTGTTAATTTAATTGCAACATCCAAAGATTTAAATTTGAAAACGATTATTTCTTTATTTAAAGTAAATTTGCCAATTGAAATTAGAGAGGGAAAGGTTTCGTTTTCTTCTAATATTACAGGTAGGTTAAATAAGGGCCTAAAAACAATCTCTAATTTGAATTTAACGAATTTAAATTTTGTCGAAAAAAGATTGAAAAACCCTATTAAAATTGACAATGTACAGGCTAATATATTTGTTGATTCTAACAAATATTCTGGTGATGTTCTTTGTTCTACTTTAAAGACAAAAATAAATAATACATCGGTTGCGTTTGAACAACTTAAATTTATGTTTGATGACAAAAAAATTACTATTCCCGAAAATGTCGTTAAACTTGCCAATTCTGATGTGAAAATTAATGGTTCTGTTTTAACAAATTCAGATATTGATTTGGCATTTAATGGTGATATTTTATCTTCTGATATAGCACTATTTACAGAAAACTATATTAAACAACAGTATAAGGCAGTTGGTAAAATTAAAACTAGCGGAAAGATTACATCGCAAAATGGAAATAGTGAAATTAAGATGCAGTTAATTGCTGATGAAAATAATTATCTTTCATATGCTGTTATAAAAGAATTATTGAATAAAAAATCATTGTTGGATATTAATTTAATTTTGAAAGATAAAGAAATTAATTTGAAGGATGTTTCAATGTATGAAAATTCTCCTTCCTTAGAAAATAAAATAATTTCTTTAAATGGCAAAGTTAAATTAGATAAAAATCTGATTTTGGATACATTAAAAGTTAATATTCCTAAAATTGTTTCTATCTCTACAAATTATTTTGGTGGTGAAGATATATCTTTAAATGCGGATTTGGTTGTTAATAATACGATTGAAAATCTAAAATTAGGTGGTACTGCTAAAATTATATCTTGTAATATCAAAAAATATTTAACAGCAATTAAAAATGCAGATTTGACATTTATTGGGGACAGTATAAAGATAGTTGCTCCGGATGTTCAAATAAATAATTCAAAGTTGAATATTTTTGCTGATATTGATTTAACTAAAAAAGATAAGTTGTTTGTATCAGATATGCAACTTCATTGTGCAACATTGGATATGAATTCCTTGTTTGAGTTATTAGAAAGAGAGGCAAATCCATTTGCAAAATCATTAATAGAAATAAATAAAGGTGTTGCAACAATTAATGATTTTTCTATTTTAGATTTGAGCGCAAGAGATATTAGTACTGACTTTTTATTAAAAGATAATATTTTAAAACTTTCTAATATATCTGCTAATGCATATATGGGACAAATTTGGGGTGGGCTGAACTATGATATTCCACATAGTAAACTAGAAATAATGCTTAATGGTAAAGCTGTTAATTTAAAAGATATTTTATATGACCTTTGTAAAATAAGTGATAATATTGCAGGTAGTGCTGATTTTTCAACAAATATATCTTTAATAACAGGACAGTATAATGATGTAATTAATTCATTAAATGGAAAGCTCGATTTTAACTCTATAAACGGTAAAATGGGAACATTAGGAAAATTTGAGTATTATTTATATGCTCAGAATGTTTTATATCATGGATTTTTAAAAACAAATTTAAATCGAATTGCTGATATTTTTACAAAGGATAATACGGCACATTATAGGACTGCAAGTGGAACTTTGTTGTTTGAAGATGGCTATATGATAACTGATAGTATAAAAACAATTGGTAATGATATGAGTTTGTTTGTGAAAGGTCGTCATAATTTAATTTCTAATCAAGTAAATATAGATATATATGGAAGAATTTCTGATGAAATAACAAGCAAACTTGGTTCATTTGGAAATGTTTCAATTTCTGATTTTCTAGAAAATCAGAAAGCAAAAACAGTTAACAATATTATGATAGTACCTCAAAATATTATTACTGAAATTCCTCTTTTATATAATAAATTTGAAGATAAAACAAAAACGTTTAAGGTTAATTTGTTGGGTGATATTAATTCTCTTGGCGCAATTAATTCATTTATGTGGATAATTCCACAACAAGAAAAAGAACTTGATGAAGGCAATCTTCCCGATTTTTCTCAACTGTAAAATTTTTAACTATCCTTCTGAATGCTCAAAAGAACCAAAATTAGAATGTTCTTCGATAGAAATTTGATTTAATAAATTTCTATCAACAACAGCATATTCATTTTTTTCTTCTTTTATAAATTGACTATTAAATTCATCCATTTTTGTATAGTTGAATTCATTTTCCCATCTTGCAATTACAATTGTTGCAACACAGTTTCCAATTAGGTTAACAGTTGTTCTACCCATATCTAAAATTTGGTCAATGCCAAGTAATATTGCAACACCAATTAAAGGGTATCCAAAGCTTGAAAGTGTACCAGCTAAAACAACTAGACCAACTCTTGGCACGCCAGCAATACCTTTGCTTGTAAGCATTAATGTTCCCATAACGAAGATTAATTGTACAGGTGTTAACTCAATACCTACAATCTGCAAAGAAAATAACATCGCTAATGCTAGATACAGTGTAGAACCATCAAGGTTAAAAGTATATCCTGTTGGCATTACAAAACCTACAATATTCTTTGGAACTCCAAAACTTTCCATAATTTTCATAGCTTGAGGCAATGCAGCTTCTGAAGTTGCTGTCGTAAATGCCAATAACGCAGGTTCTCTAATCGCTCTAATTACAGAGAAAACAGAAATTCCTACAATTCTACAAGCTACATTTAAAATTAAGAATAGGAATATTGTTAATGCAAAATATAAGCATCCAATGATTTTTGCATAGTTTATCATTATGCCTAAACCACTTTCTGCAATTGTATATGCTATAGCACCAAAAACACCAACTGGTGCAAAATTCATAACAAAGTGAGTGAATTTAAACATTACTTCTGATAATGAAGAAACAACATTTAAAACAGGTTTTGCTTTCTCTCCAGCCGCACATATTGCTAGTGCAAAGAAAACGGAAAATACAACTATTTGAAGTAAATCACCATTTGCCATTGCTTTAACAATGCTTGTTGGGACAATGTTGACTAGCATATTTGTTACAGAAGAATGAGCGTTCTGTGCGGCCATTGTAGAAGCTGCTTCTATCATATTTTCTGAAACTGTGCTTGTTACAAATCCTGACCCTGGTTCGAAAATATAGCCAACAGCAAGACCAATAACAAGTGCAAATGAAGTTGCAGTTGCAAAATACACGATAGTCTTTATTCCAAGCTTTCCTAAAGATTTCATATTTCCGTGAGTTGCAATTCCTGTAACGATAACAGAAAATAACAATGGAGCAATTACCATCTTTATCATATTTAAGAACACTTGTGCTAGAGGTTGCATTTTACTGCCAATTTCAGGGAATTGCCAACCAACTAACGTTCCTAGTATAAGACTTAGAAAAATATATAGAGTTAATTTTGATGTTTTCATTTCATACTTTTCCTATGCCAATTATACCAAAAAAAAATTATCGGCATTATTTTTTGTTATAAATGTAACATTTGGCTATCATCTTGTTCTGTTAATAAATTCCGTAAAAATAGGAATTGCTGTTTTTAATTGAAAATATTAATTTATATTAATTGGCAATGTTGTTATAGATAATTTTTGAAGCTTTGACAATAAAATCTTTGCCTTTATGGCTGTTATATGGACGTTTTGCCATAATTACTACAATATATTTTCTGCCGTTTGCTGTCTTTACAATACCTGCATCACCAAGCATAAAACCTATATCTCCGGTTTTGTGTAATAAAATTGCGTTTTTTGGCAATCCTGCTTGAAGTAAACGATTGTTTTTAACGTGTCCAAGATAATCAGCAATATGTCTTTTGGATTTGTTTGAAATTATATTAGTTGCATCAATGTTGTAAAACATTTTTGCAAGTTCTTTTGCGGTTGTAACGTTTGTTCCATCTAAGTCTGGTAGCCAATTGTTGATATGGGTGCTAGTTAGCCCCCAACGTTTCATTGCTCTATTCATTTCGGGCATACCACCCATTTTAGACATAATCATATTTGTAGATGAATTATCTGAATTTTCAATCATTATTCTTGCTAGATAGTCCATCGAATGTGCAATTCCGCCTTGTGAATATTGCAAGCGGCCAGAACCGGATGCTCTATAATGGTCTTCCAAAACCATTTTGTCATATAAAGAAAATTTTCCTTGTTCTATTTCTCTAAACATTTCAATAAGAACAGGAACCTTTATTATACTTGCAGCTGGAAATACTTCATCGGCATTTATATTAACATATGATTTTGTTCCATATTCCCAAACATAAATAGATGGTTTAATTGATTTATATTCGCTTGCAAGTGCTAATAATCTATTTTTTAAATTTTTTCTTTCAAAAGACTCCTGCATATTTACCATAATATGTTTTGAGTATTCAGTGTCTTTAATTATGTATTTGCCAAGAAATAGATCTTTGTATAGATATCCATTCGTTGGGAACAACATTTTTTCGTAATCAACATTAAGCATATTTCTCTCATTTTGAGGAAATACGTCTGCTATATAGGTGTTAAAGGAAAACGGCAATACATAAAAAAGTAGTGTAGAAAAAAATATTATAGATACAATTTTTTGAAATATATTTTTCTTGTTCTTTTTTTGTTTCGGTTTCCTTTTTAAAGGCTTCACTTTTTTATTTGCATCTTTGAAGTAGTACTGCTCATACATAGCAGTATACATATCGTTATTTTGATAGTAATTATACTCCGGTTTCGGCAAAATACCCCTCCACAAGAATGATTATAATATATGTTTATTCTTTACGGCAATTAATTGTTAAAATATGCAACAAATGAATGACTATAAAATTTTAAAAAATTTGATAAAATAGTAAAGAACACGGAAAGGATTTGTCAATGAGTAATCTTATTATATTTGCGGAAGGAAATACTCCAGTTGTAGAAGAAATCTCTAAAAAATGTACAGAGTGTAATGTTAGAGTTGAAGATATAGAAAAAATAAAAGAAGTAGAAACATTTAATCCTACAGTTCTTGTATTTGATATACCGAAAGATAAATTAAAAGAAATCTCTATGGTGACAAAATTTCCAGTTCCTGTTTTAGCTGTTGTTGATGATATTCCAGAAGATTTGACAGTTAGAGCAGAAGCGTTTGATTACATTGTTAATCCGGTAAATGAGTATGAGTTCTCTATTAAAATTAAAAATTTATTAAAAATTAAAGAATTAAATGATAAAGTGAAAAATATATCTACAACTGATGATTTGACAGGTTTGCATAACCGTAAGTTCTTATTAGAACGTCTAGAATCTGAAATGTCACGTGCAAAAAGATATAAAACACCTGTTTCTTGTATCTTGTTCGATTTAGATTTCTTCAAGGTTGTAAACGATATGTATGGCTATGAGTGGGGCGATGTTCTTCTTAAAAAGATTGCTGAAATGCTTTCAAATTTAGCAAGAAAAGAAGACGTTGTTACTCGTTATGGTGATGAAGAGTTTATGGTTATTCTTCCTGAAACAAGTGAAGAAAATGCTTTTATTTTTGCTGAAAGATTTAGAAGAGATGTTGAAAAAATGTCATTTATTCCTGCAGGTGAAGATGAAAGACATCCTGTAAAAATTTCTGGTGGTATTGCAACATATCCTCATTTAGAAGAAGTTGATGAAAATGCAAATTCTTTAATTAGATATGCAGAACACGCATTATATAATGCTAAAAAACGTGGTAAAAACAGAATCATATTATTCTCTCAAGTGAACTTGGATTATTAATATGCCAATAGCTCCAGATAAAAAACCAATTTCTTTTTCGTTCAATAATACCGAGCGTTGTCAGTCTCGTTGTATAACTTGTAACGGGTGGAAAACACCTGCAGATGTTATGAAACAAGAGTTGACTCTTGATGAGTGGAAAAAAATTCTTACGAATATTCATAATTGGATGGGAAATTACCAGTTTATTATATCTGGTGGTGAGCCGTTTATTCGTGATGATATTTTTGAAATGGCACAATTTGCAAGTGATTTGGGTGATACGGTAAATGTTGTTACGAATGGACTTGCTCTTCCTGATAAGCTTGATAAAGTTTTAAATTCAGCATTTACAAACATTACTTTTTCGTTAAATTCTGTTGCTAATCCTTGTATCCACAATACATCTCGTGGAAGAGATGATGCTTTTCAACGTACAATGGACGCTCTTCAAAATTTGAATTATATGAATAAACATAGAAGTGGCCATAAATGGAAAAATATTTATTTATCAACAGTTGTTATGCCTACAAATCTAACAGAAATAAGAGCAATTGCTGAATTTTGTAAAACTGAAGGTATTGGTGTTAGTTATCAGTTAATGGATAATGGCGATGCTTTTTCAACTGCAGTTGATTCTGATAGTCAAATATATGGAACTGATGTAAAATCAGCTGCTTTAAAAGCTATTGATGAAATGATTTATTTAAAAGAGCAAGGCTATCCAATTTGTAATGGATTTAGTCAATTGAAAGCCTTTAAGGTATTAATTGATACACCTGATGAAATTCAAAATATCCAATGTATGGTAGGTGAAAATAATTTTGCTATCGACCCTTATGGTAATTGTCGTATTTGCTTCTGTATGAAGCCGATAGGAAACTTAAAGGAAAGCCTTCCTCAAGATTTATGGTATAGTAAAGAAGCAGATGAAGTTAGAGAACATATTCTAAACTGCAAAATGAATTGTAGATTATTAAATTGTAATTTTAAATAGGCTTATAATGAACAGCGGAAAAAGGGAACGATATATTAGTTGTAAATGGCTAGAATCAGGCGTGTGCTTTGATAATGGTGTTTATGGTTCTAATGTAAAATTATGCTGTTACATGAGTGCTCCTGGTGGTGGTAATACTATGATTTTTGAAGATTACCACGGCTCTAAAATAAATTGGGATGAATTTTTTAGAATAAAAAGGGAGTATAGAGAAATTCAAAAAAAGGGCGAAATGGTTCCTGGCTGTGTTGGCTGTGTTTTTCTTGAAGAACAAGATTGGTTACAAGAAGACTATATTGATAACATTATTTTTGATCATTTTACTAAATGTAATTGTTGTTGCACTTATTGTTATACGGAAGAAGATAAAAAACGCTACAATACACTAAAAACATATAATATTTACCCGATAGTAAAAGAAATGTTTGATAAAAAGATTATTAGACGTGGAGGTGCTATTGGTTTTGGTGGTGGAGAACCAACAATTTTACCGGAATTTGATAAGTTAATAAGCTTATTCCTTAAAAATGGTTTTGATGATATGAGAGTTCCATCTTCAGGAATAAAATATTCTCCAGTAATCGCTAAAGGTATTTCAACAGGGCAATTATCTGTTGTTGTTTCTATTGATAGTTCTTCGCGTGAAACATATAAAAAGATAAAACAAATCGATGCATTTAATAAAGTTTGTGCAAATTTGAAAAAATATGCAAAGGCTCAAAAACGTTCGTTTAACGTAATAAGTAAGTATATTATTATTCCTGGAATTAATGATAATACTGAAGAGATAGATAATTGGCTAAAATTTAATAAAGAAAACAAGATTGAAATTATTGTTATTGATATTGAAAATAGTTGGTTAACAAAATATAGAAATGAATCGCCAGATGAGCGAATCATTGATTTAATTAAATACGTAAAAACGAAAGCTTGGGAAATGAAATTCTTTAGGCTTGAAATTTGCGACAGAGCAAAATATTTGATAGAAAATTAAACTTCAAAACCACTAAATACAACGGCATTGTTGAAGTTATTTGCTTCTTCTTTTACGGTTTTAAAAAAGTCTCTGACTAAAATAGTATTACTTTGCAATTGTTCAAAACGATTTTCTTTAAAGAAAGTTTCAAGTTGTTCACCACATTGTAAATATTTTCTGTTCTTTATGTATAACTTAAAGTTCTTGTTCCTTTTTAGTATCTTTTTAACAGCAAAAGATAAAATTGTTGGGTATAAATCAAAATATTGAGGTGGAATGATACTATCGATAAAATAGTTTTTATTATCACAAGTTTTTATTTCAATAAAAGCTTTTAGTATTCCAGTTTTCTCTTCCTCTAAAACGTATTTAAAATCAGAATCTGATCCAATTCCTTGGAAGAATTTATCATTGAATTCTTCTTTTTCTTTAGATAGTGAATATTTATAATGTGTTATTAAATTTTCATTGTATAGATCTGCAGCTTTTTGATTATCGCAGTTTTTAAATGGTCTAAAGTTCTTTTCATCGAAGTCAGAAACAAGAAAGTTTATGTTAGAAACTTCCCAAAGTGATTCATTTGAACAGAACCTAAAACCGCAACCTTTGATGAATAAATCTATTAATTCATTTTGGCTATCACTAACAGAAGCATAGAAAGTGTCTACTCCTCTAGCTCCAAATTTTGCAATGATATATTCAACTAGTTGTTTACCCTCTTCGTGGCAATTTGGTGAAAGAAAAAGTCTTTTTATTTGCCATTTATATGGGTTGCCTGTTTGTGCTTTTACACTTATAAGGCCTTTTAGGTGATTGTCAATATCTGATATAACATAGGTTTCTGGAAACTTTCTTAAATGAACACTGTAAAATAAGTTTTGTATATATGTTGTAGGAACTGAAACAAAAAAGAGGCGTCTATAGCTCATAACGTTATCAGAACACAAAACTGATATTAATTTTCTGATATTTGCCAAATCACCAAAACTAATTTTTTTAATTTTTGCCATTAAAGATTGCTCCTAATAACATGATATCACTTTTTTTAAGTTTGAAAAGTTAAGAAAAAATTAATATCTATTGAGTATCAGGATTGATATTTTATAATTTAAATAATAGGGTAGAGTTAGGGAATGTATGAAAAATTTTTTTGGAAAGAAATACGATAAAGGTAATCCTTTTGTAGATGGTAGTGAAAACAAGGGAGACGAAACAGAAACAATGACTGAAGAAATAAAAGAACAAGATAATGAAATTGTAGAAGAAACACAACAAGAAACTCCTGTTGAAGATGTTCAACAAGAAGAAGTTGTTGAGTCTGAAACTGATAAATTAAAAGCAGATTTTGATAATTTAAATAATCAATATCTTAGACTTGCTGCTGATTTCGATAACTATAGAAAAAGGCAAGAACAAGAAAGAGAAGCTCTATTAAAATATGGCAAACAAGAATGTATGAAAAAAATAATTGAAGTTGTTGATAATTTTGATAGGGCGGTTCAGTCTGTTGAGAAAATTGATAATGTTGAGAAAATGAAAGAAACGTTCTTTGTTCTTAATAAGCAGTTGATTGATTCTTTAACAAAACTTGGATTAGAACAAATAGAGTGTGTTGGTCAAAAATTTGATCCAAATCTTCATGAGGCTGTTATGCAAACACCTACAGAAGAATATGAAGAGGACACAATTATAAATGAATTACAAAAAGGCTATAAACTTGGTGATAAAGTATTAAGAGCATCAATGGTAAATGTAGCTGTAAAACAATAAGCATTAGTTGAAAGATTAGAAGATAATGAGTGATTTTTACGAAATATTAGGTGTAGAGAAAAACGCAACAAAAGATGAAATAAAATCTGCTTTTAGAAAAAAAGCAAGACAGTATCACCCTGACGTTAATAAAGCGCCAGATGCTGAAGCAAAATTTAAAGAGCTTGGCAAAGCTTATGAAACGTTAATGGATGATAATAAACGTGCAACATATGATCGTTATGGTGAAGATGGATTAAAAGATGCTGGATTTAATACTTCTGGTCCATTTGATGGCGGTTTTGGTGATTTAAATGATATATTTGAAAGCTTTTTTGGCGGTTTTGGATTTTCTGAAAGAGCTACAAATCCTAATAGTCCACAAAATGGTGCGGATTTAAGATTAAATTTGCAAATTGACTTTGAAGAGGCCGTTTTTGGTGTTAAAAAAGAAGTAAAAATTTCCCATTTAGAAACTTGTGATGAGTGTAATGGTACTGGTGCTCAAAGTGGAACAAAACCAGAAACTTGTTCTACATGCGGTGGAACTGGTAGAGTACAACAAGTCGCACAAACTCCGCTTGGTAGTTTTAGACAAATTACGACATGCCCAAAATGTAATGGGACAGGTAAAGTTAATGTAAATCCTTGCAAAAAATGTAATGGAGATGGACGTTTAGAAGTTGAAAGAAAACTAACAATAAATATACCTGCTGGTGTGGATAATGGTTCTAGAATTGGGCTTGCACAAGAAGGAAACTGCGGAAAAAATGGTGGCCGAACTGGTGATTTAATTGTTGTTATTTACGTAAAAGAACACGAAAAGTTCAAACGTGATGGTGTTGATATTTATTCAACTGTTGACGTTTCGTTCCCTCAAGCTGCGTTGGGTGATACTATTGAAGTTGATACACTTGATGGAAAACAAGAACTTGTGATTCCTGCTGGTGTAGAACAGGATAAAATTTTGACGCTGAAAGGCGCTGGTGTTCCATACTTGGGCTCATCTCAAAGAAGAGGAAATCATAATTTTGTTGTGAAAATTAAAACACCACAAAATATTAGTCAGGAAGAAAAACAACTGTATAAAAAACTTTTTGAAATTAATTGTAACAAAAAGCCATCTTCTAAATTCATTGATAAAATGAAAAATGTACTCCACAACTAAACAGGAATAGTATGAAAATCAGAGCATTATTGTTATCTATATTGATATTTTTTATAGCAAATGTAACCGTTGAAGCGAGTCAATTGCCAAAAACAGTGAAATCATTTTTGCTTTCACAGAAAAAAGTACCAACAATTCGTTTTGATGGTGTCGTTACTTATAACAGTGACGTAATGTATTTGCCGGTGTATCCAGCATATCCACAGGATGTTGATACATTAAAGATAGTAAAAACATATCCGGAAAATAAAACAATGGATCAATTGCCAGAAATGGTTTTATTTAACAACAATTTTGGACTTTTAAAAGTTGTTAAAAATGGGGAAAATTCTGTAACAGTCGCAGCTATTCCTAATATTCCTGTTGAAATTAAAACCGGTTTGCTTCCTCAGGATATTATGGTTCCACATGGTTTGGTTCTTCCCGATAATTTGGCTGGTATTTTAGGTGATGTTCAAATTCCGCTTGTTGGAAGTGCAAAGACATCTACATTTGTTACAAGGAAAACAGCCCCATTACCTACAGGTAAAAGAGTTGCAGATACCAAAATTCAAAATGTTCCAAATTCTTTGAAAAATAAATTGTTTTTCGTAAATAATTTTCAAACAGAGTATCTTCAAGTTTATTCTTCAACTGTAACAGAACCATTATATTCTCTTAAAACTTCTGGCGTAATGAAAGATGTTAAGCCGGTTTTAGATGGTAGATATATTTTGGCTGCTACTGCTAACAAAAAAAATATTGACGTAATTGATGTGGTAAACGAATATATTGCTAAAAATATTGATTTAACATCGAATCCTACAGAAATTGTTGTAGACAATATTAATAAAAAAGCATATGTGGCAAGTGTTAGTGATGAATCTTTATCTGTTATTGACTTGGAATCTATGTCAATGAAAGAAAAAATCCAGTTGGTAGGCGCGCCTCAAAGAATGGCTTTATCATCTGATTCTACAAAATTAGCATATACTGATATGAAAACATCAAATGTATATGTGCTTGATTTGGTAAATGGATATGAAAATAAATTAATTACCAAATTCCCTAATATAACAAAGATGATACTTTCTAATAATGTTCTTTATATAATTGCTAGAACAAATCCGGATTTAAGAGTTGTTCATTTTGATTTGCTTCAAGATAATGAAGTATCTAAAACAAAGAAACAATTAAAGAAAGAAGCTGCAGTAAAGAAAGAAACGAAAGCTGATGCAGAATTTATAACAGAAGATTTAGTTACTGATTATGAACTTCATAATGATGGTGAAGGGGATAATCTTGTTCAGAATGCAAAAACTTATTCAACAAGCATAAGAGATATCAAAATTGGTGTTAAACCAGTTGATATGTATGAAAGAAATGGAAATGTTTATGTTTTATGTGCAGGTGATAATTCTGTATATAAATATAATATTCAAAATGAAATAGTTAGTGTTGTTAACTTGCCTGTTGAAGGTTTTTCAAAGGCGTTTGCACCGGTTCCAAAGTCAAATTTGGCTGTTATTACAAATATGTCAAATCTTAAATATGTTGTTTATGATATGGAAAAGGATAAAGCGCTGCAAACACTTCCAATTAGTGACTATATAAATAATATTACGATTTTGGATAGAGTAAATGAATAAAGAAACCATAGAAATATTAGAAAAACTAGAAAAAACAGCTGATGATTTTTGGAATGTATCTCATCAGACTGGTAATTTTATCAATATGTTAATAAAGTTGATGGGTGCAAAGAATGTTCTTGAGTTGGGCACATCTAATGGGTATTCTGGACTGTGGATTGCTGATGCACTTAAAGAAACTGGTGGACATTTGACAACGATTGAATTTTGGGAGAAAAGACAGTGTCTTGCTCGTGAATATTTTGAATATTGTGGGCTTTCTGATATTGCAACATTTAAAATTGGTCAAGCTTATGATGTTATTCGTGATGAAATAAATGAAGAATTTGACTTGATATTTATTGATGCGAATAAACAAGAATATATTAAATTTTTTGAGGTTACTCATCCATTATTGAAAAAAGGTGGAGTTATTTTAGCGGATAATATTACTTCTCACGCTAAGAAGGTTGAAGATTTTGTTCAAGCAATTTCTTCACACCCAGAGTATCAAGTTCAAATTTTAGATTTGCCAGATGGGCTTTTAATGGCTTATAAACATAAGGAGTAAGTTTTGTTAATAAAAGCAGTTAATGGTGAAGAAATTAATCTTTCTAATGTTGGAATTTTTTATAATAAAGATAATTCGAAAGCGGAGTGTTTTGCAGAGAAAGTCGCCAAAATATTTGCTGATAAAAATATAAAAACACAGGTTCTTACAACAGATAGTTATACTCCTGATGTTACATTCGCTGTTGTATTAGGTGGTGATGGTACTATTCTAAAAACAGCAAGGTTTTATGCGAAATATTCTGTTCCAATTTTAGGTATTAACTTGGGCAGATTAGGGTTCTTGTCTCAAGCAAAACCGACACAAATAGAAGGTGCCGTTGAATCTCTTTTAAAAGGTTCGTTTAAGGTTGAAGAGCGAATTATGTTATCTGCACTTAATGACAAACTGAATGCTTTGAATGATATTGTTATTAAAGGAGATGCTTTTTTTAGAACATCAAGGTTGTATGTTCATATCAATGACAATATAGTTTGTGATTATTTGGCAGATGGAATCATTATTTCTACGCCGACAGGCTCTACTGCTTATGCATTGTCATCAGGTGGTCCTATCTTGTCACCGGTGTTAGATGCATTTGTTATAGTTCCAATTTGTCCTCATACTATGAATGCAAGACCAATTGTAATCCCTTCAAGTGAGGTTATTAACGTAACTTCAAGTCAGAAAAAACCGCTTCTTACTATATCTGCAGATGGACAAGATACACATTCTTTAGATGCAGATGATAATATTCAAATAAAGAAAAGCGAGTTTTGTGCAAAACTTATTTTGTTGAATTTGGAAAAGAATTCTTTTTATTCTGTTCTAAGAGAAAAATTACATTGGGGTCTTTCTTGGAAGGAATAAAATGATTAAGTCTGTTAGTGTAAAAAACTATATATTGATTGATGAATTAACATTGAATTTTGATAAAGGTTTTAATGTTTTTACTGGTGAAACTGGTGCTGGTAAAAGTATTATTATTGGGGCTATAGATGTTGCTTTGGGTGCAAAAGTTACAAAAGATGTTATTAAAACTGGTACTGATAAAGCGTTTATTGAACTTGTAATTTCTCTTGATGATGTTTTTGATACATCTTCGTTAATCGAAAATGGTATTGAAATTTTTGATAATGAACTTGTTATATCAAAAGAAATAACTCAAACAAGTGCACGTTCAAGAATAAATGGAGTTATGGTAACTCAAGACTTTGTAAAAGAGATAAGAGAAAAAGTTTTGGATATTCATACCCAACATCAAAGTTATAATTATGTCCAACAAAAAAATCATATAGTTTTACTAGATGATTTTGCCCCTGTTTCTCACAGAGAAAATGTTGTGTTGTTTAAAGAAAAATATAATAAGTATTTATCTTTAAATAAAAAAAATGATGAATTAAAAAATCTCGTTTCAACTGTTCAACAACAAGAAGATTTCCTAAAATTTCAAATAAAGGAAATTGAGGATGCGCAAATTGATGATATTAATGAATGTGAAAACTTAGAAAAAGAACTTGATATTTTATCTAATGTTGAAAAATTAAAAGAACTTTCGTATTCATCATATTGGGCATTATACGGCGAAGATGCAAATGTAGTAGATGCATTAGGAACAGTAAAATCAAATATTTCTAAACTTTCTTCTATGGATGATTGTATTTCTCCTTTAGAAGAAGACTTTATAACGGCCTATGAAACGATAAAGGAAGTGGCTTCTCAACTTCGCGATTATTCTGATTCTAAGGAAAATGATAATGAACGAATGGATTATATCTGTGAAAGATTGAGCTTGCTTGAGAAAATTAAAAGAAAATATGGAAATACTTTAGAAGAAGTTTATAACACTTATGAAAAATTATGCAATGAACTAAGTTCTATAGAAGTTTCTCAAGATGAATTAATAGAATTAGAAAAAGAAATAAAAGCTGTAGAAATTGAACTTTCAGATTTATCATTGGTTATAAGCTCTTCAAGAAAAGAATTAGCTGCTGTTCTTTCAGCCGCTGTAACAGAAAAACTAGAATGTTTAGAACTTCCAAAGTCTAAATTTGAAATTGAAATTCAACCTTGCGATATGAATGAAAGAGGTGTAGATAGAGTTGAATTTATGATTTCAACAAATGTATCTGAAGATGTAAAACCACTTGCTAAAACAGCATCTGGAGGGGAAATCTCTCGAGTTATGCTTGCAATAAAATCGATATTCGCTCAAGCTGATAAAACAAATACAGTTATTTTTGATGAAATAGATACAGGTATTTCCGGTAAGGCTTCTCAATCTGTTGCTGATGAAATATCAAATTTGGCAAAATCACATCAGATAATTTTGATTACTCATCAGCCAATAATTGCTGCAAAAGCATCAAGTCATTTTTATGTTAGAAAAGAACAAGCTGATGTTACAAAAGTGAATGTGTATAATTTGGATTTTGAAAACAAAGTAAAAGCGATAGCTCTTCTATCTGCTGGAGACATAAATGAAGAATCTACCGCTTTTGCTAAAAAATTGTTAGGTGTTTAAATTATAAATCATTCATAATAATTTTAGGTTTGATTATTGGACTTGTTAATATGTCTATAATGTTTGGTTGTGCATCTTGCTGTTCTTTTAAATTTGCGTAATTAGGGTTTTCTTTTGCATAACTTTCATCAAAAGCTTCAGCATGTTTTGCTCGTTCAGCTTCCCATTTTTGAAGTTCTGCTGTATAGACTGCCATTTGTGCCACTCCTGCAAATATTGGGTTTGGTGGTTCTGGTTTTGGATTATTTGCTTCCCATTCTTTCATTGCTTCTGCTTTAGCTTCAGCGTGTGCTTTTTCAACAGCTTGGCCTTCTTCCATAACAGCTGCATATTCTGGATTTTTTGCAGCATATTCAGCTCTTACTTCAGCTTCTATTTCTTCTGCAGTTTTTCCCATTATTATTCCTGCAACTGTTGCTTTCATTAGCATTCTTCGTTGAACTTCTTTTTGAATTTCTGCTTCGCCTTCTGCGTAAACATGAGCTTCTTCTGGATCAAAATTCTTTTTGTCTACTATTTCAGCGAGATCTTGGCCATGTGTAATTTCGATACCATCATCAAGACCAGCTTCTTCGCCTTCAATAAATTTAATTGTATTTATGTCGTCATCCTTTAGGCCGCCACATTCACCATTTCCATTTGGAAATTGACAACCGTAATAATTTCCATTAATTCCGTCTACCATTTAAATTCTCCTTTACTAGAAAATAGAACACACAAACTTAGTGTCGGAAAAATAATTTAAAACTTAAGCTTAAATTTAAATTTAGTTACAAAAATTAATGGTCGTTATTTTGCGCAATTGGAGAATATAAATAAGCATCTTCTTTGGTACTTTTTTATCGGAGAACATTATGGAAACAATAATTTTTTATGATACAAAACAATTTGAACGAGTTTTTTTTGAAAAAGAATTGTTTGATAAATATAATTTAGAATTTAAAGAATATGAATTAACCCCTGATAATGATATTTCGTACTTGGAAGAAAATGCAGAAATAATATCTGTTTTTACTGGTTCAAGATTAACAAGTGAAACTCTTTATAAATTTAAAAAGTTAAAATTAATCTTAACTCGTTCTGTCGGTTTTAGTCATATTGATATGGAATATTGTAATGAAAACCACATATTAGTTGCTAATACACCTCATTATGGCGATTATACTGTTGCAGAATTTTCGTTTGGTATTCTTCTTAATTTGGTTAGACGAATATGTTATGGTGTTAATGAGTTGAAAAATGGTGATTTGTATCCAGAAACATTTGGAATGGAACTTTGTGATAAAACAATTGGAATAATTGGAACTGGTTCTATTGGGGAAAAATCAGTAAAAATTGCAAAGGGATTTTCTATGAATGTTATTTGTTATGACATTAAAGAAAATGTAGAAGTTGAGGAAAAATATGGTGCAAAGTATGTTTCTTTAGATACATTGTGTAAGCTTTCTGATGTAATTATGCTCCATGCGCCTCTAACACCTAATTCTTATCATCTTATTGATAGAGATAAAATATCGTTGATGAAAGAAGATGTTGTTATTGTTAATACTGCTCGTGGTGAACTTATTGATACAGAAGCGTTATATGACGCTCTTTTAGACAACAAAATAAAAGGTGTTGCTCTTGATGTACTGGAATATGAAGAGACTATTTCAAATAAAAGACCTGGAGAAAATATTAATTTAAAAAAATTAAGAACTTCCTTGATTAACTCTAAATTACTGAAATTGCCAAATGTTATAGTTACTCCTCATATTGCTTATGACACAAAAGAATCAGTTAACAGAATATTAGAAAAAACATTAGTAAATTTATATCAATATGCGAATGGAGAAGAAATAAAAAACTTAGTTTAAAAAGTGTTCCCTCATTTCATTCGGTCAGCTTACAGAAAATTCGCAAAAAAAATGCAAGTTTAAAGTAAGATTTAAGAACTTGCAATATTTACACTAGCCGAAACATTAATAACAAGTTTATTATACATCGATTTTCCATGTTCGTAAAGTACTTGGGCTGATTTTTTTTAATATAATCTTTAAAAATTAATAATTATTTACACGTAACTTTTAAGAAATGTTTATATACTTGTATTAATAGCCGTTTTGTCGGATAATTTTTAACGAGAGTATTAGAAGGTAGAAGATATGAGAAAACCAGTTATTGGTGTTTTAGGAGCTACAGGTGTAGTTGGCCGACACATTTTAGAAATTTTAGAAGAAAATAATGTTGTATTTGAAGATATAAAGTTCTTGGCTAGTAAAAAAAGCGCAGGAAAAACAATTACTTTTAAAGGAAAAGAATATACAATTATAGAAGCAACTCCAGACGCGTTTGAAGGAATTAATATTGTCTTGGCATCTGCAGGTGGTTCAACAAGTTTGGCACTTGCTCATGAAGCTGTAAAACGTGGATGTGTGTATATTGATAACTCAAGTGCATTTAGAATGGAAAAAGATATTCCATTGGTTATTGCTGGCGTAAATGATGAAGATATTAGAACACACAAAGGTATTATTGCTAATCCAAATTGTTCTACATCTCAACTAATGTTGGCTTTAAAACCATTGCATGATTATGCTGGTATTAAAAGAATGGTTGTAAGCACTTATCAATCTGTGTCTGGTGCTGGTTTGGCTGCAATTAATGAATTAAGAGAAAATACAATTGCTGCAAATGAAGGTAAGGACTTTGAAAATAAAGTATTTAAGAAACCTATTGCTTATAACTGTATTCCTCAAATTGATTCATTCTGCGATAACGGTTATACAAAAGAAGAAATGAAAGTTACTAACGAAACAAGAAAAATTTTGCACTTGGCTCCAGATACTCCAATTTCTTGTACAGCAGTTAGAGTTCCTGTTTTTGTTGGACACTCAGAAGCAGTTACTGTTGAGTTTGAAAAAGATATTACTCCAGAAAAAGCTAGAGAAATCCTAGAAAATGCTTGGGGTGTTAAAGTTATTGATGATGTTGAAAACTATGAGTACCCAACAGCACTAATGGCTGCAGGTACTAACCCTGTTTATGTTGGTAGAATTAGAAAAGATATAGCTTTTGATAATGCAATTTCATTCTGGTGTGTTGCAGATAATCTAAGAATTGGTGCAGCATTGAACACTGTAAGAATTGCAGAAAAAGTTATTGAAATGCAAGTGTTTTAGCGTAATTTTCGAAAGGGTGAGTGAGAACGAGCCCGAGTAAGTGAGGGCGAAGCGACGACAGGCGAAGCCGAAGGAACGCCAAGCCCGAGAGACAGAAAATTACAAGATAAAAATCGAGAGGTATAATATGAGATATAATGCAGGCGAAATTATTACAGCAATGATTACTCCTTTTAAAAAGGACTTATCAGTTGATTATGTTGCATTAGAAAAATTGGTTAATCATTTAATAGAAACTGGTACCGATTCTATTCTTGTTGCTGGTACGACAGGTGAAACACCAACACTTACTCATGAAGAAGAAAGAGAAATCTTTAAGTTTGTGAAAAAAATTGTTAATGGCAGAGTAAAGATTGTTATGGGCGCTGGTTCAAATTCAACAGCAACAGCAGTTGATTCATCTATAAAAGCAAAAGAACTTGGGGCTGATGCAATATTATCTGTTGTTCCATACTATAATAAACCTTCTCAAAAAGGTATGTATGAACATTTTGCCGCAATTGCAAAGGCAGTAGATTTGCCTATTATTCTATACAATATTCCAGGCAGAACTGGTGTTAATATGCAACCGGCTACTATCGCTAAATTGGCAAATGAATTTAAAAATATCGTTGCAGTTAAGCAAAGTAATGCGGATTTAGACTTAATTAGTGATATTCGTTCAATGTGTCCATCAGATTTCGCTATTTATTCTGGTGATGATAGCCTTACAATTCCTATGATGGCATTAGGTGCGCATGGGGTAATTAGTGTTGCTTCTCACGTTGTTGGTAAACAAATGAAAGAAATGATTACTGCATTTAAGGCTGGTAAAAATGCTGATGCTTTAAAGATTCATTTGGAATTATTTCCATTATTCAAAAAATTATTTATGGCACCAAATCCGGTTCCTGTAAAAGCTACATTAGCTCATCTTGGAATTATTAATGAAGATGTAAGACAACCGCTTGTTACATTAGATGCAGATGAAAAAAAAGAATTATTTTCTGTTGTGGATAAATATTCTTTTTAAATAATTGGAGAAATATTTGAAAAAGTTGTTCAGTAACATTTTGAATAAAAAAAGAAGAGGTAATACGCTTTCTGAGTTGCTTATCTCACTTGTTCTTGTTGGCGTTGTATTTACAATTGCAATGGGTACAATGGTTGCTGATCATCATAAAAATCAAACTACAGTAAGAATGAAAAAAGCGTATTCTGTACTTTCTCAAGCTTTTGATAGCGCAGTAGCACGAGAAGGTTCTCCGACTAATTGGTCTTTAGAAGATGGTTTGGGCGAGCACGCTTCATATTCATTCTTTGATTACTATTTGAAACCGTCTTTAATTCTTACTAGAGATTGTAAAAATTCAACAAAAGATCAGTGTGATTATACTTTTAAAGAATTAGATGGTACAGAGAAGGCTCTGAATTCTACATGGACTAGATTTTTCTTAAATGATGGTATGTTTGTTGCTCTTCAAACAATCGGTAATGAGGATTATAAAGTTATCTATTTCTATGTTGATACAAATGGTAAAAAACGTTTAAATGTTGTTGCTCGTGATATTTTTATGTTTGAATATTGGCTTGCAAATAAAGATCATCCTGAATACATTGGTAGATTTTTGCCTTTCGGGCATGAATATTCAAGAGATGAGTTGATTTCAACATCTAATCCAAATAACTGTAATAACACAAAAAATGGAAATTATTGTAGTGCTTTAATAATTAAGGATGAATGGCAAATTATCCCCGGATATCCTTGGGCTCAAGCAAGATATGTTGTTCAATAAAATTAGTTGTTAACTAATTTAAAAATATCGTTGCAAACTTTGAATATTTCTTTTGCCTGTTTAAAGTCTACCATATTAGGACCGTCGCAAAGCGCTTTATCTGGATTTGGATGAACTTCAAAAAATAAACCATTTGCACCTGCTGCTACTGCTGATTTTGCAAGGATTGGTACAAATTTTCTTTCCCCTCCTGAACTTTCTCCACAACCACCTGGAAGTTGAACACTATGAGTTGCATCGAATATGACAGGGTATCCCATTTCTTGGATAATTGGTATTGCCCTCATATCAGAAACAAGATTGTTATAACCAAAGGTTACTCCTCTATCGGTAATTGTTATTTTATCGTTTCCAGATTCTTTTACTTTATTTGCAATGGATTTCATTTGCTGTGGTGCCAAAAACTGTCCTTTTTTTATGTTTATAATTTTGTTTGTTTTTGCCGCTGCAACAAGTAGGTCTGTTTGTCGGCATAAAAAGGCAGGGATCTGAATTATATCTGCAACTTCTGCAGCAATATCTGCTTCTTTTGGGTTGTGTATATCAGTTACAATAGGTAGATTAAATTCTTTTTTTACTTCTGATAAAAGTTCAAGACCTTTTTCCATTCCTAAACCACGGTATGAAGTAATTGAACTTCTATTTGCTTTATCATAAGAAGATTTAAAAACAAAATTTATATTAAGTTCTTCAGTTAATTCTTTCAAATATTGGGCAGTTTCAAATAGTATTTCTTTTGATTCAATTGCACAAGGTCCTGCCAATATTGTTAATTTATTACTTCCAATAATAAAATCATTTAATTTAACTGTGTTCAACATAATTTACTACCTACTTGTCTTACAAGTATAATTTTACACAAAATGCCTTGATAAAACAAGAAAAACAAATCCCCCTGTATAAGGGGGATTTGTTTTATTATAAACCTGCTTCTTGTCGTGCTTCTCGAACCATTTGAGCATATTCTTCTACTGTAGGTTCTTCTCCGTTGTGATCTTCTTTATATGCTTCTACTTTTTGAGCCAAAATTTCGTCTGCTTTTTCTTGTTTTTCTGCGTTTTCTTCTGCTTCTGTTGTTTCATTATCAGATGGATTTATATTTATTTCTTCGCCATTAACTCTTATTGTATTAGAATTGCAATTTTCTCCGAGGCCAAGTCTTTCTATTAATGCTTTGTTTTCATCAAAGGATATTGCTTTGCCCCAGTAACCATCTTCGTAATCTCCGTATGCATTGCCGTTTGCTGTATATACTGCTCTTACTGCAGTTGAGATGTCTAATGTGTTTTCACTATAAATATCTGCAATTGTGCTTGAAGCATCAAATTCTCCGTTAGCAACCATCGAACCAATTTCATCCATCAATGCAAAATATTCGTCTGGATTTTCAACAAAGTCAGCCTTTGAAATACATTCGTATCCCATTGTGTCTAGAATACTTGCAAGGTTAATTTCGGCTCCATTTGCTGTACCATCTGGAATTAAACAGTCAGAGAATATAAAACTTCCTTTGCCACCATTTGCATCCTCTAAAACTTTTGCATCCTTATGATAAATTGCATTATATAATTCTTCATCGCTTAGTTCATCTATACTTTCGACACCTTCTGGTAAAACTGGTTCTACCAACGAAAATGCATATGTTCTGTTTTGCCATGCAGAGTCATCCCCTACTGCATCTGCTCTTATTCCTAGTCTTGCTAGTTCTACTAATGCTGGTGAATTTTTATCTCCAAACATTGCTCTCATATTAAAGTTACATTCAGGACCATATTTTTGAATTATCTTTTCAAGTTCATTTTGAATATAAAGATCTAATTCACTATCGCATGATAGTGCAATTGCATCTGCGATGCTTACACCATCTTCAATAACACCATCGCCATCAACATCCATGTCAACGCGCCAGTCATCATTTTCTAATAATGCATCAATGCGTCCTGCGCCATCTACAATGCTACGTCCAAAGAGTCTGTCATATGCTGATAATCTTTTAGCTGCATCTGTACCATTAGTGAATGTTAGTTCGTTTTCTTCGTACATATCAAAAATTGAAAATGACGAAGAACCACCACCATTACCTCGAATGCTAGTATTTCCACCATTGTTTCCACCACTGCCGTTTGAACCATCGGTTTTTACACCATATTTTTCGTATAACATTTCTCGTGAAAACTTCACAGCCATAGTAAACTATCCTCTATTCGTACATATTAATAAAAACATTCTAAATAGACTGATTTCAATGAAATTTAAAAATGAAACAAAAGTTTACATAAAGAATATATATTAAATATATAAATAAAAATAA
>JAFQNF010000008.1 GCA_017396025.1 bacterium
ATCATAACAGATGAGAAACCACCATCAATACAAGCTTTACAAATTTCAAAGTCTGCACCGTGGTCTAAGTGAAGAGCGATAGGCACTGTTGTTGTAGCTAATGCAGCTTCAACTAATTTGATTAAGTAAGTTTGGTTAGCATATTTTCTTGCACCAGCTGAAACTTGAAGAATGATTGGTGATTGTGTTTCTTCAGCAGCTTCTGCAATACCTTGTAAAATTTCCATGTTGTTTACGTTGTAAGCACCGATAGCATAACCGCCAGCTAATGCTTTTTTGAACATTTCGTTTGTTCCAACTAATTTTCTTTCAGCCATTATAGGTCTCCTCTTGTTTACATGACGATAATAATCTACATCAAACATAAATTATTTTCAAATTACACTGTTTCTAAATTTTGAATATCGGGTATTCTATTAGAAGTGTATAATTGCAAGTTTGTAAAAAAAATGTTACAATCTAAACCATAAAGTGAATGGAGGACGAAATGTCAAAAGAAGGCAGCTCAATCAGTTTTGGAGTTGGGTTACTCATGGGCGTAGTTGGTGGCGTTATAGCAGCTGTTTTATATGCTCCTAAGTCAGGAGAAGAAACACGAAAAGATGTGGAAAACGTTATTACTGATTTGGCTCAAAAATACACCCCAGAAATTAAAGAAGCAAAAAGACAAGCTCTTACATCAATTGATGTTATGAGATATAAATTAGAACAACAATATAACAAGCTAAATGATTCTATTAAAGCTAAGCAACTAGCCAAGGCAAAAGAAAAAGAAGCTTGTGATTATGAATCTAATTAGGAGGCTCAAATGACACCGTTACTTGAGTTCCTTTTGGCTGCTTTTATATTTACAGTAATAGTTGTTCTTATTGTTCTTGCAATTTACCTTGTTAGGTTTATTCAGGAAACAACTTTGACAATGGCAAGTGTAAGACAGTTAACAGATTTAGCTACAAACGAACTGAAACCAGCTTTGAAGTCTATAAATGAAGTTTTGGCGACTGTTTCAAAAGTATCAGTTGCTACTAACAAACAGTTTGAATTGGTTAGAAAAATTCTTACAACTCTTTTAGGTGCATCTTGTGTTGCATTGGGTACAGCTAAAGATAAAGGATTTTTTGGTGGGCTTTTAAGTGGTTTCAATCTATTTAGAAAAAAAGGAGATAAAAAATGTCAGTAGGCAAATTTATAGCAGGTTTCGCAATTGGCGGAATCGTAGGTGGTTTAATCGGCGTACTTTTAGCACCTCAATCAGGTGAAGAAACTCGTGAAAAATTAGCAGATAAATCAAAAGAAATATGTGAAAAAGCTCACGAAGCAGTTTCTGAAATACAAGATAAAGCTGACGGAATTGTTAGCGATATGCAAACTAAAGGTGATGAATTAATTGCAAAATTGCAAGATGTTATCAACAAGCAAAAGAAAGTTGATGAAGTTTAGACAAAACTTTATAATTGCAACAAAAAAGAACCCAAAGTATTAGGGTTCTTTTTTTATTGAAATAATTTTTCCTTCATAAGATAATATTTCTTGTAATTACAAATAAAGGGGAGTAAATCATGACAGAAACAATGATTTCAGATGTTACTTTAAAACTTGATAAAGCTATCCTTTCAAAATATGCAGACAAGGCTGAAAAAGCTGTTGCTGATATTAAAGGTAGAGCTGGTAGAGCTGGACAATTCTTAAATTGGATTAATGTTTTACCTCAAAATCAATTAGATACAATTGATAGCCTATATGAAATGGCTGAAAAAGCTAAAGATAACAAATATACAGATTTAGCTATTTTAGGTATTGGTGGTTCAAGACACACAACTGAATCTTTAATTAGAATGATTGGTAAAGAAGCTAATATTCATTTCTATTCATCAGTTGATTCAGAAAGCTTTAGAAGATTTATTAATACTTTAGATTTATCTAAAACTCAATTCTTAGTGGTTTCTAAATCAGGTGGAACAATTGAAACAACAGTTGCTTATGAAAATGCTAGAAAAGTAATGCAAGAATACCTTGAAAGAGAAGATGTTTCAGATAGATTTATTGCAATGACAGACGTATCAAGCGAAAAAAGCAACCTAAGAAGAATGGTTAACGCTGGTGATATTAAATTATCTGGTTTTGTTCATGATGATGTTGGTGGTAGATTCTCAATTTTTGATGATGCTACAATCTTTACTTTAGCATTTGCGGGTGTTGAAAAATCTGATGTTATTGCAATGCTTCAAGCTTCATTAAAAGCACAAGAAGAATTCTTAAATCCAGATATCAATGCTAACTTAGCTCTTCAACAGTCTGCATTTAATGTTGAATCAAAATTAAATGGAAAACAAAAACATTTTGTTGAATATTTTGGTGATGCGTTTATGGGTACAACATTGTGGGAAAAACAATTAAAGAATGAATCATTAAAAGCGAGAATTTCAACAGATACTAACGTTGGTCCTGGTTATCTTCACTACAATGCAGAAGCTGATCTTGATAGTGCAAATACAGATTCTTTCTTCACTTTTGTATATGTAACTCCACAAGAAAAAGTTACAAATGCAGTGTTAACAGGTGTTGTTGCAGCATACTCTAATATGCACCCTGTTTCAGTTCTTGAATTAAAAGATTTATCGCTAACAACTTTGGCTAAATTTATTGAATTCAAACATTTTGAAACACTATATACAGGTAATATGCTAAGACAAATTGAAGGTGATGTTACATCAATGGATGTTGCACTTCCAGAAGTACTTCAACCAAACGTAGAAATCTACAAAAAAGAAGTAAGAAAAGCAATGGCTCAATAATTGAGTTAACATACGGAAAGAGGAACCATTTGGTTCCTCTTTTTATATTGTCTTTTTTTATCCTTAGCCCACGCCATTGAATTTTGGAGTAGCTCTGTCGATTGCTTTGCCTTCTGCTTCTTCTACTGCTTCTAATTGTTTTTGTAATGCTGTTACTTCTGTATCTAATGCTTTTACTTCCATTTCAATAGCATTTTCTTTGATACCAACCATATAAATTTGATTGTTTATGTCTTCTTGTTGAAGTTTATGATCTGCTTCCATTGTTCTGATGTCAGCTTGTATTTGTTCTCTTTGTTGTGAATTTGTTGTTTCAGCAAGTCTTTCATATAATCCTGCAAGTTCTGTTGCTTGTGCAACTTGTAAAGCAGACAATTCTCTTTGTAAACCTAAGTTGTTATTAGCAAGAGCAAATTGTTCATTTGATCTTTGTGTTTGTTGTAATTGTGCACTGTTTAACTGTGAGTCAAGTACCAATTTCCTTTGTGCAAATAAAGCGTATCCCATTCTCTTTCTCCCTCGATTAGTCCTCTTACTTACATGAAAACTTTTCGTTTTGAATTCATGACAAAATCGAGTCATCATGTTTACAATTTGTTACATTTTTTATAAAAAGAGTATATACGTGTGCTATATTTTTTATTCGTTAATTATCTCAAATCACAATAAAATCAAATACTACAGTAATAGTTATTTATTTTGAAATAATTTAGAAATAGAATTGTCAATTGTTGCAAAATCTTTTCTAATAGCATCTTTTTTTGCAACAAAAATGATAGAAATGTACTTATTTGTTATTAAATTTTCATTATTTTTTATATAAAGCCTAACACTTTCTCTCATTAAACGTTTAATTCTATTGCGTACAACTGCACGTTTATGTATTTTTTTACTTACTACAAATCCAAATTTAGTATCTATATCAACATTTGTTTTTTCTTTTCCAAAGTAAATACAGACGTTTTCATCAGAAACGGCATTGTTTTTCTTATATGTAGCAATGAATGCAGAATATTTCTTTAATCTATATTTCTTTTGAAGCATTTTTTACCTAAAAAAGGACTGTTAAAACAGCCCTTTTATATTAATAGTTAATTAATTTCTTATTTCTAATGGGGCTTAATTTTGCCCTGACAAAATTACTAAGCTCTTTCTTTAGCAGTGATAGCTAATTTATGACGGCCTTTAGCTCTTCTTCTATTTAGAACTTCTCTTCCGCCTGGTGTAGCCATACGTGCTCTGAAACCGCTAACATTTTGTCTTTTTCTTTTAGTTCCTTCCAGCGTACGTCTCATTTTATTTCTCCTTGAATGTGTTTTTTTTCGCTATATCATAATAAATAAGACATAAACTAAA
>JAFQNF010000009.1 GCA_017396025.1 bacterium
ATTCTATTTTAATTGGAGGAAAGGAAGTTTGTCCGGAATCTGCCAAACTTTTTAATAATGTAAATAATATTGCAGAAAAATCTAAACTGCCAACAACAATAATGTATAACCTTGCAAATAGATTTGAAGCTAACATTGCATATTTGTCAAGTAAAGATACAATATATCTTTGCGTAAAAGATATTTTTAATCCTAAAAATTATGCAAAGAATATAGAGGACTTAAAATTAGTATTTAAAGAATTCAAAATATCAGAAAAGGACAATATCATACCATTAAATCAAATGAAAGAATTTTTTGAAAATTTGTTAGATATCTGATTTATCAAACTTTCTGTTCTTTCTTCTCAAATTGAGTGTTTAAATATAATTAGCAAAAAATAATATTTACAGGTTTTAAATTATTATGCAAGTAAATTTTGTAAATAATTTTTCTAATAAAGCGAACCCTTCTTTTTCAGGTTATAAAAACATTGTTTCAAACACTGTTACAGAAGATTTTTGTCGAATTTCATATATGGCAATGGAATTAAATAATGATAAAACGAATGACTTAGATAAATGGATTGAAATTCAGAAGAAGCTATTAAAAATTGAAAATCCAAGCAAGCATTTAATTATAACAACTTCATTAAGACCGCCGAATGGTCGTTCTTTTGAAACAAGAGCTTGTGAAGCAATTGGACCTAATGAATTTGTACTTAATTTAAATATAGAAAAACAACTCCCACTAACATTAAAAGCATATACACTGTTGGCATCAATTACAAGAAGAATTGCAGAAGAGGGCGGACACTTTGACAAGGAAGGTTTACAATCAAGCTTTAGTGTATTAAAACAAGCTTTTACAAAGAATTACGGTATTGACTTTGCAAACGAATTAACACAAGGTTTATTAAATAAAAAAGAGCATACAACAACAGCAAGACTTATAAATAAACAAATTGACAAAAACCTTAGAACATACTTTGCAGAGATAAAATAAAGCGGGTATGGTGCTCGTTTGATGCATCAACAAAAATTGTCAAACTCACTGTTCTTTCTCCTCAAGCTGAGTGTTATTTTACACTACCAACTCTTTATTCGTTGGGTTTCACCCAACCTTGTATCATGAATTTGTAAAAAATAGTAGAATAAGAATGAATTAAAGAACGGAATAAGACTGTACCCACCCAAAGTGTTTAAGACTGTTTTGTAGATAAGTCCCCGTTTGTAATTCTTTTAAGCTGAACATTATCTCGAGAGTGATAAAAACTCGTATTTACAAGGTAAGCAAAGTTTTACACAAGAACGGACCGTTTGATTAATTCAGAAAGGAGTTCTATGAATAACAAATTCTATTGTGGTATCGATGTTTCTAAAAAGAAACTAGATGTGATGTTGTTAGCTCAAGAAAAATTTCATTACAAAGTTGTTGAAAACAGTAATGAAGGGGTGATTTTTCTTCAAGATTGGATTAAAAGCAAATTAGAAAAAGATGCTTTTGTCCATTTTTGCATGGAGGCAACTAATGTCTATCACGAGCTGTTAGCTTTTACTTTATTGGAAAACAAAAATTACAAAGTCAGCGTTGTTAATCCAAGAATAGTAAAATCTTTTGCAAAATCATTGGTTAAAACAAAAAATGACAAAACAGACGCTAAAATTCTTGCAGAATTTTGCAAAGAACGGAGTCCTAGACCTTTTTCTCCTCAATCCAAAGAAAGACGTGAGTTGAGAGATTTATCAAGATTAATGGATAATCTTGTCGAATTAAGGATTATGCAAAAAGTAAGGCTGCAAACATTCAATACAGAAGCTGCAGCCCGCGTGGTCAAAGCCACTTTAAATTCAATCGACAATACCATAGCAGAAACCGAAAAAGAAATAAAGTACTATTACGATAATTATCCTGAAATAAACAAAGAATACGAATTACTTAATTCTATTCCTTCATTTGGAAAACGTGTTAGCAATGTACTTATTTCTGAAATTTACAAAGATGAATATGGTACGTATAATTCAAAAAGATTAACTGCATTCTTTGGACTTGATGTTAGAGAAATGGAATCCGGAAGTAGTGTTTGGAATAAGCCAAGAATAACAAAATTTGGTAACCCTAGAGTAAGAAATATGCTCTATATGGCAGCTTTGGTTGCAATTCGGCATAATGCAAAAATGTCTGATTTTTATTTACATTTGGTTAATAAAGGTAAGC
>JAFQNF010000010.1 GCA_017396025.1 bacterium
AATTCAACTGTACCAGGGCTATTTTTAGCTAATTTGTATGCTTCTGCTACAGATTTTACTTGTTCTACATTATTTCCAAAGAATGGAGCAGTTAATGTTGCTCTTGCAGGAGACATTATTTTATGCAATTCTTCTGAGTTTGAAAAATATTCAATAGTACTCATTTTTCTTTTTCTCCTTTCTGTGAGTAATTATAATATTTCAACATAATATTCTAAGTTAAAAGGCCGGAGGCGAATACCTCCGGCTAAAGTATTTTAGTGTGGGATTAAAGCAAGTAATACACCAGCAGCAACTGCTGAACCGATTACGCCTGCTACGTTTGGTCCCATTGCGTGCATCAATAAGAAGTTTTGAGGATTTGCCTCTAAACCAACTTTGTTAGCTACACGTGCTGCCATTGGAACTGCTGATACACCAGCTGAACCAATAAGCGGATTGATTTTTTCTTTTAAGAATAAATTCATTATTTTTGCCATTATCAAGCCTGCTGCAGTCGCTAATGAGAATGCAAGAATACCTAATAATAAGATTTTTAATGTTTCAATAGTTAAGAAGTGGTCTGCTTGTAATTTTGAACCAACTGTTAAACCTAAGAAAATAGTTACAATGTTGATTAGAGCATTTTGCATAGTATCAGATAATCTATCAACTACACCACATTCTTTACATAAGTTACCGAAAGTTAATGCACCAACTAATGGACAAGCTGAAGGTAAGAAGATTAAACAAAGAACTAAAACTGCAATTGGGAACACAATTTTTTCTCTTTTTGAAACTTCTCTAGCTTGTTTCATAACGATTTTACGTTCAGCTTCTGTTGTTAATAATTTCATAATTGGTGGTTGAATTACAGGAACTAATGCCATATAAGAATATGCCGCAACAGCAATTGAACCTAATAGTTCTTGTTTTAATTTAGATGTTACATAGATAGATGTTGGACCATCAGCACCACCAATGATACCGATAGAACCAGCTGCTTGCATATCAAATCCAAGAACAATAGCTAAAAGTAATGCACCAAAGATGCCGAATTGAGCTGCACCACCTAATAACAACGTTTTAGGGTTTGCGATTAATGGACCAAAGTCTGTCATAGCACCAACACCCATAAAGATGATAAGTGGGAACAAGCCTTTATCAATACCAGCAGCAAAGATAATACCTAAAAATCCATTTGGACCAGCAATTTCTTCACCCAATGGCATTGGAATATTTGATAAAATACCACCAAAAGCAATTGGGACTAATAATAATGGTTCATACTGTTTTTTAATACCTAACCATAGTAAGAAACAACAAATAAGAATCATTATTGGTTGACCAAAGTGAACTAAGAACTGGTCAACACAAGTACCTTCAACTTGTTGCATAGCCGATTGCATAAAGTTATAAATACCTGTTGATTGCCAAAGTTGTGTTAAACCATCTGTTAATTGCATAATTTAACCTCCTAGCCTACTGTTGCCAATACTTGACCAGTCGCAATTTTATCATTTTGACCTACTGCAATAGAAGTAACTGTACCAGTTACAGGAGCTTTGATTGGAGTTTCCATTTTCATAGCTTCAATAACCATAATTTCTTCATTTTCTTCTACGCTATCGCCAACTGATTTTAATACTCTTAATACAGCACCAGGCATTGGAGCTTTAACTTCTGTACCTTCGCCTGTTGCAGCAGCAGCTGAAGTTTCTTCAATACCGTCTTTAACATCGATAGAGTATTCTTTACCATTAACAATTGCTTTACCATTTTCAAATTTAACGCCATATTTTTTACCATTAACTGTAACTGTGCAAGCGTCAGAATTTGAAGCAGCAGGAGCAGCAGCTTGTGCTTTTTGAGCTGATTTGTTAACAGAAACTTGACCTTTACCTAACAAGAAGTCAATACCTTTATCAACGTTACCATCTTTACAAGCAGCAGCGATAAATAAGTTTTCATCTGTTACAGGAAGACCTGCTGCAACTAATCTAGCTTCAGCCGCTTTAATACCCTTTTCTGGGTCTTTTTCATTAAGATCAACAACTTTTTCAGTTGTAGGTTCCATATTTAATTTTTCGCTAGCCCATTTTACTAACTCAGGATCTGGTTCACAAGGTGTTTTACCGAAGTAACCTAATAACATTTTTGCATAACCAGGGTTAGCTTGTACCCAAGGACCTTGAACAGCATTCAAGAATGCTTGTTGAGCATAGAATTGAGAAACTGGAGTAACAGAAGTTGCGTAACCGCCTCTTTCTACACATTCTTTCATAGCTGCGATTAAAGCTGGGAATTTATCTAACATACCCATATCTTTTAATTGGTTAACAGTTGTAGCTGTTGCACCACCAGGTAATGGAGCTTGGATTAAAATTGGGTTAACAGCTAAAGAGATAGGATCTAGAGGATAATCTTTCATACATTCTTTGAAGATTTCTTCTGTTTCCATAACTTTTTGAATATCTAAACCTAAATCGTACTCAGTACCTTTTAATGCGTGCCACATAGAAATAATATCTGGTTGACCTGTACCACCAGAAACTGGTTTCATAGCCAAGTCAATACCATCAGCACCACCATCTAAAGCAGCCAAGTATGCAGCTAAACCTGTACCAGCTGTTTCGTGAGAGTGGAATCTAATATGAGCATCTTGACCAAGAATTTCACGAGCCATTTTAATTGTTTCGTAAACTTTTCTTGGGTTTGATGTACCAGAAGCATCTTTAAATGCTAATGAATCAAATGGAATACCAGCATCTAAGATGTTTCTTAAAACTTTTTCGTAGAATGCAACATCATGAGCACCTTCACAACCATATGGTAATTCCATCATTGTGATTGTTACTTCGTGTTGTAAACCATGTTTTTTAATGCTGTTTGCAGAATCAATTAAGTTGTTAACATCGTTTAATGCATCAAAGTTTCTGATAACATTAACGCCATGTTTTGCAAACATTTTAGCGTGTAAGTCGATAACGTCACGTGGTTGTGAATTTAAACCAACAACGTTAACACCACGAGATAATGATTGTAATTTTACGTCAGGGCCAACTGCTGCTCTGATTTTATCCATAGTTTCAAATGCGTTTTCATTGCAGAAGAAAATAGGAGCTTGAAATCTAGCGCCACCAGCTGTTTCAAAATGTTTGATACCTGCGTTAACTGCTGCTTGAAGAGCAGGAATGAAATCATCAACAAGAACTTTAGCACCATAAATAGATTGGAATCCATCTCTGAAAGAAGTATCCATAACTTTAATTAATTTTTTTGCCATTTTCTTTCCCTCTTATGTCTTAATCTACCTAATTACTTTCTTAATTTAGCTGCTGCAATTGCAATTGCAACCTCTAAATCGCCTGCTGCTGTTTTAACCGCTGTTTTTACAGCTTGTACTTCAGCAGGGAACAATTTGTTTAAATATCCAACAACTACTCCCAAAAATGCAACAACTGCCCAAAGAATAATCAAGAAACTAAACACAGTTCCCATACCAACAGCCATTGTTGCAATACCATCATTTAACATAAAACATCTCCTGTTATTATCTTACATTCGTTATTTAACTCATCAACCGCAACCAATAGTCCTTCATCATCTATTGATTTTGCAAAATATGGTTTCTTTTCCCCAGCTTCTCTGATTAAGATATTCTTTCCTAAGAACCCACATCTGTTGATGTACTCAGTCTTAATATATTCAAAACCGCCTTGTATAAAAGCGTCATAGTTTTCAAAAAATTCATCACAAATTTTTCTAAGTATTTTTTCAACATCATATTGTTGTCCTGTTAAAAACCCGATAGATGTTGCATTTTGGTCAATATTATCTAAAGTTTCTTTTCTCAAATTAACATTCAAACCAAGACCTAAAACAATACCTTCAATTTTATTGTTTGCCATACAAGACTCAGCCAAAATGCCTGATATTTTGGCATTTTCCACCAATATATCATTAGGCCATTTTATACTTGGTTTTAATGAAAATTCTTTTTCAAGAACCTTGCAAACCACAACTGAAAGATATTGAGTTAAATTAGGGAAAGGATAATTAGTAACATTTTCTGGTTTTAAAATTATGGACATATAAATATTTTCAGAATCATCGCAAACCCAATGTCTATCGAATCTTCCGCGACCAGAACTTTGATGAGGAGCAAAAACAATGGATTTGTCATCAAAAGCAGCTATATGTTCAAGTGCATAAGTGTTTGTTGATGGGATTTCCTCTAGTGTTACTATTGTATATTTCGACATGTCATTTTTAACCATAATCAAATTTATACTAACACAAACAAAATTTAATTTACATTTAAAAATTTACATTTTTGTTAAAAAAGGCATAAGCTTTTCAAACATATATTTCATGGCTAGTTTATTATAGATTAGAAGGGCTTTTGAGATACATTCAACCCCATATTTTTGAGCTATAAATTCGATATTACTCATCGCTGAAACCATAATAATATGAGTCCTTGAATATGACGAAATTTTCTGTACATTTTCAACAAACCATTCACCAGCAAGCAAGGGCTCATAATCCATTTCCATTTGCAAATCAGTAATAATCAATGTAAAAGGATTTTCAATGTTATGACGAACAACATCTACTGCTTCTGTTGCCGAACTAGCAGTCACAATTTCAAAAAAGTCCCCATACATTTCTTCTATTAGTTCTTGATGAAAATACCTCCAAGCAGAAGTATCATCCACAATTAAAATTTTCTCCTTCATAATTAGATTATACACAAGTATAATAAATTCTCAAAAAATTAATAAAAAATCGCATTTTTCCAATCAAAAAAACAAGTATAATCAATAAAAAAGTTGGAAAAGTTATGAAAATATTTGATTATTTCAAAGAAGTAAAAGAAAAAATAAATAAAATAAACAACTATGTCTCTAACCCAATAAATTATGAAGACATAAAGAATCCATTTTACTCAACACTTCCAAAAACCTACGTTTGGATTGATGATGAAAATAACAAAACTAATCTATAGTTTTTTCTACTATATATCTTGGTCTTGCCTTTGTTTCTTGGAACAATTGACCCAAATATTCGGCAATAACTCCAAGACATAAAATTTGAATACCACCAACGACCCCAACAACAACAACAATTGTTGCCCAACCAGGAACTGTATTTTGTCTTATATAATGGTCATAAATTGCACTCAAACCAATAATAAAACTGACAACTGACATCAAAAAACCAATACAAGTAACGAGCCTTAATGGAATCAAACTAAAAGATGTTATTCCACTTAAAGCCAAAGTCAGTAAGGAAAATGTTGTGAATTTTGAAGTACCAATTGTGCGTGGTTTTACATCAAAATATACATATTCTTTTTTAAAACCAAGTTCTTGGAACATTCCACGTAAGAACAAATTAGTTTCTTTAAACTGAGCCAAAGCGCCAGCAGCTTCTGATCCTATTAAACGATAATCAGAATGATTCATTTTTATTTTTACACCCAAAATATTCATCAACTTATAAAAAGCTAGTGCAGAATATTTTTTAAACAAACCATCGGTATTTCTATCGTTTCTAATACCACAAACTATTTGCGCACCATCTTTGTACTTTTGAACAAATTCTCTTATCTTATTTTCATCTTGTTGTAAATCAGCATCAATAGTAATGAAACAATCAGGATTATATTTTCTTGATTCTGTTAACCCAGCCAAAATAGCTTTTTGATTTCCAAAATTTCTACTAAATTTGATGCCTTTTACCTTGCCCACGTTTTCACTTGAAACTTTTTCAATTAATTCCCAAGTTTTGTCATTACTTCCATCGTCAACATAAAAAATAAAGCTATTATCAGAAATAACATTATCAACAACAAGTTCGTTTAAAACTTCTAACAACCTTTTTGTTGTAGATTGAATACATTCCTCTTCGTTAAAGCAAGGAACAATTACTGATAAAATCGGCATTTCTGACATACTATCCACCTTTTATGCTACAATTCAATAATAAAGTATATTAATGGAATATGCAAATGAAAAAACTAATTATAAACGCAGATGATTTTGGAATTTCAGAAGAGACTAATTTGGCAATAAAGCAAGGCTTTGAAGAAGGAATAATCACATCGACCAGTTTAATTGCCAATATGGACGCATTTAATCACGCTATTTTTGAAGTTTTACCGACAATTAAAAGCATTGATGTTGGTTTTCACTTTAATATAATTGAAGGGAAAAGCCTTACAAATCAGCCAATGTTATGTAATAAAAATGGTTTTTTTAATAAAAGTTACTTGCAAATAATTTTACTATCATTCAACAAAGAGTTTTTGAAACAAGTAGAAATTGAATTCAGAGCACAAATAGAAAAAGTTCTTGAACATTGCAAAATATCACATATTGACTCGCACGTTCATACACACGCAATTCCCAATATTTTTAAACTGGTTTCTACACTAGCAAAAGAATATAACATTCCTTATGTTCGAACACAAAAAGAAAAACCATATATTGTATGGAAAGAATCATTTAACATTAAATTTGCAGTTAATATTCTAAAAAACATATTGTTGAATACATTCACCCAAATAAACAGAAAAACAGTAAAAACAAACGACTTTTTTATTGGCGTTCTATATACTGGGATTATGAACGAAGAAACAATAAAAAAGGGACTAAGCAAAATAAAAGAAGAAAATTCTATAACAGAAGTTATTTTTCACCCAACAATTGATGAAACAAAGAAAAATAATTATAAGGAATTTTTAATAACTAAAAACCCGAGTTTCAAAGATTTTCTTCAAAACTCAGGTTTTTCCCAATCTACATTCTATGATAATTAATGTTTCGGAAGTACTAACTCAGCAATTTTTTCTTTTGAATATTTCGCAGCAAATAGATTAACAATCATATCTGCCTTATCCGTATCAAGTTTACCATCTGGCGTTTTGCAAACTTTTATCATTTCTATAACTTCTGGCAATGACGCATCTTGTATATACATATCCCATAGAATTTGAGCCAATTTGCTATCAACTCTATTATCATCACCGTAGCAATTAATGATGCCTTCTTCTATTGTTGGAATAGCTTCTCCGGCTTTACCCATAATTGCACATATTCCAGTAGCATCATCACTAACTGTTCCATCTTTATCACGAGAAAATGTCATAACTTGTGCCGCCACATTTATGAAGTCGTCACCTTTTTCTCGAGCCGATTCATCTTCAAAATAAATCGTTGCAAGGTCATAGAGCATTTCCATTTCATTCTCTCCAAACTCCCCACCTGGTTTTTTCATCAGGTCAATAAGTCTTATAAGATTTTCGTTTTTAGAGAAATATGGAAGACAAAGCATTATAATATCTTTTGCATCTTCGCTTTCTCTCATCGCATCTAAAAGAGAACAAACTTCTTTACCAGCAATAACATATGAAGTTAAATCACAAACTGTTTGAACATCATTTTGGTTATATTTACCATTTTCATCAATTCTGCAAGCATCTACAAGCATTGGCACATCATCGCTTAATGCACCAGATTCTCTTATAGTTTTAATTGTATTTAATCTTTCAACATTAATTGTTCCATTTGGATTTATACAAGACTCCATAACATTAAATAGTCCATTATAAACCAAACCGATTTTTCTTAATTGAGAAGCAACTCTTACATATTTATTATCAATTTCACCATTTTTATCTGTATATTTTGATGCAAATTCTAGTAACATGTCATCTTCAATAGATGCAACTAACTGGTCATATCTTTCTTTTGTAACTTTATAGTTTTCTCCTTCTACCGGTGTTGAATATGTAAGTATTCCATCTTTGAAAACCATTTTCTTGTCGCCGAAGTTGAAAACACTAACGCCTAAAAGGTTTATCTGGTTTTTTCTTTCATTATTTTCATTATCCCTAGTTGAGAATAATGATTTTTTCAATGAGGCAACAGAACTAACAGCTTTTTGAGAAATTTCTCTTTCTCCAGTATCAGGATTTACTACAGACAATGCATTCATTATCTTAAAGACAGAGCCTGTTTCTACTTTTGCATTATGCAATTTCAACAAAGATTCTCTAACAGAATCTTTATCCGCAAAATTTCCTGTTAAATATTGAGCATACTTAACTGCATCAAGATCACTTAACCCAGACGAAATCAAACCAATAGTTTCATCAAGCAAAGCAAAATCTACACAATCTTTACCTTTTTCTTTGTCAAAATAGGTAAACGTATCAATATGCTCACACATTCTTGCACTAGACACACCAACACTGGCAAGCCTAGATACAATTTCTGCTTTATCAATATCAACAGAACCAGCTTCGCTATTTTTACATTTAGCTAAAATATTTTTGACATGGTATAAACAATCTTCCTTTCCTTGCAAAGAAACAAATATTTTCTCTGCTCCAGGGTCAAGAAGTCCATTATCGTTCTTACACGAATTTAAAAGTTCATACAACCTATCATCTGGTTTTTGTTGCTGAGCAACACCAGTCTTAATAACTGGTGCATAATATGCATTTGCAATTAAATTGATTTTAGTTGTTGTTAGCTGTTCTTTTACAGCTTTTTCTCTTTCTGCAATCCACCTTTCTTCACTAGGCAGTTTTTCTTTTTTTGCAAGAGCCTTTAATTGAACCAATAAATCTAGTTCTTCTTGCATAACAACAGGCGCATTAGCAAAATCAGTCTTTTCTGTCTTTGCTTTAAAATCCCTATATTTAGTTTTTAACCTTGTGAAATCACTAGTTCTTCCAGTCGCGAACCTTATTTCACCTGTTTGTTGAGATTTACCTATTTTAAAATCACTCATGCAAAACACCTTAGCGCGTGCGAAGTGCACACTCCTTTACTTTCCGAATTATATATACTTACTTACGGTAAAAAACGTAAAAACTTTAATTCTATTTCCGTTTTTTTTATTTATGGTTACATTTATTTACAATATTTTTGTAAAGAAACGTAAATGATTATCCTTTTTTTGTAAATTCAAAAAATTCAGAATTCTTTTTCAACTCGGAGTATGAATCATAAAAAGGTAAAAGAAATGTTAAACTCAGAAAAAAAAGTAACAATTGAATGGATTAACAAAAAAGACGAGAATAAAACAAACATGTCTAATCCATTAAGAAGCCACAATGATAAAAATAAATTATCAATCATGGTTTCTCAAATTTTAAGCGAAGAAATTCCTCAATTGAAAAACAATTCGTTATTACATGACTTAGTTCTATACTCTTTACTAGAGAAAATGAACACTGTACAAACGATAGAAAATGTTTTATCATATATAAAAGAAAGCGATGCAAAAACAGTGCAAGACGTATCTTTTAGAAATGGAGAAATTCGTATTAAATGTTCAACTTAAAACAATTTAAGCTTGTAAAGAACTTAAAAACAAAGCCTCAAACAGGATGGCTTAGTTTCTCTTCCTTGAGAAAAAACCAAACTAGAAACGAATTTCTTGATTCAGTAATTACTGATAACAAATTTGTTCAAGAAGATTTGAAGCTTAGAGCAATGGTTGAAGAAATGCTTCAAAAAGAATTTCCTGAACGAATTAAAGATAAAAAAAATTATGATTTCCTTGTCGATTCAGTTGTTAACAAGCTAAAACAAAAACAGCTTGGTAACGTAGCTCCATTAGAAGAAAATTTAAACTAAAATTAAACTATTGTCATAGACAATGTGACATTGTTGATTAGTTTATTTTAATACAAGAATATATCGAGTGACATTGTGTTACTCGATATATTTTTATAGGAGAGAAAAATGAAATATCTAATTAGAAAACCAGACACATTTTTAAATACACTGAACGAAGATATAAATGCAATTTTACAAAAAAGTTTTGATAACATTTTCCCAGAATATATTTTCCACAAAGAACTAAATGGAATGGCAATGCCTGTCGACGTAAAAGAATACGATGATAATTATTGTTTAAAAGTAGAACTTCCCGGAATAAACAAAGAAGATATTAATATCGATATTAATAAATCATACGTAAAGATAGAAGCAAAAAAAGAATTTGAAAAAGAAGAAGAAGACAAAAAACACAAATACCACAAATCAGAATTTAGATATGGCAACTATTCAAGAACATTATATTTCCCGTATGAAATAGATCCAAACACATCAACAGCAGAATTAAAAAAAGGAATTCTTGAAATCAAACTACCCAAAATACAACTTGAAAATAAAGAAACTAAAAAATTAGAAATTAAAGACTAAAAAATGACTATCATATTAGGAATAAAACTACCTAATAAATTAAATAATGCAGTTGAATTTCAAAAAATACTTACTGATTTCAACTGCATTATAAAAATGCGAATAGGCATGAATAATTCCTCTATTTTTTGTTCATCATCAGGAATTATCCTTTTACAAATTGACGATAAGCCAGAGGCTGTAATGTTAGAAAAAACATTACTTGAAATTAGCGAAATAGAAATACAAAGAATGGTTTTTTAAAATGACAGAAAAAATTGTAATTATCGGCGGAGGAGCAGCTGGTCCAAAAACAGCGGCAAAACTCAGACGTGAAAATAAAAATTTCGAAATAGATTTATACACTCAAGAAGATATAATTTCATATTCTGCTTGTGGTTTACCATATTACATTGAAAACATAATACAAAGTAGTGAAACATTGATAATAAGAACCCCTGATGACTTTAAAAAACAAAATATTAATATACATTTAAAACAGAGATGTCTAAGTATTAATACCGCAGAGCAAAATGTACTTATAGAAGACTTAATTTCCCAAAAGCAATACAAAGTAAGTTACGACATACTTGTTTTAGCAACTGGTGCAACACCAATTATTCCAAACATAAAAGGAATAAATTTAAAAAATATTTTTCCACTTAGAACAATTCAAGATGGCATAAACATAAAAAACAAAATGCTGAACTCAAAAAAAGCTGTTCTACTAGGTGGAGGATACATTTCAATTGAAGTTATGGAGGCATTAGTACACAACAATATTCAAGTAACTTTAATAGAAAAAAATTCACAAATTCTAAATATGTTCGACTCTGATTTTGCTCAGTTTATTACAGACTACATTATAGGAAAAAACCCTGGACAAGTAAGTATATTAACGAATGAAGAAATAATAGAATTTGTAGGAAATGAAAACAATGAGGTTATCAAAGTAATAACTTCTTCTGGGAAAATAATAGAAACCGACTTTGTAGTTTTAGGCACTGGCGTTCGTCCAAATACTGATTTTTTACAAGGAAGCAACATAAAACTTGGTGTAAATAACAGCATAAAGGTTGATAAAACAATGAAAACATCAAAATACAACATTTATGCTGCTGGCGATTGTTGCGAGAAATTCAACCTTGCAACTAACAAATACACTTGGGTTCCAATGGGGTCTACAGCAAACAAAGAAGGCAGATGTGCCGCTTTAAATATTGCAGGAAATAACTGTCTTTTTGATGGCATTTTAAACTCCACTATTACAAGATATTTTGATTTGACAATTTCTATAATAGGAATTAGTTATAAAGAAGCAATTGAACTTGGCTATCAACCAGAATTTGCAATAGTTACAAAAAAAGATAAAGCTGGATATATGCCTAATTCTGGCACATTGACATTAAAACTTATTGCAGACAAAAATACACACACAATTATTGGCATTCAAGGAATTGGTGATGGAGACGTAAATCAAAGAATAAACACAGTAATTCCAGCAATAATTAGCAAAACAAAACTAGAATCATTTATGGATTTAGATTTACCCTATGCCCCACCTTATTCTCCAGCAATAGACCCTGTCCTAAATGCAGCTCAGATTATTTATCATAAAATTTGTAGTTAAAAAAAATCCGAAGATTTCTCTTCGGATTTAAAACTAATTATTTACAACTTTTTCATTTTGTATCATTTGAAGCATAATTTCCTGAGCTTTTTTCAGTTGTACATCATCTTTATCTTTTACATTTTGTTCTGTGAATTTAACTTCAATATCTGGAGCAATACCTTTCTTATTAATATCTGTTCCATTTGGTGTTAAATATTTTTGAATTGTAATATTCATGCCAGCCCCAAATGGCAATAAACTTTTAACTTCTTGAACCAAACCCTTACCAAATGTATTTTCTCCAATTAAAATAGCTCTTTGGTTATCCTTTAAAGCACCAGATAAAATCTCGCTAGCAGAGGCACTTCCACCATTAATTAAAACAACAAGTGGCTGTGTTGAAAAATATTTTCTTGTTGAACGAGATGTATCTTTATACCCATCTCTATCGACAGTGCTTACAATAATTTCTCCATCTAAAAACAAATCTGCAATATATACAGCATTATTTAAAAGCCCACCAGTATTTCCTCTAAGGTCAATGATAATGCCGTCTTTATCTTTATAATCAACCATCATCTTCTTAAAATCAGAAGAAACATTTCTTCCCATAAAAGAACTTAACCTTATATAGCCAATTTTTTCATCAAGCTTAAAATTTTCTGGAGTTTTTGAAGAAATCGATTTGATTTTTATTTCATCTCTAATAATTTTATAAATCTTGTTTTCTTGACCCTTACGTTTAATTAAAAGTTCTACAGTTGTACCTTTTTCACCTCTAATAGCATCAGCAGCCTTATCAATAGACATATCTTTAGTTGAAACGCCATCAATAGAAAGTATTTCATCTTCTGCAAGCAATCCAGCTTTTTCGCCTGGAGTATCTTCAAGAGGAGAAATGATTAAAACTTTTCCATCTCTTGCACCTATTTGGACACCTATTCCATACAAAGATGCTTTAATTGCATTTTTTTCTTCTGTAAATTCAGAAGGAGTTAAAAATCTTGTATATCTATCATTCAAACTAGCAATCATAGTATTTATTGCAATATAAGAATCCTCTGGTGTTTTGATTTTATCGTCATATTTATGACGCCATCTTGACCAATCCTGTCCATTATTTGTTTGATCAATATATTTTGCATTAACAAGCTTCCAGACCATATCATATAGTTCTGCGTCTGTTTGAGCTAATGCTGTATTACTTCTACAACAAAAAACACCAACAATTAAAAGGGATAATGCTATCAATGCCGAGTTTCTAAAAAATTTTTTCACAACTCTCTCCTTATTCTTTCTAATTATAATATAAAATTTCGCTTTGTTGTATAAGACTTTTCATTAAAAATAAAGTTTCATTCATAAACAATTAGGGGATTATTATTTTACAAATACGACATAAAATGTCGAAAAAGGAGGTTTTATGAATTATTTAAATATCGAACTAGAAGGAATTAACGAAAATGGAGAAAAAGCATCCTATATGCTAGTTGATTTTAAAGGAGAAAATATAATTTTATATTTTTATCCAGAAGACGATACCCCTGTTTGCACAAAAGAAGCACAAGATTTCAGAGATTCCTTAAATGAGTTAAAGAAATATGCAGAAATAATTGGGGTCAGCAAAAATATAATAGAAGAGCATATTGAATTTCAAAAGAATCATAAATTAAATTTTAAAATATTCTCAGATAATCAAAATAAATTAAAAAATGCATTCAAAGAACACTTAACATCAAGCACAGATATTCATCGTTCAACATTTATTTTAGATGGAGACGGGGAAATAATAAAATCTTGGGAAAAAGTAGATGTAGATGAACATATTAAAGAAATTGTAGAATTCTTTAAAAGTAAAGAATTCAATTCTTGATTTTGTATTGACACTATCAAATCAATATCATATGATTTTATTACAATAGGAAACAAAACTTATCAATGAAAAATAGAAATAACAACTGGGGCGGCAAAAGAGAATGTGCGGGAAGAAAAAGAACCTGCTTAAAAAAAGTACCATTTAACCGCAGAATTGATGAGAAAATTCTAATAATACTAAAAGAATACGCAAAAAAATACAATTTAACAGAAACAGAAGCATTAGAAAGCGCAATATTATTACAAACAAATATAGATAAAAGAAGAGGAGGAAAAAATATGAAAATTGCAATTCCTACACTAGAAGGCAAATTATGTGCACATTTTGGGCACTGTGAATCATTCACATTTGTTGATGTAAATCCAGAAACAAATGAAATTTTAAATATTCTAAACACTGCCCCAGAAGAAGGTATTTCTTGCCAAAGTGCAGCTTGGATCGCAGCTCAAGGTGCAAATATAGTACTAGCTGGCGGTATGGGTGGAAGACCTCTTGCAACATTAGTTCAAAATGGTGTTGAAGTCGTAACAGGATGCCCAGAGTTAGAAATCAATGAAATTGTGAAATTATATTTGACAAATACATTAGAAACAGGCGAAAATACATGTGGACATGATGAAAATCATAAATGCGGTAATCATTCAGAAGGTCATCATTGTGGTCATCACCACTAGAAAGAGTTTATTATGGATTTAAAAGGAACAAAAACAGAAAAAAATCTTATGGAAGCATTTGCTGGTGAGTCTCAAGCTCGCAACAAATACACTTATTATGCTTCTAAAGCAAAAAAAGATGGCTATGTTCAAATTAGCAAGATATTTGAAGAAACAGCAAACAACGAAAAAGAACACGCAAAAATCTGGTTCAAATACTTACACGGCGGAACAATTGCGTCAACAATGGAAAACTTAGAAGATGCAGCAAACGGCGAAAATTATGAATGGACAGATATGTATGCAAGATTTGCAAAAGAAGCAAAAGAAGAAGGTTTTGACGAATTGGCTGTTTTATTTGAAGCTGTTGCAAAAATAGAAAAACATCACGAAGAAAGATACAGAAAACTTTTGGCCGCAATTAAAGAAAAAACCGTTTTCGAAAAAGATAAAGATATCATTTGGGAATGTTCAAACTGCGGACACCTTCACGTTGGACTTAAAGCTCCTGAATTATGCCCTGTTTGTAAACATCCGCAAGCATATTTCTTTGAAAAAGCAAATAACTATTAAAAAAAGGCCCTTATTCGGGCCTTTTTTATATTTCATATTTGACTAAATACTTTCTTAAATTAGAAAGATTATCTGACATATCATGCCAAGCAGAGTATATATCCATTGGAATACCAAACATATGTTCTGGGAAGGTTTTATAATCTATTGTCGGATGAAAACCTAATTTTTCTTCCATCGTTTTCACCGCAATTTTTGGTGTACTACTATTTTTTAAAATGTCACTCATTGCGTCTATATCATAACTAACGAAGTAGCCCATTTTTTCCCAAGATTTTATCGTTTCAAGGTATCCTAACAATTCTTTTTTATAATTCCTATCATTATTTCTGCCACCAATCCAAGTATTATTAACACAAAGTTTTCCAACACTTTCAATTACTTTTTCAGCAATATCACCAGCACTACCAGTATGCCTTGTAGGCTTTATTCCATTAGAATCACAGAATGTCTTCCAAGCTGAATAATTTTTTATTGCATCATCAATATCATTTCCTTTATTTTTCCCATAGCTAAACATACCAATTGGTCCATCAGCCTGCATGTGAGAATAACCCATCTTTTCTATTACGCTTGGAACAATATCATGAGGGTACATAGAACTTTCAAGAAGTTTTACACCTTTAATACCTTCATAATCTGTAATGTTTACTTCCCCAGCTTCTAATTCTGGATTGTATTTAACAATAACAGAACCTTCTGGTATTTTTACAGAGCCATTTGTATATAAATCATTTGGCATACCTTCTATAAATTTACCTTGAGCATTAATCTTACAAGTAGATTCATAAGGCATAATTAAAGAATAATTGCATATATCCCAAGAACCACCCCTATGTTCAGTAACGGCATGATTCAATGTAAAATGCACGCTATTTCTAGATCCACCCAGTTTGTCCCTTGTTGATAAAATCATGCCATTTTCTGGCTGATACTTAGTCATATGAACAAGCATTAAAGAATTTGAATCAATATTTCTTGGATTTAGAGGTGTAGGATTTGTATTTGTAGGGACTAAATCCACATTGCTATTTTTAATAGCACGAACTGTTTTTAAAAACGGATCATTATTTATTTTATCAAGAATAACGCTTGAACCAACAATACCTTTTTTAAAGTCCTGTTCCTTTTTACAATATTCTACTATTTTTAAAATTGGTGTATTTTCATCAGATAACAACTCTGAAATAATTTTTTCCGTCTTATTATTTGTTTGTGAAAGAATACCCAAAAGTGAGTTAACATCCAAATCAGGACGTTTTTTTAATTCTTTCAGCATATTCTTATAAGATTCAACATTGTCAATATCAATATCACTTAATAATGTTTCCAAGTCATAATCTTTAAGCACAACAGGATAATTTTTTATTTCCTTCAAAATTTCAAGTTGTGGAATAACAGTTTCTCTATGTATATAATTTTTTTCAAAGAAAGAAAATGATTCCTTGCTCATCATTCCTTTTGTTTTGAATTTAAGTTCAGTAGATAAACTTTCGAAAGAACGCCCTGTCTTCGCAATACTCTCATCGACTCTAGCTTGATAATTCTCATATTCTTCATCATTCATATTAGCAAATTTGTTCAAACGATGCGAATTATCTATTTCTACAGGGTTTAATAACCCACGTTTTTTAAGAATCAAAACAGTTTTAGGGTCATAATTTCCCAGTGCAATACTTAAAGGAGAAACAAAACCTTGAGACGATTTTGAACTCAATATTCCCGACAATGCATCAAAAGCATCTGCACCTTCTTTTGAATAAAAATATCCTTTTTTCACAATTCCGTTAGGAGAATTAACATTACCACTCATCAAAGTTTTTATATTTTCAAGGTGTCTGTCTATATTCTCATAGTCCAACTTATCCAAATTCGAAAAGAGTTCTGAATACATGGAAATATCATACTTATCATTTTTCAGAAAATCCTTTAAAATCCTTTCAACTTGTTCTGGAGTATATACTTTTTTCGAAGTTTGAGATGCCATTTTAACAGACGCAACACCATAACTAGAAGCCGCAATATCTGCTTTTTGAAAAGAAGAACCAGAATCTACTTTCTGCGTAGATGTTTCCTTCACCGATTCCGAACTTTTACCTTTAGTTGAACCCAAACCTTTCAACAATTGAGTAAAATTAATATCAAACATTATAAGAACACTCTTTTTTCTTTATAATTTATTTCTTCCCTTAAATTATCTTTTTTAAACTTTGCTAAAAAAAAAGAACCCTTTGAGGTTCCTTTTTAGTTCTAATTATTTTTTACTTTTTTAAAATAACCTTATGATAAATTTTCTTACCCTTTTTTATTTTTACTCCATCTTTAAGAGCGTCAACAGTCAGTTTAGTAGCCAAATCAGAAACTTTTTGTTCTTCAACGCTAACACCACCTTGTTGAATTAGTTTTTTTGCTTCACCACGACTAGCACAAAGTTTGGTTTCTACTAAAACATCAATCAACAAAATTCCATCACCATCAACATTTAATTCAGTAGTTGGCATATTAGAATCATCACCGCCACCAGCAAATAATGCCTTTGCTGATTGTTGTGCAATTTCAGCTTCTTCTTTTCCATGAACAAGAGCTGTTAATTCATAAGCCAATATTTCCTTGGCTTTATTTAATTCAGCACCTTGCCAAGATTCCATTTTCTTTATTTCTTCTAATGGCAAGAAAGTAAGCATTCTAATACATTTTAAAACATCATCATCTTCGACATTCCTCCAATATTGATAGAAGTCATAAACGGATGTTTTATTCTTATCCAACCAAACAGCCCCAGATGCTGTTTTACCCATCTTTTTACCTTGTGAATTCATTAATAAAGTAATTGTCATAGAATGGGCATCTTTGCCAGTTTTTCTTCTAATCAAATCAGAACCAGCAAGCATATTTGACCATTGGTCATCTCCACCGAATTGAAGATTACAATTATAATTTTCATTTAGATAATAAAAATCATAAGCTTGCATAATCATATAATTGAATTCTAAAAAGCTTAAACCCTTTTCCATTCTTTGTTTATAGCATTCAGCACGAAGCATATTGTTAACAGAAAAACAAGCACCAACTTCTCTTAAAAGTTCAATATAATTTAAATTTAAAAGCCAATCAGCATTGTTAACCATAACAGCCTTATCATCACCAAATTCTATAAATCTTTCCATTTGTTTTTTAAAGCATTCACAATTATGGTCAATCATTTCTTTTGTCATCATAGAACGCATATCAGTTCTACCTGATGGGTCTCCTATATGACCAGTACCTCCACCAATTAATACTATTGGTTTATTGCCAGCCATTTGTAATCTTTTCATCAAACATAGAGCCATAAAGTGACCAACATGCAAAGAATCTGCAGTTGGGTCAAAACCAATATAAAAACGCGCATTGCCAGAATTAATTAAATCTTTTACTTGTTGTTCATTTGTAATTTGCGCAATTAGTTGTCGTTCTTGTAATTCTTCAAAAATTCCCATTTATAACATTCCTTTTTATTAATTCAATCTTAATAAAAGCAATTATTTTTATCAAGTAAATACAAACATAAGTTTAAAAATAAACAAGGATGATTTATGTTATTATTAAGAAAATTGTGTTTTGGGGAAGGATAATCAATGCTAACAGAATATCAAAAACAGCAAACAGGGAAATGGTATAATTCGAACGATAAAGAAATTCAAGCACTTCAACAGAAATCAAGAAAATTGATGCAAATGTTCAATAATGAACTTAATGCAGATAAACGTTCTAAAATTTTAAAAGAATGGATTAAAGATGCAGGAAAAGAGTGCTATATTGAACCACCTGTATTTATAGATTTCGGTTGTCATGTTAGTTTAGGAGAAAAAGTTTACTTAAACACTGGTTGTACTTTTTTAGATTCCGCAACGGTTTCAATTGGTGACTATACTTTGATAGGACCAAATGTTCAGTTTTTAACACCAGAACACCCATTGCAACCAGAACAAAGAGTTAAAAGCATAATTGAAGAACAGGAAATTGAAATAGCAAAACCTATCAAGATAGGAAAAGGTTGCTGGATTTGTTCAGGTGCAATTATTTTTCCAGGCGTAACTATTGGTGATGGAGTAACAATTGGAGCAGGAAGCGTGGTTACAAATGATATTCCACCAAGATGTTTAGCTTACGGAAACCCTTGTAAAGTTGTCAAATATTTTGATTAATATTTAAAATATTCGCTTTGTATCGCGACTCTTCGGTCGCTCGTTCAATCTTCATTATTCATTATTTAAACAATAAAAAACAGACCCAAAGGTCTGTTTCTATTGTTTAAATGGCGGGGTTGACGCATCAAGATTCGAACTTTTTGAAAGATATTACGAACATATAAACAATACCCCTGTAACCCGAAAGATATGCTATCTCATATCTTCACTAAGGATGGTTGCATAAGAATTTTCTAATGTCATAGACTTTGCAATATAATATATAATATGATTAACAGAAATTGGCATAAGACAAATCTTAAAAATATATTTTCATTTAATAATTTTTATGACAGACAATGGGAAGTTATTGAAAAATTATTAAATGGGGAAAGAGTGTTATTGGTTGAAAAAACATCTTTTGGTAAATCATTGTGCTTTCAATATACTGGGAAATACTTGTATGATAATGACAATGGAATGGCAATTATATTTTGTCCATTAATTGCTTTAATGAGAAATCAGATACAAATTTTAAAAGATAAAGGAATAAATGCGGAGTCCCTTAATTCTGAACAAACTCCAGAACAAAATAATGAAATTATGAATAAAGCACTGCGGGGAGAAATTTCATTATTATACATTGCACCAGAAAGACAAGAATCTCTTGAATGGATAGAATTTATAAGAAAAGTTAAAATATCAATGGTTGTAATTGATGAAGCTCATTGTATTTCAACTTGGGGACATGATTTTAGACCAAATTACAAAAGAATTATAGATGTTGTTAAACTACTTCCTACAAATATGCCAGTATTAGCAGTTACAGCAACAGCAACAAATAAGGTCGCTGATGATATTGCAACACAATTAGGCAATAATGTATGTATAATGAGAGGTGCTTTAAATCGTGAGAATTTTGAATTATCTGTTATAAATGTAAAATCAGAAGATGAGAAAATGCTAAAAATAGCAACAATTCTAAAAAATATAACAGGCACTGGAATAATATATACAGGTACAAGAGCAAATACTCAAATCTATTCAGATTGGTTAAAATATTTAGGAGTATCATCTATGCATTATAATGCAGGTATTGGTGCTGAAAATAGGACATCTGTTGAAAATTCTTTTTACAACAATGAATACAAAGTAATAGTTTCGACTTGCGCTTTTGGTATGGGTATTGATAAACCTGATGTACGATTTATAATTCATACACAAATTACAGATTCTTTATTGCAATATTATCAAGAAATTGGTCGTGCAGGTAGAGATGGAAATCCTGCAAAAATCATATTGTTTAATAAAGAAGAAGATAAGAAATTAAGACAAAGATTTATTGTTCAATCAAAGCCATCTAAATCAATTTATATTAGAACTATTGAATCAATAAAACAAAAAATAGGTACATTGCATAATTTAATTAAAGAAATGAATGTAAAACAAAATCAAATGCAAGTAATATTACAAGATTTAGTTGAACAAGATATTATTTATAAGGATGGTCGAAATTACATTTATAAAAATAATGATGCAAAATTCGATTATAACAGATTTCAAGCGCTTAAAGATTATAAGTCTTCTGAATTGGATAAAATGATAGAATATACTACGATTTCAACTTGCAGAATGAAATACCTTTGCAATTATTTAGAAGATAAAACAGTGGAAGAATGTAAGAAATGTGATAATTGCAAAAGAATTTCATTATCGTTTAACATTGAAAACGAATTACTTGAAAAATTAATAGATTTTAAATCACATTATTTTATTGAGGAATATATAGGCAGCAAAGATATCGATAAGGCAATACGTGTAGTATCCTCATCATATTATGGGACTTCGAATATTGGCGAAATTATTCACCACTGCAAATATGAAAATGGTGGTGATTTTCCAAAAGAATGTGTAGATAGAGTTGTTTTGGCATATAAAAAATATTATAAACAGCATGACTTAATATTATTTGTTCCTCCAACTATATCTGGTAAATTGGTAGAAAATTTCGCTAAAAAGGTAGCACAGAAACTAAACATACCATTCTCTGATGCTTTAATAAAGAATAGAGAAACTAAACCTCAAAAAGAATGTGTAAGTGCTATAACAAAGAATGCTAATTTAAAAGATGCTTTTGATGTTAAGGATTTAAATATTATCAAAGACAAGAATATATTATTAATTGATGATATTATAGATAATGGGGCGACAATAAAAAATATAGCAAAATATTTGCTACAAAATGGAGCCAAAAAAGTAGATGCTCTTGTTATAGCAAAAACATTAATTGGTGATGAATAATGGAAGAAAATGAATATACATATTGGATAGCAATAGCACACTTACCAAGGTGGACACAAGAAAAAATTAATAATCTTGTGATAAAGATAATACATGATGAAAAAATTACACTTAGGGATTTTTTTGAATGCGATAATGTTATATTAAGAGATAGATTTAATCTTACAGATAAAGAAATCAGTGATATTAATGATATTAAAATTAAATTACCAAATCTAGCATTTCTTAATGAAAGGTTATTGAATGAAGGATACAAAATAATCCCAATTAATTCTGAATTGTATCCAAAGACAATGAAAGAAAATTTAAAGGTTAAGTATTCACCTACAATTATTTATACGAAAGGCGATGTAAAAATATTACAAGAAGATTCTGTTGCTATTGTCGGGTCGAGAGATGCTAACGAAGATGCTTTAAATTTTACAGATAATATTTCAAAGAAAATGTCAGACGAGTATAAAGTTGTTGTAAGTGGCTTTGCAAAAGGTGTTGATAGGCAATCTCTTGATTCTTCAATTAAGTATAATGGAAATAGTATAATTGTTCTTCCTCAGGGAATTTTAACCTTTGATAGTGGGTTTAGGAAATATTATAGTCAAATTAATAATGGTGGAGTAATCGTTCTAAGTACATTTCCACCTGAAGCAGGCTGGGCAACTGGATTAGCAATGGCAAGGAATAGATATATCTATGGGCTTGCAAAGGAAATTTATGTCGCCCAAACAAGTAATTCTGGTGGCACATGGGCAGGTGCAACAGACGGATTAAAAAAAGGAAGAAACGTTTTTATATATTATCCAAACAACGATAAACATAGTCCAGCATATGAATTAATTAAATTGGGAGCTAAACCCATTGACTATAATGGTAATTTATTAAATATTGATATTCCACAAGACACTCAACAATTAAAATTGTTTTCATAAAGCCAAACAATGTTATTAAATTAATATCCAAGAAATCAAGTATAAATACTGATTTAAAAATTAATGTTTTTAGAAATATGTTTTCGTATTATATTTTCTACATCAATTTGTAGTTCAGGGCAATATTCTTCAAAGTATTTTACCATTTGTTTCCTTGCAACATTGGTCAACCAAGTTGCATATAAAACCATTCGTTTTTGTTTCATTTTTTCTGATTCTTCTTGCCCTCTATGTAGATGTAGATGTAGATGTATTGTGTATTCATCTACTTTTAAACTTAAACTCTTTTTGTTCATCGTTGTCCTCCTATTTTATAAACATAATAAAATATCAAGAGGATTAACGAGGTTCGAACTTACTAAAACCCAATAATAGAAACAAAATAAACCCAAAACACAATCTATAAAAGCAAAATCAACGCATTAAAAAAGTCCTGTAATAACAGGACTTTTTTTAAATGGCGGGACCGACGAGGCTCGAACTCGCGACCTCCTGCGTGACAGGCAGGCACTCTAACCAAACTGAGCTACGATCCCAACTGCAAAATCATTATAAGCAGAACAAAAAAAAATTGCAACACTTTAATTCAATTTTATTTTACTAATTATTTTTTTACACTATAATTTTCTTATATACACGATTTTTAAGAGGCGAATTATGAACAAATATTTGTTGGAAATAGGTACAGAAGAACTAGCATATAAGTTTATTCCATCTGCAATGGAACAATTAAAAACAGAATTTACAAAAGCTTTAGAAGAAAATGAAATTAAATTTGCAGATATAAAAATATATGCAACCCCAAGAAGATTAACTGTTTTAATTGAAGATTTACCAGAAAAACAAGAAGATGTTTTAAAAACAGTTAAAGGTCCTATTGCAACTGTTGCTTATGATGAAAACGGTAATTTAACAAAAGCAGCACTTGGTTTTGCAAATAAAAATAATATCGCCCCAGAAAATTTATTTAAACAAGATAATTACGTTTGGGCAAAAATCGAACAAAAAGGAAAGAATACAAAAGACATTTTAAAAGAAATTGCACCAGCAATTATTTTAAAATTAAAAGGTACTCACTTTATGCGTTGGGCAGACTTAGATATTAAATTCCAACGCCCTATCAGATGGATTGTATCTTTATTTAATAATGAAGTAATTGAATTTGAAATTGCAAATGTTAAAGCTTCAAACAAATCTCGTGGACACAGATTTTCAAAGACAGAAGTAGAAATTTCAAATCCAGATTCTTATTTGGCTATTCTTGAAGACGCAAATGTAATTGCAGATGTTGAAAAAAGAAAAGCAGAAATTGTTAAACTTGCAACAGCAAAAGCAAAAGAAATCAATGCAGATATTGTTATTGATGATGAACTTTTAAATGAAGTAACCTTTATTACAGAATGGCCAATTCCTGTTATCTGTTCTTTTGAAGAAAAATATCTTCAAATTCCAGAAAAAGTTTGTGTAACAGTTATGGCAGTTCACCAAAGATATTTCCCACTATATAAAGACGGAAAACTTTTAAATAAATTTATAACTATAAGCAACTTTGTAGGTGATACTTTTGATAACATTAAAGCAGGTAATGAAAGAGTTGTTAGAGCTAGACTTGAAGACGCAATTTTCTTTGTTAACGAAGACACTCAAAAACCTCTTGTTGCATACTTAGAAGACTTAAAGGGCGTAACATTCCAAAAAGGGTTCGGTTCTGTTTACGATAAAACTCAAAGAATTTGCACTCTTTCAAAAACAATTGCAAAAGAACTTAATGCACCTATTGCTGATGTTGAAAGAACAGCTCTTCTTTGCAAAGCTGATTTAGTTACAAAATTGGTATTTGAATTTACAGAACTACAAGGATACATTGGTGCAGATTATGCACTTAGAAGTGGCGAATCTAAAGAAGTTTCAGAAGGTATTAAAGAACACTATTTTCCACTAAATGCAGAATCAGAAGTAGCTTCAAATATTGAAGGTCAAATTGTTGGTATTGCTGATAAAATAGATACCGTTGTTACTGTATTTGCTGATGGAAAAAAGATTTCAGGTTCACAAGACCCATTAGGTGTTAGACGTGCAACTCTTGGTATCTTAAAAACAGTTCTACAAAAAGGTCTTGATATTAACCTTACAGAACTTCTAAAACAAACTATTGAATTATTACCTGTTGAAGTTCAAGATAAAACAGCATTATTCAACACAGTAAAAGAATTTTTTGAACAAAGACTAATAATTTTACTTTCAGATAAATACAAACACGATGTTTTAGAAGCTTGTATTAGCGAAAAAGATGTACTTTCTAACTTAAAAGACTTTATCAATAGATTAAATATTGTTTCTAACATAATAAAGAAAGATAATTATGCGCAATTCCATGAAGGCGTTAACAGAATTATCAGAATTATCAAGAATGAAAAAGAATTTGGAACTATTAATACAGCATTATTAAATAATCAAAGCGAAAAAAATCTTTGGGATGTAGCTTCAGTTATAAATGAAAATGAGTTATCCTATGAAGCACTTGAAGAAAAACTAACAAACATCGTTCCATATATTTCTGAATTCTTTGAAAATGTACTTGTTATGGATAAAGATGAAGCAATAAAACAAAATAGAATAAATATGCTAAATGCAATCAAACAAAAATTTGCTGTAATTGCAGACTTTAGCAAAATCGTATTCTAAAAGAAAAAACAAATATAAAATAAAAAAAGGCTGATTTTAAAATCAGCCTTTTAAATTTTCTATTATTGCTTTTATATTGTCATTTGTTATTCGAGATAAAATACTATCAAAGTTTATTCCATCTGTGGCATTTAATGCTTTCAACGCAGTTAAAGCCTCACAAACTACAATTTCATTTTCACTACCAATAAGCACTTTCAAATCATCAACAGCTTCAACAATTCCAAATTCTTCAACAATCTGAATAACTTCTAAAATTCTGTCATCAGATGCTTTTAATTCTTTTAAAACAATATGCTTTTGCATATTCCAATATTCAACACTTTGTGCCTGTAATAACTTTTGAATAGAAGAAATTTCGTGTTTTGTATCTTTATCTTCGTCAAAAATATATTCTTGGTTTTCACTGAATAATTTAAACTTTGCATAAGCTTTCAAAAGAACCTCGGCAATTTTACCTGAGTTTTCATTCTCAAACTTGTTTTTATTGATTAAATATTCAAGTATTTCATACAATTCAAATTGGAAAATATCACTTAAAGGTAATATTTCACCCAAGCCTGAAAGAATATTATCTATTACAACAAGTGCATCAATTGAATTTTCAGAGTTCAATAATTCTACCAAACTTACAATATATGGAATTTGACCAGCAATATTTTCTGGCATTTTTGATTTTTTCAATGCTGAAAAAATTTCTTTTAAAGGATAATTTCTACCATATGCAACAAAGAACTTTACTGCTTTAAGTTGTTCAAAATCATCTTCAGAATTCAAATTGCTCAATGCTATTTCAAAAGAAATATCATCGTGCATTTGTCCAAGAGCTTCTGCCGCATTATAACTCAAAGACTCATCATTAGAAAAAGCAGCCTTGCTAAGCAATTCAATAGCTACTGTATCAGGTATATATGAAAAATATTTTGCAGCATAGGCTTTTTGATCGTTAGTACCTTTTTCAAGCAGTTCAAAAATTGTATCTGTTAAATCTTCATTAGCGTGTTTTGCCAAAATAGAAGCAAACAAATCATCATAATGACAAGAATAAATATCAAAGAACTTTATAAGATTCAAGAAATTTTCTTTGTTTACAGCTTTTTCAATTCTTTTACAAACATTATTTCTAACAAAATCAAATAAAAAATCCGATTTAGCAACAAGTTCACTAAAAAAACGAACATCAGCATTATTTACAAGATAAACAGCTGCTTCTTGAGCTTTTTGTTCATCTTTTGCTGTTAAATTTTTTAAATACAAATCAATATTAGTCATAAAGCTATTATATAGGCAAAAGATAAGTTTTACAAGAAAAACCCCCGAATTTCTTCGAGGGTTTTTTCTTATTTTTAAATTTTATTATTCTTGAACTGTTGTAGTTGTTACTGTTTCTGTTGTAACTTGCTGAACATAGTCATTATATAAACTACAATCAACTTTTAACTCAACTAAAACATCTTCGTTAGCTCTAGCTTTAAAGTTTACACCAGGAGTTAACCAACCAGTTAATAAACCAACACCAGCACCAACTGGGAAACCAATTGCCATACCATCACCTGATCTATGGTTTGCTTCACCAACAGGTAAACCGATAGCAACACCACCAACAGTTGCACCAGCAACAGTGTATTCTAATGGTTTTAACCATTTATTTTCACTTAAAACGCCTTCTTTATTATTTAATACCCTTGCGATAAATGGATATTCATTGCCATTTGGGAATACCATTTTTTCAAAGTGTAAATATACTTCTGTATTTTTGTTAATCCAATCTTTGTGTCTTAATTCAGCAACAGTTGCATATAATTTTGTGTTAGCAGGAATAACAAGAGTTCCTTCGATTGTTCTAACATCTTTTTTGAAGTAGAAAGGAACTACATCACCAACTTTTGCTTTTGTAGAATTGAATTTTTCTAAGAAAGAAACTTCAAATACGTTCTTTGCTAAAATAATTCTTCTCAAGTTTGTAATAGAAACTCTATCAACAACAGCAACACCATAATCATCTAAGTGTTCAACTGAAAGAACATATTCAGCTGGTTCAGCAGGTTCTTCAGGAGCTTGAGCTTTCTTATCATCTTCAACAAGATCTAATGCTTTCATTAATCTTGCTAATAAAACAGCTGCTTCAGCTCTGTTTAAATCTCTGTTTGGATTTAATTCAGTTTCTAATGGATAGTTTACATATAAACCATATTTAATAGCCTTAGAGAAAGGTCTCATACCCCACTCAGGCATTTGTTGATAGTCAGCAAATTGAGTCAAATTAGAAGTATCAACATCTGTATCTTTTGTAATATGGCTCATAATAGACGCTGTTTCAGTTTTTGTAATAAATCTTTGTGGTTTGAATTCACCATCTGTATAACCATAAATCAAACCAAATTGATCTGATCTTGCAATATGTTCATAACCAAAAGTTTCTGTTGTAACGTCAGAATAATTTGGATGAGCTGTGATTGGCGCTTGAGACAAACCTAATGCTCTTAATAACCACTCTGTCCATTCAACCCTTGTTACTTTATCCAAAGGTCTATATGTTTTATCTTCATACACAGGAACGATAGATTTTGTAACTACGTCCTCAATTTCTTCTGCTGCCCAATAATCATCAGGAATATCGGTATAGTCCTTAGCGAATGCAGAAGAGATACCAGTTAACAGCAACGTAACAGTTAAAAATACTGCTGCTAAATTCTTTCTAAAATTCATTTGTACCTCACTTATACTAATATAAATTACACTATTCCACTTTATACAAAAATTATAAGTTAAAACATATAAATAGGCAACAAAAGTAGTATTAATAATGTAGAAAAATTAAATGTTTATATACGTTTTATCTACAATGCGAAAATTGACGATTAACAGAAAAAAATATATTATTTTGTTATATTTTTTAATCAATGGTTTTAACAATTCAATTTTGTGGAATTTCAAGTATATTGCATTTTTCTAAACACGAAGAAGGAGAATTTATGAAATTAGATAAAAAAGCTATATCTAAAGCATTGTGTCTTAGCGCTGTTTGCTGTGTTTTATTAACAAACGTTGCATATGCTAATGATAAAACCAATTGCGAAAATGTACAAACAGCATCAATAGCTGTAAACACTACAGATGCATACTACAAAGTAATTGAACAAAAAAATGTTTATGCTGAAGAAAAAAACCCATTTTTAGAAAAAGAATATTTAGACAAAGCAAAAGTAATTGCCGACAAATTTCCAAATGACAAAAGTATCCAACGCAATTATCACGAAAATCTTTCAAATTTTTATTCAAACTATGGAAATAGTTATGCCACTGTTGCAGAACTAGAAAAAGCATTAAAATACTTAGATACAAACGATATAGATGCATCTATTTCCATGTACAACCAACTTGCAAGATACTATGCAGAAGTCAATGATTATGAAAAAGCTGATTTGATGCTAAAAAAGAAAGCGAAAATATTAAAGAACAATAAACACCTAGAATACAAAGTTGGCGATTATGCAACAAGAATGTACCATTATATAGGACAAGGTAAGCTTTCTGTAGTATTGCCAGCATATACAGAAGGAAAAAGCATTTTAGACAAGAATAATTTTGAAAACAAAGACTTATATTTCGAATTAAACGAACCATTAATTTCATACTATTTAACCACATATAATGTAAATAGTGCAAAAACTGCACTAGACTATCATCTTAACTTGGCAAAAAAAGAAAAAAGAAATGATTTAAAAAGTTTCGTACTCGGCGAATATGTAACATACTACGGAATTATGCAAGACCTTGACAGTGCAAAAAAATTACAAAAGGCATTACTTAACACAAATAAAAAGTTATATGACAAAAACAGTACTGGAAACGTAGATGGTGTTGCGACTCAAATAAATTATTATCAATGGATTGGCGATTCAGAAAAAGCTGAAAAATTAGCAATAAAAAATGCTAACTACGCAGAACAATTTAAAGATATTGCACCAGTTGTTTATGCAAACACATTAAAACAACTTGCACAAGTGAAGTTAGACTCAAAGAAAATTGCAGAAGCCTTATCAGCGGTAAAAGAAGCAAAACAAAATTATTTAATTGCACTACCTAAAAACTCTCTAAATATATATGAAACCGAAAAACTTACTGGTGACATTTATATGTCTATTGGCGATATAGAGCAGGGTATCAAACATTATGAAACTGCAAAAAATATATTAAATAAAACAGTTAAAAATCCATTTAACAATCATATTGATATATACAAAAACTTAGCAGACGCATATAGCCAAAATGGCAACACAGAAAAAGCTATAACTGAAATAAATAAAGCAATAAATGTTGCAACTTCTACATATGGTGAAAACAATATCAGAACTTTATGGCTACAACTTGATAAAGCAAACATTTATAAGAATGGTGAACAATGTGTTTTAGCAAAAAATCAAATAAACAATATCTTAGATAAAGTAAATGCTAAAAAAGTTTCAGACCCATTTGATATTGAGTTCCAATGTTACATGTTCTTAGCATATGATGATTTTGACAAAGGAAACTATGATGATGCATTAGCAAACGCAACAAAAGCACTTCAAAATCCATTCAGAGATGAGAACAAAGATGGCGCTGATGCTTTAATTTCAGAAATATATAAGGCACAAGATAAAAAGTTAAAATCATTAAAACACAAAATAAAATCAAAAATATAAAAATAAAAAGCCTCCAAACGGAGGCTTTTTATTATATATCATCTTCTATATTACGAACATCAAACAAATCTAATAATGTTTGAACAGCTGTTTTTCCAATGTTTTGCACAGTAACTTTTATTGGTTTTTGTTTAATACCATCAAACCATTGCTTAGGACTAGCAAAAATTTCTTTAATTCCAGTTAAGAATTTTGCACTAGATGTTTTCAATTGTGGAACATTTACTTTTAATAATTTAAACGACTCAACATTAGATAAAGTGCCTGCACCAACTTCTAACAAACCTTGTCCAATTCTTTCATATGCATCTTTTGCTTCAGAATCTTTTTTAGCATTTTTGGCTTCTTTAGAAGAATTCAATATAGTTTTAACCCCATTGCCAACCAAATTAACTCCAGTTAAAATACCAAGAACCGCAACAGGCATTGCAGTAATAGGATTTGATGCTAACGCAGCAAGAACAAGCCCTGTACCTACTGTTTTAGCCAATCTTTTTGGGTTTGTAAAAATATTATATACAGTACCAGCAAATGCTTTTCCAGCACCCTCTGTAACATTTACCACCTTAGAAAGAAAACTTATCTTACCATCATTTTTTTTATCAGTACATTTATTGTCAGAAAGTAACCATTCTTCTATAGGATTTAATGATGGCTTACCTAATCTAGGAAACCATCTAGAAACAAACTTATCAAAAGAACTTGTTGCTTTCCCTTGAGCATTTCCAATCGTTGTACCTAAAACTGTTTGTTCATTACACTTTGAACTACGTAAAAAACAATCCTTGCTTGATACATATTTTTTTATCTGATTAAGCTTACTTTCCTTAAGTTTTTTCTTATTTTCCTTGATATCAAAAGCTTTTGCGCTTTGTTCAACTGCATTTATAAACACTAATCAAATTACCTTTAATACTTACTTATGTATATAAAAACAATCAGCAAAAGGTAATTTACAAAAAATGAAACTTTGTTAAAAACTTTTAATCAAATCTTACATTAGAAATAGCTTTAGGATTATAAACAGCATAACAAGAATCAAATCTTGAGCTGCCATAAGCCATATCATAACCAAGTTCATCAACAATCATATTTCGCGTATATTCATACAAAACTCTTCTTGCAACATTATGTTCATGTTTAGCAGTTCCATATCCGTTTGATGACAAACCAATAAAACTAGCTATATCTGATGTAGCACTAGACTCTGTAATTCTATCAAAATATGGACCATCAACAATTGCACATTTTCCTTTACAATCAGCTGTTAAAACAGCACTATTGTATTCTCTTGCAGAACCATATGAAGAAGAGAAGTAAAAACCAGGACCAAACTGTGTTCTCGAAATTTTATTTACATCAAAACCATTTTTAATTATTTTATCTGCAACCTCGGTTGTCCATGTTGCGTGATATAAACTTGTATCAACATCACAGTCTCGAATAATAGATGATGTAACAGCTTCTTTTATTGTCATTTTCTTTATTTCGCCATTAGAAGTGGCAATATCAAACTTTGTATTATCAAGGTAACATTTCAAACGCTCATCCAATTTACCATCTGAATCAAAACAAACATCATAAATTTTATTGTAATATTCGTTTCCCAATTCTTCCTGTTTTTGCCAGTCCATATCAAATCTATCTAGGTCAGCATATAATGCTGGATTTGGAAGTTGATTTTCAACACCCATTGTTTTTGGGCAATTTGAACATCCGAATGATTTTTGTTTTCCAATATTATTAATAGAATAAATACCTAAATTTTGGATAGAGACTTTCATTTTTCACCTATAATTCGTACACGCATATGAAAAACTCAGGAATTAAAATTATTGCCACCATACAGCGCAATGTTGTTAACAATAATTCACATAGAATATTCTAAAAAGTAAATTAAATTATTAAAAAATTTTTTATTTATATAAATAAAAGGTAAGGAAAAACATGTTTAATTCGCTAAATAGCGTATATACAAACTTTAGGGTTAATAATTATGCAAATATCAAAACTAGTTTGCCAAAACTAGGGCAATTAACTTGTGATACTGTAAGTTTCAAAGGGATATCTCCTCATCAATACAAATCCAGTTTCGATTTTATGGCATCAAATGCAAAAGAATTTACAAGCGGGAAACTTTCAAACGAAAAATCGCCAAGTAAAATTCAAGATGCAACAAAAAAATATTTAGAATCAAATGACTCTTATAAAAAACCAGTGTTAGCATCAAAAGATAATAATACTTTTTGTCCTGTTTATACAGAAAAATTAAAAGACGAAATTATATCTACTATTAACAAAACAAGAAATGAAACATTTACTGTTTGGAACAATTTTTTGGAAAATGGAAAAACAGACGATAATAGTTTATCTCAAGAAGAAAAAATTTTATTCGACAAAATAAAACGAAATCCAACACTTAAATTTGTAATTTGGAACGCTCTTTCTTCAAATATTGGAGTAGATAATAGGCATATACCTCTACCATTAGATACAAAAACATTGGCAGACACTATAAATTTCTTTGAGAAAAAAGATATAGAATTGCAAAATGAAAAATCTAAAATAAATACATTTAGAACATCTCAAGCAAGAAATCCAAAATCTTTCAATGATGTTTATGCTTCAAAACTAATTGAAAATACACTGTATTCGATTATTGGGAACAAAAATAATACTGGATTTGCAATATTTGATGAAAACGGAAAGAAAATAGATAATCCAACAGAATCAACAATAAAAGATGCTCCAAATGGTTTATGGGTACAAATACCAAAAGCGACCTCTACATATGCACCATACGCTGTTTCTGTCGTTGAAAATTTAAGTCACGAAAATTGGTGTACTCGTTCAAGAAGCGACAAAGCAAGTGCCGCAATCCAAGATGGCAATTTCTATATTTATCTTGAAAGAGATAACAGACAATACAAGCCTGCACTTGGAATTACATCTGAAAGAACTGGCAAATTAGCAAAGATTCAAGGTGTAAAAAATGACAATACTATAGATCAAAAATATTTTGATACAATTCAAAGTTTTTTACTAAATAACAACCATATTAAAGAAAATGGTCAAAACATCAACTGCTGTTCTGGCAAAGACGATGAAGGTCCAGACCTATATGGTTCTTACTTGATAATGAAGGAAAAACAGGACTATCCAGAATTTGCGAAAGCAATAGAAAAAAAAGATTATAAAACCTTCTTAACACATATAAACGATATAGCTGCAAGAACAAATCCAAAAGCAAAAGCAGAAATAACTGCTAATGAAAATGGAATGTTAACTATAAAAAATTACAATTCAACACTTTCTTTCAATGGTAACATCGCTGTTTCATTATCAGATTTTGGAATAGATGAAATAGATTTATTAAAACATATAAAAATTGCAACCGGGAAAGTAAACACAAAAACTTCACCAGTTGCGACACTCCCTAAAAGAACTTTAAAAGTAACAAATTCTGGCAACAATCTATACGAAACAATACTAAAAGAATGGCAATAGCAAAAAAAAACATGTTCATACCTTTTGTTAGTATAATTTCCCAAGGTATAAATTATGTTAATATCTTCGTTTCAAAATATACATAATAATAATTTTTATAATTTAAACAAAAGCTTCACAAAAAGACCTCAACTTGGAGCTGATACTTTTGTCAGTTTTCATGGTTCAAAAAGACAACCTCCAGAAAACAAAAAACCAATAGAACCAAATAAAAATAAAAAAATCACAATAGCCGCAGAAAAAACAAATAGACACCACAGGGCGCCTGTTGTTTCACAATTTAGTTCTATACCAGCAAAAGTAGTACTTCCATCACACGTTGCAACTGACGTAAAAGAATACGAAGTAATGATGGTAAATAAAGCACGAAAAGACACACTAAATCATTGGTTTACATCTTTAGAAGAAATAACCGCTGGCAAAAAAAATTCAACATTAAAAGAAAGCCTAAGTGAACATCCAGATTTAAAACTTTTTGTACTTTCATCTTTAACAACATCACTACAAGATTCAAACAGAATAATCCCTTCACCATTTGACGAAAAAGCACTTGAAGAAACTGTTCAAGAATGTTTTTTTGACAAGGATGGAAATTATATGAGTTCGCCAAACATAACACCAACAAAATTTATGGCGCAATACAATTCAACTCTTATTGAAAATACAATTAATGAAATAATCACAAACCCATCTTTTGAGAACCATATAATATATGAAAAAGAAGGTAAACCAATCGAAAAAACACCTAATTTATCCGCTAAAGATTTTTCTTCACTATGGGTAAAAATACCAAAATCACGTTTTTCACCACCAAGTGCAGGAGAAGTTTCTGTTGTTGAGAATTTAAGCAATCCAAACTGGTGTACTCGTTCCAGATTTAACAAAGCAAAAGAAGTAATTAAAGATGGTCATTTCTATATATATTTAGAAAGAAATGCACAACAACAATGGTCATCAAAAGCAGCAATTACAACATATAATGGCAGAATTTCACAAATCCAAGGAAAGAAGAATGACAACTTTATCCCTTCATCAATGAGGCACATTGTATCAACATTTCTTTCTTCTATCAACGCAATTTCAAATGACAAAAAAAACAATATACAAAAAAATTTAAAATGTGAATCTGGTTATAATTCAGAGTTGCCATTTGCATACACACAATTATTAATAAGCCAAAAATTAGCAGAAGTAACAAAAGTTGAAGATACTTCAAAAACAACTTCTCTAAGTTCCGCAATAAAAAACCAAGATAGTTTTTCTGCATTAAAAATTTTATACCCATCATCGTACGTTCAACGATTAGAAAATGGAAAAATATCACTTCTTAGTTACAAACCAATTGTCCATATAGATGATAAATCATCAATAATACCGATTTCTTTGTTAAATATTAACGAAAATTTCTTACTAAAAGATGTAGAAGAAGTAAGAGGAAATATCAATATTGCAGATTCAAAATTAGATAAATTCCCTCCATCATTAAAAAGAGTTAGCGGGAAACTAACACTTTCAAAAGAGCAATATGAAAGATTTGGAGAGTATATTAATAAAAATTTTGAATACAAAGGCATTATCACAAAAAGACAAAACCAAAGAGAAATTTACATAATCTCTGAATTAAGAAAGAAATAAGATTAAAAAACATGATATAATCACAGTGTGACTTATATAAGGTAGAGAGATTTTATGAAAAAAGTATTAATTGCTATTTTGGGATTGATTTTAACATCCAATGTTGTTTTTGCTGCAAAAGATATTTCAACACCCAAAGTTTTGCTAACAAAAATTGGAATGACAAAATTAACAAAAGGGGAAGCATTCAAATACCCATTACAAGATGGCGCAATATTGGAATGTTATGCAAAAAGGGTTGATGGAAGCATTGATGATTTTGAAGAATATAACGACTATTTTGTAATGAAAAATGGAAATTTATATTCAAACACAATGCATAAATACTATAAGCCAGAAAAAACACATATTATGAAAAAAGTGGATAGAGTGAAATTAACAAATAAAAAACAAACATTAAAAATGTACGATCCACTTTGGGAACCATCAATCAGACACCACTTTAGAACTATTAAAATAAATACTCAAACAGGTGAATATTATATGAAAGGAATCCAAGATAATTGGGCTTGGTATAGAAACATAACTGCAACAGGTTATTGTAGAGTTAAACCATAAAAACAAAATATTCAAAAAAAGACGGTTTTAAAAACCGTCTTTTTTACTATAAAAATTCTCCAAAAGAGTTAGCCTAACACAGCGATGTAAAAAATTTTAAATATGTCAATATAAAAAAGGAAAGGAATATGGAGGTATCTTATGAATATTTTACGCTATACTGCCTATGCTTTAGTTTTAATTGGGGCAATAAATTGGGGACTAATTGGGATATTTGGATTCAACCTTGTTAGCCTAATTTTTGGAGATATGACGTTACTTGCAAGAATAATATATTCACTTGTTGGTATTTCAGCAGTTGCAACAATGTTTTTGCAACCAAACTGCGATATGCATAACGACGAATATTGCAAATGTGATGTGTAAATAACTAAAAAAAAAGCGGGTAGAAATTACCCGCTTTTTTATTCTTAATTATTAAGAGAATACAAGCTATTCTTAGTTTTTTGTTTATAAATTTATTATCTGGGCACAATATAAAAGTGAAGAAAAAAAAGGATAATAAAATGAGAATTAAAAAAGGATTATCTTGTATTCTGGTAGGTAGTGTTTTCCTAGGTTTTTGTTATTTTATGATTAAAATGGACGAGAACAGAATGACAAACTTAGACTCCAGTACAAATTCAATAAAAACAACTTACACAACAAAAAAAAGTAAAGATTCTATAATGTACACTCCGCATTTTACATATATTGTAAATGGACAAAAATATGTGTGTACATCAAACTTTTCATCTAGTATTAAACCATCAACAAAACCTAGAAAAATCTTTTATAATTCTCAAGATCCACAAGATTGTTACCCACAAAAAGAAACATTAGAAAATACATTTTTTTATGTTTTCCTAATTTTCCCAATATTATTCATAATTGTAGGATTTGCATCAATTTTCGGACTTATACCAGAACAAACAGAGCAATATCCTCAAATGGGCACAAAAAATCGTCTAAAAGATGAAGAATATTATAATCAAAAATAGAGCAATTTTCATTTTTTACAATATTTTATGAATGTATGAAAAACGATTATTTCAAAACAAATTTTGAAAAATATGATAAACCAATTTCGAATCTTAATTCAAAAGATTGCGAAGATTGGGCTCCGAGCAAATTAATGAGTGTATTTTCAAGATACACTCAAAATAGCTATTTTGAACAAATTAATAATGCTTTAAGAAGTGGATACACTGAAAGTATATTAGTTAATGATGATATTGAAGCATTGGATAAACTTTTTAAACTAGTTCCAAATAAACTAAAAAATAAGACACCAATGACAGTATATAGAGGTGCACTTTTAACAAAAGAACTCGATGACATTTTGCAAGGAAAATCAAAAACAGATATTTACACAGAAAAAGCCTTTGTTTCAACATCAAAAAGCAAACAAGTTGCAAAACAATTTGCAATGTACGGAGATAAAATAATACTAGAAATAGAACTTCCCCAAAACACAACTTTTATCGAAGATTCTATGTTGCCATCACACGCTCGTTCAAGAATGAGCAGTGAAGAGGAAGTATTATTGCCACGAAACGCTCAATTTAAAATAACGGGTTTTGACCCAAAAACAAGAATAGTAAAAGCAATATATTTAGGACAAAAACAGCCACTAGAAATGCCCGAAATTTTTGAATATTCTGGAAGCGATATGCTAAGTAATTTAAACAAAAATCTTTTAATAATTGATAAAGAACCAATGAAAAACAATATTCATAAAAAAGATATTAATGAATAAAAAGAATTATCATAAAACAATCTTAACAATTTTGTTTTACCATTAGAATTACTGCAATATTTAATATAATAATTTACTATATAACAGTCTCTCAAGATTGGAATAGAAAATTAACTTTAGTAATATCCTGTTCTGTCAATTTGTATTGTTTTATCCTATTATGATATTCCTTAAGCCAAATATATTTAGATTGTATATTTTTTTGGGTTTCATATTTTTGAATTTTATCTTCAATAAAGTTTTCGAGGGGAATTCTACAACACATATTAACAAACTTTTCTCTTATTAAATAATTAACATAATATTTAGAGTCATTTAGATCTTTTACAATCAATATATCATACGGTGCTTGTATCTCATCTAAAATAACATTATCTATTTCAATACGAGGAAATATAGTTTCTTTTTCACCTTTAACTGCCTTTTGATATGCTTCGCCCACAATCAAATTCTCTTTTTGATTATGAACAAATCTGCCCTTAGTCAAATAGCCTCTCATCAAAATTTTTGCATTTGCCGCATCATGATATATCATATTACTTTGCAAATAAAACAAAAATAGAATCAATGGTTCAAGGGTTTTAGATGAAACAATAATACAATCTGAAATTACAGTAATTTCAAGATCTGATTTTTGTTCTAGATATAATTCTAATAGAAGCTTATGGTAATATTCATTTACAACATGAAATGCATCTTGACTTGTTAAATTAAATTTAGCATCATAATACTCATTAAATTTAAAATCATTAACCATACTAGAGAAACCTAGCACATCTACAAATGCAATGTATTTTTCTTTTTGATATTCAATCTTATCTATCACTATTTAAAAACCTCTAAATTATATTTGGCAAATTTCACTCAACACAATATTTCAGTCAAATTTTTTACCAAACATTTGAAAAGTTTAGTTAAAAATTTAATTTTTTCATTTCATACACAGAATAATTATAGCTAAAAATGGTAAGAATATAAAACAAAACATCCAAACACTATAAATTTGTTCCATCAAAAAATTTGTTTATAAATTCAATAATCATAGAAGAATTCTTAATTATTTGAGTATGAATATTTACCCGAGGTGCTTTTTCACAAAAGGAATGCGTAAAAAAAGGATAGTTATGGCAAAATTTCAATTGTTCTTTTTCAATCTTTTTTGCTTGTTTTTGTTTTTTATTTTTTAATGATTCTAATTTTTTATTTTCTAACTTCATATATTCTTCATAATCAAAAATATATGAAGGAGGAACATATAATGGAATCCTATGACAAAGAGAATGTCTAAAGGTTTTACATTCTTTTTCATACCACTCAGAAAAAGAATTTTTTTGTCTATTATCTAAATAAGAATTAAAGTCATTAGAAAAAAATTGTTTTATCCGTTCATTTGTAATTTTTACCTTTAGATTTTCCAAGTCTAAATTTTTTTCAAAATTAATAATCCAAAGCAAATTATCAATTATACCATAAATATTTACAAAAAAAGACTGTATAAATATATCTAATTCGTCTAATTCATCTTCTTTTAATAATTCGGTTCTGTCTGGCGGAAAAATTTCGAATATTCTTTTGCAACAAAATTTTAAAATAGAAATTCGTCTACCATATCCTTGTTGCAGATATTCAATAGCATTACTATCTTTCAATTTGATTTTAATCATAAAATCAAGACATTCAGTGTATTGTGACATAACACACATGAATTCTTCATTGATTTCTTCAATTATTTCTTCCGTATACCACATTTCTAATTAAGCACTTTTAAACTGGATTATTTTCTTTATAACGAATTACTTCATTTTCTATTTCTTCTTCTACTTTTTCTATACCTTTAGATTTAAATTCATCCCATAACTTATTCAAATCATATTTAACATAATAAACACCTTGCTCATCTGAATATGTAAACCATTCACAATGTTCATATGGCAATTCTTCTATCTTTTTATAATTCGTACAATTAACTTTACCCAAATTGTAAGTTCCATCCTTGTATTGTTTTGAAATACAATAATTTTGTGCTATTTGATATTGTTTATTTGGCTCAACAAAACCAATTAACAAGTCAGACATTGTATATAAGCCGTCATCCATATTCTCAAACGCAATAATCCTTTGTTTCTCAGTTAAACTTTGAAACTTGTACAAATTAAATAAATCCCACTTTTTGGAAAACAAAAGTTCAGTTTCTGGATACTGTTTTTCTGCAAGAAAATTTTCGGGAACTAATTCATTTACATATCGTCTACTTTTTTCTTGAATTTTCTTATAATCACTATCAAAGAATATATTTGGATACATTTTGGCAAAAGTAGAAATCTTTTCACTAACAAGATTCTTTTTCATCTTATCAAAAGACATACAATATGCTTTTTTCGTTATATCTTCATCATACGAATATTTTTTATACAATGCATAATCATTTTCATATACCTGAATAAATTCACTTTTATGACTACTTTTATAATATGAAATAGGGTTCATTTTATATTTCTTCTGAAATTCATCAAAAAGTTTATTCATATACTGAGAGGTTTTATAAAATGAATTTTCAAACAAATTGATATATTCTTCTGGAATATATCCTGTTTCAGAGCAAAAATCTCTAATAATATCTGTATTCCCATAAACAACACCATATATAAGTATTGCTTCTTCAAGTTCTCTTTGTGACTTTTCTGATATAGTCACAGGATTTTTAGTATCAGTTTTTATTATTTTTTGAACTATTGTTTTTGAAAAGTCTTTTACCCCAAAAAGTATAAAGAAGAAAACAATTATAAAAATAATGGATAAAAGAATACGAAAAAGAACATTTTTATCAGATTTCTTTTTATTATTATCACTTAAACCTTTTTCTTTATCTGAATTCATAATACTCACACATCCATTATTTTATATAAAAATTTATATAAAAATAATAGCATTTTGTATATTAAATACAATAGGAATATCCAAAATTACTTGTATAAAACAAGATTCAAAACTCTACTTGTTTCACAAACACTAAGGAATCAGAATAAAAAGGGATTCAATGCAAGTTATTTCAAACAAAAAAGACGGATTTTAAAATCCGTCTTTTTTGATATGGTGGGCGTGAAGAGACTCGAACTCCCATGCCGAAGGCGCTTGATCCTAAGTCAAGTGCGTCTACCAATTTCGCCACACGCCCATTGCTTATATTTTTAATTTATCATAAAAAAATCAAAGGTCAATAATAAAAAATGCGCTTGGAGAGACTCGAACTCTCGACCAATTGATTAAGAGTCAACTGCTCTACCAACTGAGCTACAAGCGCATCCGCAAATTATTATTATACAAACATGTTTTTTATACAAGTTCGATTTTATTGCATGAAAAAAATTATTATTATATAATTTACTTGATTAGTTTAGTTTTTACTTTACGATTGGAGAGAAAAATGAAAAAGATTTTAGCTATGTTTGCTGTAGTTTTCATGTTAACTTCTTTCAATGCTGCAAATGCTGACGTTTATAAAGATGTTCCAGCAGATTATTGGGCTAACAAAGAAATCACAGCAGTTGTTAATGACGGTATTCTTTCTCTAGATAAAAAAGCATTTTATCCTGAAAAAGATGTTACAAGATCAGATTTCAACACAGCGCTTTTAAAGACTTTAGGTCACAGAACAGCTACAATTATTGAAGAAAATCCATTCTCAGATGTAACATCTTCAAGAGCTGACTACGGTGATATCTTATTATCATCTAAATTAGGTTTAATCTATGGCTACAACGATGGCACATTTAAACCAGATAGAGTTATGACTAAAGCAGAAGCTGCTTCTGTTATCAGCCATATCACAAAAGATTACAAAGGTAATGTTAAATCTTTAAACCCATTTGAAGATAAAGCAGATATTCCAGCTTGGGCTACTCGTCAATATGCTAAAACTATTGACCTTGGCGTTTATGTAAACTACCCAGATGCTGACGAATTATTACCAAACAAAAAATTAAACAGAGCTGAAGCTGCTGTATTATTACACAAACTAAAACAACAAATCGGCGCTGTTAAAGAACAATATGTAAGCAAAGAAACTCTTCTTTCTACAGAACACTTAGATGTTACAAGCAAAGCAGAAGTTGATGAAGTTAAAGTTACAAGCGCAAACAAAATCGTTTTAGCTAAAAACATCATCAAAGGTTACTTCTACACATACTTCACATCTAAAGATGCAAAAGTTGGCGATGTAGTTACATTCACAGCTAAAGAAGACATCTTCACAAAAGAAGGTACATTAGTAATTCCTGCAAAAACAACAATGAAAGCAAAAATTACTTCTATTGAACCTAAAAAATGGTGGAACAAAAATGATAAAGTTACTGTAGAATTCGAAACAATGACTTTACCTTCAGGTGTTACTGTTCCATTCAAAGCTAACGTATTAAACAACAACGGTGTATTAACAGAAAACAGATGGGCAAAACCTGTTGGTTATACATTAGGTGGTGCTTTAGTTGGTGCTGGCGCTGGTATTGGTATTGCTAATATGAAAGGCCACGACGATAGCACAGACTCTGGTGTTGCTATCGGTGCTCCTGTTGGTGCTGGTGTTGGTCTATTAACAGGTTTAACAACTCCTGGTAGAACATACAAAGCAAACGACGGCGACTATGTATGGTTAGAATTAACTCAAGATTTAGTAATTCCTAACTAGTCTTAGTTAAATCAATTTTAAAAGCCTCTTGATTCAATCAGGAGGCTTTTTTACATGGGGTTGAAATATATTTTTGTTCTTGCTATATTTCTATCATAAAGATAAGAAATTAATGAAGGTGGTGAAAAGCTAATGCCAGAAGTAAGAGTAGGAGATAACGAAAGTATCGAAAGCGCTTTAAAGAGATTTAAAAAGAAAATCCAAAAAGCAGGTATCCTTTCTGAAATCAAACGTCGTGAACGTTACGAAAAACCTAGCATTAAGAAAAAACGCAAATCTGAAGCAGCTCGCAAAAGACGCGTTTAATATAGATTTAAAAAAGGGAACTTTAATAGTTCCCTTTTTTATTATTTATTCTTTGGTTTAAATAAGCCAAACGTATTAAATACATCTTTTACTTTTGAGCCTAATGATGGTTTTGCCACCTTTTGAGATTTTTGAGCTGCGCTCGCCGCTTCAAGTTTTGCTTTGTATGAATCTTTAATTACTTCTGTAATTGGTTTTGGTGTTGTATCAATTTTTATAACTTTTCCATCTTTTCCAATTATTTCCGTCACATTAACAGCGCTAGGAGTCACTTTTGTTTCTACTGGCGTTGCACCAGCCATAGACTCTGGCAATTCAATAACTGGACTTGGAGTTGATGGTGGAGGCAATTCTATAACATCAGGAGTTGTAGACTTTGGTGCTTCCAACAATTTTACTTCCTTTCCAGCTGGCAATTGTTTTATTTCTTGAGCTGCTGGAAGTTCAGGAGTTACTGCTTTTTTACCAGAAGGAAGTTGTGGTCTTGCTTCAGATGATTCAACATAAATAACATTATCATTATTTACGTGAACTGTAGGTTTTTTAATTGAAGCAATTATTTTAGAAATATTAGCATAGCCAGTTTTATATGCTGTTTTTGCATATTTCGGTAAATCAGTTAGACATTTACCAGCTGCTTTCCAAGCAGACATTCCTTGAGTGTTAACCCCAACTGCTTTTAATGAAGCTTTTGCACCAGCAACAGATGCACCAACAGTAAATGTACCAGAACCCATATCTTTCCAAGCTTCAGCTGCCTGAGCATCAGTTACTGCATTACTTTGTTTTTGAATACCTTTAGCAATTTGAATACCACCACCAATAATACCTGCGCCAACCATTACTGGAGCAGCTGCACCACCTGTTATAACAATAAGAGCTGCAGCACCAAGAGCAGATAAAGCAGTAATAGCAATATTTTTAGGAGAAGAAAATATGTTCTTAATAGGAGCAACAAGTCCTTTTCCAAAGTTAACTAATTTTTCGCCAAAGCTGATTTTACCATCATCCATACCATCTTTTGAAAGATATACATCTGATTTCAAATTATATGATTGAAGTCTCATATCTCTATCAACTTCAGCTAATACAGAGTTCCCAAAGTAGCGTCTTTCAGCTGCTTGAGCTCTACATTTTTCTGCCATTAATTCTTTTGTATTTATACTTAAATAAGACATAAACCAACCCAAAAATTACTAACCGTATTTATATAAAGTTATTTTTTCAAAAGAAATTGCTCTTTTATAAAAAAATGTTAATCATTTCCTTTCAAACCGCTCATCTGCGCTATTTCTTCAGGAGTACATTTAACATATCTACCATTTTCATCAAATTTATAAGCAATTATTTCTGGTTCATTTAATTTTGCAATTAATTTCATAGCCTTCTTTTTATCATACTGACGTGTTCCATCTTTTTTCTTTATTTCAACATCATCTGCAGAAAACAAATAATATCCTTTAATTTTTTTCGTTTTACCACTTAACACGTTATAAACAGAAACACGAGAACAGCCAAGTTCTTCAATAAGTGCTGTTTGATTAGCGAACTTCATTTGTTTTCCAGCTTCATCAACCGCATATAACGCTGTTTCTATTGGGTTAGAAGAAAGAATCTGTTGTATTTTTTTCGATTCAACAATAATAGAACCATCTTGCATAATTGTTTCAACTTTAGATGCTTTTACAATAGTATGTCCTGCAATAGTCTTAACCTCGCCATCATAAACCTCAGCGATTGAAACTTCTTTTCTTCCCAAGCCTTTTGCAAGCGCTTCTCTATCTAAATATTTTTTATATTTACCATTAACATCAATTGCGTAAACAGCTTTAGGATAAGCTTTTTTCTGTAGCAATCTTGCTACCTTTTGCATATCAAAATATAATGTACCATTTGCACCGATTTTTTCTAGATCACGAGCATAGGCAACAACATAATTATCTACCATATTTACTCGACCCGCCAAACTTGCATTAATCAAAGGAAGATTCATACCTGTTTTTGCAGACATATCAGCTAAAGACTCAAATCTTTCACAATTCATATCTTTATCTATTCTGTAAACAGCTTCTTTACCAAAACTTACAGAAGAAACCTGTGCAATATTTGCACTTTTCAATGGATACTTATACATATTTAATGCAATCGGCGGAATCTTCATAATACTGTATTTAACACCGATAAATATATTTTTTGCTTACACATTAAGATTTACTGTAAATTGCAAAAAGTTACCAATTAAATTTTCATTCCAAACTTGGACATCTTTTGGAACAGACAACACACACGGCGTAAAATTCCAAATATACTTTATTCCAGCATTAATAAGATAATCAGAAACATCTTGAGCATGCTGTCTTGGAACAGTAAGAATAGCTATTTTGGCATCATATTTTTTTGCATATTTTGGAAATTCATTCAGATTAAAAATTTCTTTACCGTTAATCATAGAACCAATTTTTTCTGGAGAATTATCAAATAAAGCAGAAATATTAAATCCATAAGCTTCAAAATTATCATATTTTGCAAGTGCCATTCCTAAATTACCAGCACCTATAATAAAAGCCGTTTTAACTTCTTTGAATTTTAAAGTCTGTTCTATTAAAATTTTTAATTCTTTCGCCTTATAGCCAACTTTACATTTTCCTTTGTAGTTCAAAAGAGCAATATCCTTACGAACTTGAGTATTATCAACATGTAATAATTCTGCAATTTGAGGACTTGAAATATATTCTATACCCTTTTCAATATAATCCGTCAAAATACTATGATATAAAGTTAATCTATTAATTACTTTATCTGAAAGAGTTTTTTTCATAACCTAACCTCATCAAAAAAGAAGAGGAACGTTTATCACGTTCCTCTTTCTGAACTATCTAACTACACAACACCATTATATGCGTCAATGTAAATTTGTTTAATATCAGCCAATAATGGATATACTGGGTTTGCACCTGTACATTGGTCATCATAAGCTAATTCAACTAATTCATCTAGGTTGTCCATAAATGTCTTTTCATCAACCCCAAAATCTTTAATAGAATTTGGAAGATTAATAGCTTTCATCAATGTATCAACAGCATTAATTAATAACTCAACTTTTTCATCATCATTTTTACCACCAAGATTAAGTTCGTCAGCAATTTGACCAAATTTAACCTTTGCATTTGGGAATTTATATTGTGGGAATGTAGCTTGTTTTTTAGGCGCATCAGACGCATTGAATTTCATAATTTGTCTGATTAATAATGCATTAGCTACACCGTGTGGTACATGATACATAGCACCAAGTTTGTGAGCCATAGAGTGACATAAGCCCAAGAATGAATTAGAGAATGCCATACCTGCGATTGTTGCAGCATAGTGCATTTTTTCTCTAGCAATTGGGTCTGAAGCACCATTAGTGTATGATCTTTCTAAATATTTGAATACTAATTTAATAGCTTCTAATGCATTAGAATTTGTAAAGTTTGTAGCCATACAAGATACATATGCTTCAATTGAGTGAACTAATGCATCAATACCTGATGCAGAAGTTAGACCTTTTGGCATACTATCTACAAAGTTAGGGTCAACAATCGCCATATTAGGTGTTAGAGCATAATCAGCAATAGCGTATTTAACTTGCGCTTCTTCATCCGTAATAATAGAGAATGGTGTTACTTCTGAACCAGTACCAGATGTTGTAGGAATAGCAACCATAATAGCTTTTTTACCCAAATCAGGAATAGCACAAATTCTTTTTCTGATATCCATAAATCTCATAGCAATATCTTCGAAGTTTGTATCTGGTTGTTCATACATTAACCACATAATTTTTGCAGCATCCATTGGAGAACCACCACCTAATGCAATAATCACATCTGGTTCAAATGGTCTTAAAATAGTTAATGCTTGGTTAATTGTAGATAATGTTGGATCTGGTTTAACATCAAAAAATACTTCATGTTCAATACCAATTTCATCTAAAACTTTTGTGATAGTATCTACTGCACCAGAATTAAATAAAAATCTATCTGTTACAATAAATGCTCGTTTTTTGCCTTCTAATTCACGAAGAGCTAAATCTGTAGCACCTCTTTTAAAGTAAATTTTAGATGGAACTTTAAACCACAACATATTTTCTCTCCTTTCAGCAACGGTTTTGTAGTTCAATAAATTTTCAACGCCTACGTTGCCTGAAACAGCATTTTTGCCCCAAGAACCGCAGCCTAAAGTTAAAGATGGTTCTAACTTAAAGTTATATAAATCACCAATACCACCTTGTGAAGATGGAGAGTTAATTAAAACTCTACAAGTTGGCATTTTTTCAGCATATTCATTAATTCTAACTTGAGAACGTTCATCCGTATATAAAACAGCAGTATGACCAGCACCACCTTTATAAACAAGCTCATAAGCCATTTCAGCAGCTTCTTCATAATTTGCAGCTCTATACATTGATAAGATTGGAGATAATTTTTCTCTTGAGAATGGATCTTCCCAATCTACAGATGGTCTTTCTGCTAATAAAATTTTCGCATCTACAGGTACTTCAAAACCTGCCAATTGTGCAATTTTATAAGCTGGCTGTCCAACAATATTTGGATGAGCAGTACCACGTTTTGGATCGATAAATGGTAAATCAATCATTTTTTGTTGTTCAGCTTCACTTACTAAATAAGCACCTCTATATTGGAATTCCTTTTTTACTTCTTCATAAACACTGTCTACAACAATAACAGCTTGTTCTGAAGCACAAATCATACCATTATCAAATGTTTTTGACATTAAAATTGAAGAAACAGCCATTTTAATATCTGCGGTTTCATCAATCACAGCAGAAGTATTACCAGGACCTACACCTAGAGCTGGGTTACCAGATGAGTATGCAGCTTTAACCATGCCAGGACCACCTGTTGCCAAAATGCAATCAATTGAAGAAGATGTCATTAAACCATTAGTTAATTCTAATGATGGAACATCAATCCAACCAATAATATCTTCTGGAGCACCTGCTTTAACAGCAGCATCTAAAACCAATTTAGCAGCTGTAATTGTGCAGTTTTTTGCTCTTGGGTGTGGAGAGAAAATGATACCATTTCTAGTTTTTAGCGCAATTAACGCTTTAAATATTGCAGTGGAAGTTGGGTTTGTTGTTGGAATAACTCCAGCAATAACACCTAAAGGTTCTGCAACAATTTTAATACCATTTGCTTTATCTTCTCTAATAATGCCACAAGTCTTAGCATGTTTATGTTTGTTATAAATATATTCAGAAGCGTAATGATTTTTAATTATTTTATCTTCTAAAACTCCCATACCAGTTTCTTCTACAGCCATTCTTGCAAGAGATATGCGTGCTTTATTTGCAGCTGTAGCAGCTGCTTTAAAAATAGCATCAACTTGTTCTTGAGAATAAGTTTCAAAAATCTTTTGGGCTTTTCTAACTCTAGAAATCAATTCTTCCAATTGTTCTATTGTTTCAACTACTTTTACTGTTTCTGTAGTCATAATGTTTCGGCTCCTTTTCGTGAATAAAATCTCTATTTATAATACATCATAAATTTCCATGAAAGTCAACGAAATCAGATATTAAAAATATATAAAGAAACAAAAAGAGCCGCTATCAATTTCTTGATAACGGCTCTTTCTCTTAATGACTATTTTATGCGTTCAGAATAGTTCTATCCGCTTCTTCTGTTGTCATTGGTCCTTGTTGTTTTAGTATATTTGCGAAATGCTCTAATTTATGAGTTAAAGTAGATGGTCTACCAAACTGTTTTGCTTTTAAAGCTTTAGCTAATGCATCCGCAGTATTTAGTCCTCTACCTTTTGCCAAGTTCTCATGATATTGTTTTTCATAATCTCTTGGTGCACGGTATGACCAGTTTCCATCTGTTGTATTTGGAACATTGATTCTTCTTCTTGAACCGAATAAATCAGGAAGTGTTGCAAACTGATTTTTTGTAGTAAACAGTTCTGCATATACAGCTTCAGATAGTTTAGCAGGAGATGAAGACAATTCTGCAGGGTTTAAATGCAAGTCGTAAGCCAAATAACCAGAACGTTCACGACCATTTTCTACTTGTTCCATTAAACTATAATCATCATGTGTTCCAGGTCCAATTGTATACTCTCCTGGCTTCATATTTTGATATTTGTTATCACCACGAGATTCATAATATTTTACTCTACCCCAGTTATCACCACCATATCTAGTGATATGAATTAGAGTTGTACCTAAACCTTTTACAGCATCTAAAGAATCATAAGAATTACCACCTAATAATTCTAAGAAAATTTTATCGTGAGCTACTTTATTTTTATCTGCAGCCTTTAGAACTATGTCTTTAATGATTTTTCTTCCACCATTTGGAACTCGTGGTTGATGAATTAATTTGTGACCTAATTTGTTACCATTGTTATCAAATACAGATTGACCTTTATTTGTCCAAGGTTCACAAATTAATGGGTTAATCAATTGCCAAGCAGCATCAATTCTTACACCATCATAACGTTTGAAGAATGTATCAAATTTATTATATAAAAGTTCTCCTGCTTCACCATTTAATTCTTCAAAGTTAATTGCAGGGGACCAGCAAGAAAACTTACCGCTATCAAGTTCGCAACCAAATTCATATGTTGGATAAAATGCTGATTTATGAGCCCAAAAATCTTTTTGAGAAAAACCAATTTGGCAATCACCATAAATATCTATACCTTGTTTGTTAAACTCAGCTTTAGATTCTTTTTGTTGTTTATCAGCAATAAATTGAACAAATTGTTCAAAATCAACAACATTATTGCCAGCTTCATCTTTCACATATTTTAACTGAGCAATTCTTTCTTGATCGCCTTGTTTTGTTGCAAATATATTTTGGTCTCTTTGTGACCAATTTCGCATATCCCCAGAACCATTTGCAATTGCAGCAGCTTCAAATAAAGCATCGCGTTCTACCCAATATGCATTATCTTTTTTAAACTTATCAAAATCTTTCTTCATAGGTGAAGTTTCATCAAGTTTTTGAAAACGTGCATATGCTTTTCTAAGCATTGCTTTTTGACCATCTGGAGCAAATACATTATCGTATTTTACATTGTCATGGTCAGTAGTTCTTTGCATATAATCAGATTTCATATCTGCAGGTGTCAACAATTTACCGTATGATTCACCTTGTAATTTTGTCAAATCAATAATATGCATACCTAGCGAAAAACCTGTTCCTGAATATGGAGAACGAACATAATTTGAAATTTCACCTTGAGGTTGTAATTGAATTGAATTTACGCCACACATTGTTTTCAACAAACCTGCCATTTTTTGTGCATCAGTTGAAAAACTTGTACCAATACCTGTATCATTTTTAGCTGTTGGAACACTAAAATCAAAAACAGTTGCAGTTGTTTTATCAATACCTAATTGTTTTCTTGCATCATTTAATGTTTTTTCATACTCTTTTTTTTCTGGCGTTGTTAAAGCTCTACCAAAAGACGCCGATGATTGAATGCTAGCAATTTTCATCACATACTCCTAATTTATAAAAAGACCTGTCTATATAATACCTGTAAAAATATTTTTTGCTATTTAAAACATTAATCTTAACAAAATAGCGAAAATATGGTATCTTTTTTGTGTAAAAACTAGGGTGATATTATGGAAAAAGATAGACAGCAATGGAGTTCTCACATTAGCTTTATTATAGCAACTGTTGGCAGTGCAGTTGGACTTGGAAATATATGGCGTTTCCCCTATATTATGGGAGAAAATGGTGGTGCAATATTTCTTTTAACATATTTACTGTTAATTGGATTTTTATGCGTAATTCCGTTATGCTGTGAACTCCTTATTGGCAAAATTCATAGAACTGATACAGTAAGCGCATTTGAAAAAATAAATCCAAAATTCAAATGGTTTGGTTGGCTTTGTATTTTAACAGTACTATTGATTCCTTGTTTTTACTTTGTAGTTGGGGGCTGGATTATAAATTATATTTGGATATTTTTATCAAATAATATCCCTGATAATTTTACTAACTATTTTTCATCTTTTAGTTCCCAAACATGGGTTCCCTGCATACTAACACTATTTTTCTTATTTCTTACAGCAATTTTTCCATATAAAGGTGTAAATAAGGGAATAGAAAAAGCAAATAATATAATGATGCCAATGTTTGTCATTATGTTATTTATTATGGCTTTATATGCAATAAGTCTCCCTGGCGCAAAAGAAGGTTTGACATTTATGTTCAAACCAGATTTTTCTCAATTTGATAAACAAATGATTTTAACTGCGCTAGGACAAGCTTTATTTACACTAAGTATTGGAATGGGAGCAGTCCTCACATACGGTAGTTATATGCGTGAAGATACAAACATTGTTAAATCTGCATATACCCTAATTATTTGTGACACATTAATTGCTATAACTGCTGGAGTTATGATATTCCCTATAGTATTTTCTTTTGGTGTTACGCCGAGTGCTGGTGCTACATTAGCATTTATTTCATTACCAGAAATGTTTGCGCAATTACCATTCCCAACATTTTTTGGATTTATCTTTTTCGTTTTGCTATTTTTTGCTGCAATTACATCAGGCATAAGTATGCTTGAAACAGCAATAGCATCATTCATAAATCAGTTCAAAATGACAAGAGAAAAAGCAACAATAATAACAAGTTCTATTATCGCTATTATAAGCATTCCTGCTACATTATCATTTAGCATTTTGGGTGATTTTAAACTTTTAGGTAAGACTTTTTTCGATTTCCTAGATTATGCGACCTCAAATATTTTATTACCATTCAATACTTTGTTAATATGTTTAATTGCAGGATGGTGTATAAAAAGTTTATGGAAAGACAACTTTGGAGAAACTTTCTTTGGATATGCATTTAACATTCTATTAAAGTTTATCGCGCCAATTGTCTTAATTTTCGTTTTAATATCTGGAATATAATTAACGAACTTTTATACTTTCATCTAAGTACTTAATTAAAGGATAGATAAAGAATTCGATAATTCTTCTTTTTCCAATATTAATTTCGTTTGTTGTAGACATACCAGTTTTTATCGATTGTTCTTTTCCTTCAACCATTAATGTTGTATTTTGTGGTTTTACATATACTTCATAAACTGGTCCTAGACGTTCATCTTCAATACTATTCACGCCAACAATAGTTACAACACCCTTTAAAATACCGTATTTTTGGAAATTAAATGTATCAACTTTTACAGAAACATCCATTCCTTCTTCAATAAATCCAATATCTTGGTTCATAACTTTTGCTTTTACCATTAGTTCACAATCTTTTGGAACAATTGTCATAAGTTCTTGTGCTGGAGTTACAACCCCACCAATAGTATGAATTTCAACCTTATTAACATAACCATCAATCGGTGCTTTTATTGTTTGAATTAATTTTTCTAATTGTTCTTTCCTATTGTTTAATTCTGTATATGAAGCTTCAAGAGAATTTAATTCGTGAGCCAACGTAGCAGCAGTTTGAACAGCTTCATCATAATTAGATTTTGCAATTATATCTTTTACACTTTCTAGTCTTATTTTTCTATCATTCGCAATTGAAAGTTTTATTTTTGTAGCAGCAATTTGTTCAGAAACCTTTGCCTGTTCTTCTGCAATGTTATTCAATTCTAATCCAGGTTCATGTTCTGCAGGATTAATAATTGTTAAAATTTGGTCTTTTTCAACATAATCACCTTCTTTAACAAGAATTGATGAAACAACACCTTTATCTAATGATTGCACAACTTTTTGTTCGCCAGCAGGAATAACAATACCACGCGCAGTAACAACAACATCAACTTTTCCAAAATACATCCAAGCTGATGCCAACACAATAAATGAAATTACCAACCAAAATATTGTATGCCCTAGTGGGTTAATTGGACTCTGCTCAATTTCTGCAAGTAAAGGTTCAAATTCATGTGCATCATTTTCTTTATATAATAGAAAACTCTTTATCTTATCTAATAGTTTCAATGTTTCATCTCCTAATTATGTTTGAGATAGATACAATTTTTTATAGTATCCGTCATGTTGTAATAGTTGTTCGTGAGTTCCAATTTCAACTATTCTTCCCTCGTCAAAACATACGATTAAATCGCAGTCTACAATTGTTGATAATCTATGCGCAATAATTAAAGTTGTTCTTCCTTTTGTAATCATTGCCAAATTATCTCTTATAATTTTTTCTGATTCATAGTCTAGCGCAGATGTTGCTTCGTCAAAAATCAAAATTCTTGGATCTGTAATTAAAGCACGAGCAATCGCAATTCTTTGTTTTTGACCACCAGATAAGCTAGAACCTCTTTCACCAACTTGAGTATCATAACCTTTTGGAAGTTTAGATATAAACTCGTGAGCTCCAGAAATTCTTGCAACATTAATAACTGCTTCCATTGGCATATTTGGTCTTGGTAAAACAATATTTTCTTTTATAGTACCAGAGAATAAATAGTTTTCTTGAAGAACAATACCAATATTGGTTCTTAACCACATAGGATCTATATTTCTAATATCAATTCCATCAATATAGATAGTACCTTCTGATGGATAATACAATCTTTGAATAAGCTTTGTTAATGTTGATTTTCCGCTTCCACTTCTTCCAACAATACCAACTCTTAACCCTGGTTTAATTTCCAAATTAACATTATTCAATACATTTGGAAGTTCAACATTATACTTAAATGATAAATTATCAAGTTTAATATGACCTTGAACATTTCTCATTGTCACTGCTGTTTCTGATTGAACTTCTAATGGGCTATTTAAAATATCACCAATTCTATCAACCGCCAACAATGTTTGTTGGAATTCATTCCACAAGTTAACAAGTCTAAGAGTTGGAGCACTAAATTGACCTGCAAACATTTGGAATGCAATTAATTGACCAATTGTAAGCTTATTTTCAATTACAAGTAAAACACCTGTATATAAAATAGCAATAGTCATAGCTTTTTGTAAGAACTTAGTAATTGAGCCTGTAAAATTACCCATAATTGCCAAGTTAAAACCTGATTTAACGTATTTGCCCAGTTTATCTTCCCATTTTCTAAACATTGAGCCTTCAACGCCTAATGATTTTACTGTTTGAATACCAGTTATAGACTCAACCAAATAAGAGTTTGACTGTGCTCCCATTTGGAATTTATCTTCCAAGCGTGCTCTTAATTCTGGCGTTACAAGCAAGAAAATTATTCCAATCAATGCAATAAAAGCAAGTGCAATCATTGTTAGTTTAACACTGTACATAAGCATTACAACAACAAAAACAACAGAGAATAATAAATCAATTAATACAGAAACCGATTTATCTGTAATAAATTCTCTAATTCTATCTAATTCTCTAACTCTTGCTGCAATATTACCAACTTGTCTATTTTCAAAGTAAACATAATATAATCTAAGCAAATGTTTGAACAATTTAGAACCTAATTTTGCGTCAATTTTATTTGTTGTATGTATAAAAATATAGTTTCTAGCTAAATTCAATAAAAGTTCAAAGATAGAGACAAAAATAAATGCAAAGGCTAAAACATTTAATGTTGAAATTGTTCTGTGAACAAGTACTTTATCTAAAATTACCTGAGTAAATAACGGTGTTACCAAACCAAATAATTGAATTACAAAAGAACCTAAAAGAACTTGTCCTACAATTTTTTTGTATTTCAAAATTTCAACAAAAAACCATTTAAAGCCAAATTTTACTTCATCATTAAATAATTTATGTTTTAAGATAATAACAAAATCTTGCAAATTTTCCTGTAATTCAGACATTTTAACAGCTTTTGGAGTTTGTTCACGCGGGTCTAAAATCATAACCTTATCTTCATCTTGCTTAATTGCCAAAACAACAAGATACACATCATCTTTTTGTCTAACAATAGCTGGCAATGGATATTTTGGTTGAATATTTTTTAAACCTAAATTTTTCTTTTTGATTTTAAATCCTGAATTTTGTGCAATTCTTATTATCTCCTCAGGAGAAACATCTGCTGATTCAATGCCATAATTCCTAACAATTGAACGCATATCAATATCAATTTGATTGAATTTTGCCACAACTTCCAGAGATATTAAGCCCGTATTGTATAATTTCTTTTGCTCTTTTTGTTCATCCATAATAGATTATGCCTTTTAGTATGTTGTTATTATTTCTATTCCTTTTAGAGTTGCAATTGCAGTTGATGATGTTTTTTCATAATCAATCATTTGTTCAAGCACTTGAACTCTTGTATCATTTAATTCAATTGGTGTGATAATTTGTTTTTCTGCCAATCGCTTCGTAGATTTTTCTTTATCCATAAGCTCTTCTAAAAGCTCATTTCCCTTTTCAACTTGGTTTTCAAGATACATCAAATTACTTCTCATTGTAGAAAGCCTTGTCATTAATTCAGCAATTGCTTTATCTCTTTTTACAATTTGTTGTTGCAAAGCAATGGATGCTTTTTGAACAGCAGCACTTGTTTTAAACCCATCAAAAACAGGCATAATAACAGAAGCCCCAACAGTCCAGTTTGACGGACTTGTATCATCAATTGCATCCCTATAACTTGAATGGTCTGAACCATAAACATAATATCGAGAATAAGCATTTACTTTTGGCAAGTAATTCTTTTTAGCAATTCTAAGTTCTAGTTCCTTCTTTTTTAGTTCTTTTTCTTGAATTTGCCAAGTTATACTTTTTGTATAATCATTGGATTCCATTGGATCAAAATCTGGTTTTTTAAATTCTGAAACCGTGATGTTTTCAAAATCGTAATTTTCACCAGTGTAGAAAGAAATCCAATTCAACGATTCAATTGCTATAGATGTTAGTTCAGAAATTCTTTTTTCTATTTGTTTGACCTTAATTTTTTGGTCATTTAACTCTGTTTTAGAAAGTTCTTTCGCTTGAAACAAGCGCTCTTTCATTTTTAAAGTATCTTGTTCAAGAGCTAAAATTTCTTTGTTTATATCAAGTTGTTTTTTTGTAATTAAAAGCTTGCAATAGCTATCTGTAAGGGTTAAACCAAGTTCTTGAAGTTGTTCTTTTACAAGAAGCTCTTTCACTTTGGTATCTTCTTTCATAATATCAAGGTTATTTTTTCGGATACCAAAATCAAAAACATTGTAACTTAGTGTTATACCCAAAATAGATTGAAATCTTGTATATGGATTAATAAAACTATCGCCAACTGTCGTAACTGTTGATGTTGTATAGTCTTTGAAATTCTTTGTATATTCAGTTCCTGCGGTTGCAACTATTTTAGGGAAATATTCCGAACGAGCGTCTCTGATTCCTTGCTTCGCAATTAATATCTCAAAATCAGCAATTTTAATATCATAAGCGTGTTTTTTTGCTTTTTCTGTAATATCTTCAAAAGTAATTTTTCCTGAAATTAGTTTTTCAGGTTCTTTTTCAATTACAACAGCATTTTTTTCATCTTCTTTTATTGTTTCTTCCACTGCAAATGAAACTAGGCTAGAATTTAATAAAAATATTGATAAAAAATATATTAAAAATTTCTTTGAAAAATTACTCATTCTCTGACTTTAAACAATGTGATACAACTTTACCTACCTACTAAAAATAGTAGCACATAAAGAGGGTATTTTCTAATCTTGTAAACAATCTTTTACATAAGTTTTGCAACGCTTCTAACATATTCTATATGTTTAGGCAATAAGTCTTGCAGATTATAATTTTCAATAATTGTTTGTCTTGCATTTTCTCTCATTGATTGCATTGCATCTTTGTTATCAAGCGCATATTCAATTTTTGCGACTTGCTCATCGACATCATAAAAATCAAATAGTAAGCCTTGTTTACCATCTTGAATAAACTCTTTTACTGGTTCTGTTGATGAAGCAACAATAGGACAAGCACAGCTCATAGCATCTAACAATGACCAAGATGCTACAAATGGATATGTTAAATAAACATGGGCAGATGTTATTTGAAGTAAGTTAACATATTCATTAAATGGTAACCCACCTACAAAGTGAACTCTATTTAAATCCAAATCCAACTGTTCTAACATTAGCTTTTTATATGTTGTATTCGCTAATTGTGGACCATAACAAACTCTATCTTCACCACCAATAATAACTTGCAAATTTGGACGTTTTTTTAATAACTTTTCAGTCGCCTTCATAAATTCAGGGAATCCACGATATGCTTCCATTCCACGAGTTGCATAAGTTATTACTTCATCATTTCTTGTTAAAGTAATATTTTTATCTTTAACTAAGAATTTTGCATTTTCATCTGGTTTACAGAAATCAGTATTAATTCCATCATGCATAACTTTAATTTTATAATGGAATTCCTTTGGAAATTGTTTTAATTGAAACTTTGTAGGACATAAACCAGCATCACAACTATATAAATCAATTAAAAGATGTGCATTTTTTGCACGTAATTTTGCCCAGTCATCAATAGTAACTTCTCTTTTATCAAAGCCAACATCACCATTATATTTATCATAAAACCATTCAAAATAACAAAGTAGAGGAACATCTGGGAATACATCTTTCATAAACATTGTTTGACCCCAAGTATGACCAAATATAATATCAGGCTTAAAACCTTGTTCTTTTAAATGAATAGCCGCTTCTGCACAAGATTGTCCGTGGTTAACACACTCTTCATAGAAACGTAAGTATCTATGACAATCATCAGGAACTTCCCTTTTTAATTTATAATGAACCTTCAAAATATTATTTAAATGAGTTGTATCATTATTTGTTATAAAAACGACCCTATTATTTGGATTACTAGCCAATGCTGGAGCCAAATGTCTAAATTGAGCAGGAAAATTTCTGTGTAAAAATAATATATTCATTGTGCTTCTCCTATATTATTTTTAGCATATTTCACCGAAAATAAAAAGAGCCTCTATATTAGAGGCTCTTTTTATTTATATTCCATCTATACATATTGAGAAAAATGTTGGAACAAGTTACCACTTGGTAATCCAGCTGCAGCAGTTGCAGAAACAGGAGCTTGCGCAACTTGTCTTTGTTCTTGTGGTACCTGTTGTTGAACAACTGGTGTTGAAGCTGCTTTTGCTTCAGCTGCTTTTTTCGCTTTCTTTTGTGAAAGTTTTGAAGCAATAAACGCAACCGCTGCGCCACCAACAGCTGCGGCAGCACCTACAATTAACATATTACGTTTATTTGTCGCAACAACTTTTGTAATTTTGTTTTCCAACATAGATATTTGTGATTGTAAGCCTTCTTGATCAACTAATTTTTGCTGTAAAGTTTCAATTTGTTTTCTAAGATCAGCTTCAGGGCCTCTTACTCCTGCCTTTTTAAGTTTTCCTAAAATAAACGGAACAGAAGCTGCAAGTGCTCCAAGTGTATATCTTTCTGCACGATCATTTAAGTCTGTTTTTTGTTCTCTTTCAATTGTTGTATCAATAAAATCGTCGCTCTTTGCAATTACATCTTGTTTAGTTGGTTCAGAATAATCTGATTCCATATGTAATTTTTTATACATTTCAAAGCTTGATTCATTTGTAGGGTGAAGGTTTGCATTTCCCTTCCAATCAGTTCTTAATGCTTTTAAATTTTCAAACATTTTTGCTTTTGTATCTGCATCAGTTTGGCTAAATGCACTAATTGCTTGTGCAGTTTCTGCTTTTAATATGCCATCTTTTAAATCTCTAGCAAAACCTGCATATTTAAATGAATAATCCTTAGAAAGTTCATCCCAATCATCCCAACCTTTTGGTAAATCTTTACCTTCACCAATTTCTAATTTTAGTTGTTCTTTCCTTGCGTGCATAAACTCAGAATATTCTGATGCAAATGTTTTAAATAAAGAATCATCATATCCATTTTCTGTAGCAAAGCAAGGGAATTCTTTTTGAACTTGTTCTTTTGCTTCTTCTTTTCCATCAACATATGCATCAACTATTAATTGAACTTGAGATTTTAACAGGTCAAATTCATGTTGAGTCTTAAATGAAGTCGCTTTTTCTGCTTCTCCAGCATTTCGTGGATCAAAGTTCTTTTGTTTGAAACCTTGAGTATTTGTTACGATTGGAGTGCAATAATACTTCATAGCTTCAATATCTGTTAAGCCGCAAGGTTCAAATCTTGATGTGAATAATGCAGCATCAGCAGCACTTGCTAGTGCATAAGAAGGAGCCCAACCATCAATATGAACTACTCGGCCTTGAAGGTCAGGATCTTTTAGCATTTCAGTAATTTTCTTTTCAACACGTTCAGATTCATTATTACCTTTTACAAGACCAGCACCAACTACTAAAATTGCATTTTTACCTTCTGGTGTTTTTGCGAATTTTTCAAATGCATCTGTTGCAATATCGAAGCCTTTTTGCGTATCTAATCTACCCCAGCTTACAAACAATGGCACTTCATCGCCTTTTCCTTGCTTGATTAAATCCATTAATTCTGTACGAATAGTTGGACCTTCATAAATACCAGCAGCTTCTGGGTTGATATTTGCTTTTCTTGCTTTATCTCCAGTAACAATACTTATATCTTTTGCTGAAAATCTTTCTAATAGTTTTAGTTTATTTCCATTTTTAACTTCACGCATTTGTGCATATGTCGCATTTTTTGGATACACATCAAATGCTGGGAATTTTTTTCCATCTACATCGTAACAATCTTCTTTATATGTATTAATTGGAAGAGGAAGAGTTGGATCAACTGATGGGTCTTCTAATGGATTTAAAATACCGTTAAATACACCATCTGCGTGTAACTTTTTAGCAGTTTGGTGAATATTGTGTGCTGCTTGTGGGTTTGTTGCAATAGCATCAGCATAATCTTCAGCAACTACACTAAATGCTTTAACAAAACCTTGACCATTAGCTCTTTCTTTACTTGCATGGTGAAGAGCGATTTGAGTAGCACTAGCTGTTCCTGTTTCATCAAGAGTTTCCCTTACAAATGGAGCAAAATATTCATCACCCAATAGACCTTGTTGATAAATTGGGTCAGCTTCAATTTTTTTAATTTGTTCAGGTGTAGCACCCAAGTTAACAAACATATTTTGCATTGAAGTTTCACCACAATATCCTGGTCCTAGGTTGTGACCCACATGAGTAGTCTTAATTTCATCATAATCTTTATCTTTTGCTACTGCTTTTTGAACAATAAATTCATGAGTATATGCTGTTTGAGAGTCAGAACAAACAACAGTCGCAGGGTCAAACCCTTCTTTACTTTTAACTAATTCTGGCAACAATTCAACAAAAGCTCTAGAGTTTTTCGCATATGGATCTCCGTTCCAGCTGTTTGTTTTTGCTTTTGCACCAGATGCGTATGCATAAGCTGTTCCACCTTTTGGTGCCTGATATGGTTTTTCAAATTCACCTGTTGTTTCATCAAATACGAAGTAATGGACTTTTTCTTCCTCATCTCTCAAATTAAACAACATAATTTTGTTGTCTGTTTTATCTCCCCATTGCATATTTTTTTCTGCAACAAGGTCAAGTGTCATAAGCTTATTACCAACTTTTAAAACATAGTCGTTACCTTCTTTTCTTGGTACAACTTTGCCAGTTTTTTCATCTCTTACCCCGCCATAATATGGAGATACAACAACTTCGTTCTTTGGGTCTAATAATAATCCGTAGTCTTTCATAACTACACCAACACCACCAGCTTTAGAATACGGCGCAACTTCAGCACCATAGAAGATGGCTTGTTCTTTGTTTCTTCCCTTAAAACTTACTGGAGAAGCAAAATATTCAGACATGGAAACTACTCTTAATCCACCTCTGTTTTGTTGAACATTTTCTGCATTTATTTTTACTGTCTTTTTCGCTGCAGATACGGGCATAGCCCCAATTGAACTAATTTTCATAATACACCTATAAACTCCATTACGACCTTATAAAACATGTAAAACAAATTTTTTGCTAGTGCAACAAAGAAATATTTTTTATTAATTTTTCTTTAAAAAAAGCTCCCAATTGGGAGCTTTTTTATTACTGACTTTTTATTTTTTATACTTTTGCAAGTTCTTTGTTTTCCACTCTTTTACAAATAGTATCAACTAAACCTGCAAATAATGGATGTGGATTTTCTGGTCTAGATTTAAATTCTGGGTGGAACTGACAAGCCACAAACCAATCATTTTGTGGAAGTTCAACCATTTCACAAAGCATTCCATCTGGAGATAAACCAGAGAATACTAATCCCTTGTCTGCAATTTGTTTGCGATATTCATTATTAACTTCATATCTATGTCTATGACGTTCAAATATCACATCTGTACCATAAGCTTCTTCTGCTTTTGTTCCTTTTGCAATGTGGCATTCATATTGACCTAAACGCATTGTACCGCCATAACCTTCAACGTGTTTTTGTTCAACCATCAAGTCAATTACAGGATATGGAGTGTTTTCATTGAATTCCATAGAGTTAGCATCTTTCAAACCAACGACATTTCTAGCATATTCAATAACAGCGCATTGCATACCCAAACATAAACCTAAGAATGGCAAGTTATTTTCTCTTGCATATCTAATTACATTTAATTTACCTTCAATGCCTCTAATACCAAATCCACCTGGAACAACTAAACCATCAACATCTGCTAACGCTTCTTTTGCTTTTTCAAAATCAATGCAATCTTCTGAATTAATCCATTTTATATCAATATTAGCATTGTTTTTATAACCAGCATGTTTAAGTGATTCAACTACAGAAATATAAGCATCTGATAATTTTGTATATTTACCAGCAATCGCAACTTTGATTGTTTTTTCTGGATTTTTAATTTTTTGAACTAGTTCTTTCCAAGAATCTAAATTTGGTTTTACATCTGGTACAAATAATCTTTGAAGTACTACACTAGCCATATTTTGTTCTTCAAGCGCAAGCGGAACTTCGTAGATACTCTTCATATCTCGGCATTCAATAACTGCATCTTTTGGTACAGAACAGAATAGTGCTAATTTTTCTTTTTCTTTTTTAGGAATTGGTTTTGCTGTTCTACATACAAGAATTTCAGGTTGAATACCATAACTTCTTAATGTAATTACGCTGTGTTGAGATGGTTTTGTTTTTAACTCACCAGAAGTTGGTAAGTAAGGACAAAGCGTAACGTGAATTGAAATACTATTTCCGAATCCAGCTTCTGAACGAAATTGTCTAATTGATTCAATGAAAGGCAAACTTTCAATGTCACCAATAGTACCACCTATTTCTGCAATTAAGAAATCAGGTTTAAATTGTTGAGTTGCTTTTTTAATTCTTGATTTGATTTCGTTTGTAATATGTGGAATTGTTTGAACAGTTGCGCCAAGATAATCCCCACGACGTTCTTTATTAATAACTGTTTGATAAATGCTACCAGATGTAACGTTATTAATTTGACCTAAATCAGTATCTGTAAATCTTTCATAGTGTCCTAAGTCTAAGTCTGTTTCAGCACCATCGTCAGTTACGAATACTTCACCGTGTTGAAATGGACTCATTGTTCCTGGGTCAACATTAATATATGGGTCAAATTTTTGAATTACAACGCTAAAACCTCTAGCCTTTAATAAACGACCAAGAGACGCTGCTACAATCCCCTTACCTAGCGAGGATACAACACCGCCTGTTACGAAAATATATTTTGTCATTATTCCCTCAATTCTTAATTAATCTTTGGTACTCTGAAAAATCCGTCTTCTTCGAACGGAGCATTTGCCATCATTTCTTCTTTTGTTTGTTCATATTTAACAACGTCTTCTCTCATAACGTTATACACAGGGATTGGATGTGGCATTGGCTCAATGTTCGTTGTGTCAACTTCGTTCATTTGTTCTACATATTTTAAAATGCTACCAAGCTGTTTTGAATACTTTTCAGTTTGTTCTTCTGTAAGTTCAAGTCTTGCAAGCTTAGCAACGTGTTTTACATCATCTGTTCCTATCATGCTTTCCTCCAATATAAATAAAATTCTAGCATAAGCATGGAAGTCATGACTAATTGTTATATTTATTTTTGATTTGATTTAAATATTTAATGTATAATATACAGAAAGGTTAGCTTAAAGGGGATTACATGACATCCGAAACTGTTGTTGATAATAAATTTGCATTTTCTTTTAAGAAAAATAATATAGACGAAATGTTCCATAATTTAACAGAAAATCCTGTTGGTTGTGAAAAAAAAGATTTTAGATTGATGATTAGTACAATCTATCAACTTGTTGAGGATGAATTTGCCAACACATTCCAAAATTCTAGTAACGTAATTAAGAATACTGAATTTTATTTAATTGGCGATGCCAAGAAAAGAGAAGTTTTTGTTACCCCAACAAATAACTTTGATTTTTATTTAAAGTCAAAAGGTTCTCTTTATAGATTTTCATCTGTTGCTCAAACCGTTGAAGTTAATGGTGAAAAAGTAGATAAAATTGGTTATAAAGTTCCATTAGAATTAATTTGGGAATATTTCTCTGGGTTCGATTCAATTGTTGATCATCCAAATGCAACTGAATCTTTTATGGTATTTAATATAATTACTCAGTTTGTAAAAAAAGTTGTTGAGAAATTATATTTCCTTCCTAAAGTTAATAAAATAGATAATTTCTTTACTATTACTTATGAAATGTTTGCAATTAATGATTTGTTGCAAGATTCAATAGATGAAGTTTATACTTTAGATTTTTCTAAAATTTCAAGCGAAAAACATATTGCAGATAAATTAATAGAAGATTATTTAAATTATGTAATTTTCTTATTTTTAAAATTTAAAGCATACAGATTTAAAGACATAGTATCTTCTGTTCATTTCTTAAAACCAGTAAATAATAAAAGATACATTCGTTCATTAGACTTAGCAGAAGCAATTAGCGAATGGTTAGATGAAATTTATATTGGTAAATATCCTGTTAGCCCACAACTTGATATTGAAAAGATTGATGAAGATAAGTTCTGTTTAACAATTTCTGTAAAAGCTAATGATGAAAAATTAAACGAAAAAGAACCACCAAAACAACTTCTTGAAATATACGAAGATGGTACATATTGGGGTTATCAAAATACATATCTAGTTAATATTGTTGAAAAACAGTTGAACTATACTCTTCGTTATTACAAAGAATTAGAAACGCTCTTTGAAGATGAAGATAATCTAAAATTATATTTATCATTGAATGATGTTTATAAATTGATGATTCATACAGCTTATTATTTGAACAAAGCTGGTATTAATATTAACTTCCCACCAAACTTTGGTAATATTGTTGTTCCTCGTGCATCAATCAACGCAAAAATTAAAACTTCAAGAGAACAAGATGTTGCTGATATATTAAATGGTAAAAGCGGAAATATCAGTTTATCTAGCATTTTCGATTTTTCCTTCCAAGTTGCAATTGGGGATGAAAAAGTTAGTGTTGATGAATTCGAAAAACTTATCAAAGATGCAAATGGAATTATTGAATTCAAAAACAAATATATCCTTATTGACCAAAATGAAGCGCAAGCTATTATCAATAAATTGAAAAATCCAAAGATTGATAAAATTACAAGAATGGAAATGTTGCATGCAGCATTTTCTGGTCATTTAAGTGATTACGAATTTGACTATGATGAAGCATTTGCAAATATAGTTAAAGATATTGGTAAATCTGTTGAAGTAACACCACCAGATGGTTTAAAAGGTGAACTAAGACCATATCAACAAGGTGGTTTAAAATGGCTTTACACGAATACAACAAAAGGCTTTGGTTCTTGTATTGCAGATGATATGGGACTTGGTAAAACAATTCAGGTTATTAGTTTAATTCTTAAACTGAAAGAAGAAGGGAAACTTAAAGCACCTGTTCTTGTTGTTTGTCCAACAACTTTAATGGGTAACTGGATAAAAGAATTAAATATGTTTGCGCCAAGTTTAAAAGCAAGCGCATATCATGGTCCAGAAAGACAACTAGATTTAAAAGCGGATGTATTAATTACAACATTTGCTATTCTTCGTATTGATATCGAAGAAGTTAAAAAGACAACTTGGGGTATGGTTGTTGTTGATGAAGCGCAAAACATAAAGAACCCAGATACATCTCAAACAGCAGCAGTTAAATCATTAAAATCTGATATCAAGATTGCAATGACAGGTACTCCTGTTGAAAATAAATTAACAGAATTATGGAGTATTTTTGACTTTATCAATAAGGGCTATCTTGGTTCTATTAGAGACTTCCAAAAATGCTATGCAATTCCAATCGAAAGATTTAAACAATATGAACAAGCAGATAAACTTAAACTATCTATTTCTCCGTTCGTATTAAGACGTTTAAAAACAGATAAAACAATTATTGACGACCTTCCAGAAAAAGTTGTTCTTGATGAATATTGTTATTTAACAAAATCGCAAGCTGCTTTATATGAAAAGACATTGAATTCTTTAATGACAGAAGTTTCTGGACAAAAAGGTATAAATAGACGTGGTGTAATTTTCAAATTAATTACTGCATTGAAGCAAATTTGTAACCACCCATTCCAATACTTAAAATATGGCGAAATGACAAAGGATGTTTCTGGCAAAACAGAAAAATTCATTTCATTGTTGTCTCAAATATTGGAAAATAATGAAAAAGTTATTGCCTTTACGCAATATAAAGAAATGGGAAATATTCTTTCTACTATTATTCAAAACGAGTTAAATGTTTCACCACTATTTTTCCACGGTTCTTTGAACACAACTCAAAGACAAAATATGCTTCACGAGTTTGAAAACAATCCAGACCAAAAGGTAATGCTTCTTTCTTTAAAAGCAGGTGGCACAGGTTTAAACCTAACTTCTGCAACAAACGTAATTCACTATGACTTGTGGTGGAATCCAGCGGTTGAAGAACAAGCGACCGACAGAAGCTATCGTATTGGACAAGATAAAAACGTAATGGTTCACCGTCTTGTAACTCTTGGAACTTTTGAAGAAAAGATTGACGAGATGATTAAACAAAAGAAAGAACTTGTAAACCTTGCAGTATTTGAAGGCGAAAAGGTTATTACAGAGCTTTCTGATGAAGAAATCTATAATATCTTTAGTTTGGGTAATTCATAGGTTATATGCGTTTAAATCTAATAATTTGAGTAATATCTGCTTTATCAGCAGGAGAGTTTGGCATATCCTTCCATAATTTTATATAAATAATTCTATTTTCATTATACCCTTTGAAATCTTCGCAAGAATAATAGAAATTTAATGGTGGTTGATTTGGAGATACATTATTACAGCCACTTTCAAGGCCACAAGAACCACCAACGTGAATAAAGTCTTGGAATTCAACAATTGAATTACTAGCATTTGTTTCTTCTGCAAAATTTACATCAAATGTTGACTGTTCTTTATCTATATATGCATATTTATAGCCCAAATCTCTAGCATTTAAGCCTTTAAAAGCATACCAAGTTTGCTTTCCTTGATTGCAAAAAGGTAAACTAACAAAGGTAGCTTCCACTGTGTTTTTTTCAACATCATATATCATATTTATTGGTGTAGAATATGGAATTTCTTCTGTTCTTCTTTCACCACAGTAACTATCATAGAATGCGTAATCCACGCCAACTAAAAGTTCTGGGTTATTAATATATCTTGATTCTTCTGAACTTCCTTGAACATCTGCCAAGTATGTATCTTTGTACTTACATTGTTTCATAGAAACCCAAGGTTTTCCGCTCTCAATTTGTCCAAAGACTTCTTCTGATGGTTCGTAATTCGGAAGATTAAAAATCGATTGACTTACATATTTTTTTCTTAAATTATATATTTCTTCTTTTGACTTAAAACTTAATTCACTAGGCTTATTAATATTAATATATACTTTTTTTACTTCTTTATTTTCTATCTGTCTTTGTCTTTCGGTTCTTTTTTGCTTTTCTTGCTCAAGTCTTTCTTTTTGAACATTTTCTATATGCGCTTTTTCTTGTTTTTCTTGGTGATATTTTTGAACATAGGCTATAGCAAAATCAAAAGCATAATCTACTATACGAAAGAAAATTGCTATGCAGATAGCGATTAATATTAATATAATTCTTACTAGTTTTTTCTTCATATACAAATTATAAATTGTTTTTTTAAAAAAATAAACGAAATTTGTTGCTTGTATATTTTTAATTTTGTTTGGAATATAATTTTGTAAGATAGGTTAAATGTGTAGTAATTTACAGATTATAGATATAGAAACAGGAGGTAATATGCAAGTTACACATGAAATAGAAAATCAATGTTGTGTAAAAAGAGGTGTAAAAGGCGTGCCTGCTCCAATCCCTCAAGAAGGCGAATGGACAAAATGCAAAGAAATTAAAGATATTTCTGGTTTAACTCACGGTTGTGGATGTTGTGCTCCTCAACAAGGTACTTGTAAATTAACTTTAAACGTTAAAGAAGGCGTTATTCAAGAAGCTTTAGTTGAAACTCTTGGATGTTCAGGTATGACTCACTCAGCTGCTATGGCTGGCGAAATTCTTCCTGGCAAAACAATTCTTGAAGCATTAAACACAGACTTAGTTTGTGACGCTATCAACGTTGCTATGAGAGAATTATTCTTACAAATTGTTTATGGTAGAACTCAAACAGCATTCTCAGAAGGCGGACTTCCAATTGGTGCTGGTTTAGAAGATTTAGGAAAAGGTCTTCGTTCTCAAGTTGGTACTATCCATTCTACAAAACAAAAAGGTGTTAGATACCTAGAACTTGCAGAGGGTTATATTTTAGAACTTGGTTTAGATAAAAATGACGAAGTAATCGGTTATAAGTTCGTTAACATGGGTAAAGTAATGGATGCTATTAAAGCTGGTAAAGATGCTAAAGAAGCATTCGAGAAAAATATCGGTACTTATGGCAGATTTGCTGATGCTGTTAAAACTATCGACCCAAGACAAAAATAAGAGTTTAACTAATTAAAATAAGGAAATAAAAATTATGGCAAAATTTGAAGGACAAGATAGACGTCAAAAATCTATAGACAAAGTTCTAAAAGAATATGGCTTTAAATCTTTAGATGAAGCTAATGAATTATGTCTATCAAAAGGTATAAACGTAGATGAAATCGTAAAAGGTATTCAACCAATCGCGTTTGATAACGCTTCTTGGGCGTATACTTTAGGTTGCGCTATCGCACTTAAAAAAGGCATCACAAATGCTGCAGATGCTGCTGAAGCAATCGGTGAAGGTTTACAAGCATTCGCTGTTCCTGGTTCAGTAGGTGACACAAGAAAAGTAGGTCTTGGTCACGGTAACTTAGGCGCTATGTTATTAAGAGAAGAAACAAAATGTTTCTGTTTCTTAGC
>JAFQNF010000011.1 GCA_017396025.1 bacterium
ACGATCAAGAGCGACCATCCATAAGCAAAATGCGAATATCTCTAATAACATATGAGGTAGCGAAGAAATTAATATAATAAAAGCTTTTGCAACCGAGTATCTAAATGCTATCCCAAATAAAATTCCAGGTAATATGGCTGTGAAGAGTGGCTGAATCCAATATAAAAATCGAATAGGTATAATTGAAAAAAATAACATCCCCATTGGGACTTTAAATCCATTGTTAAAAATATAAGCAACAACTAAATTTAATCCTGATTTCTGTGAGACCGATTTGGAAATATTACTTGGTACAGAATTTAATGTATCTGAGAAATTAGGATTGACAATATAAGTTATTACAGCCGAGATAATAACAACAAGCATAATGATACTTAAATACTTAATGGGTTTAAAAACATTATTCATTTGCTCACTCCTTTTAGAGTTATTATATCATTATCACAAAAAAATAGCCCCTAAGATATAAAGGTTAGACCTTAGGGATTGTTTTAATGGGATTTGTGAGGGGTTATTATCTAATTATAGACCCTAAACAAACATCTGGAGCCTTATTCATTAATCTGTTTTGAACTATCATTTTTTTCTTTTTTACTTTCAATATTCTTGTCGGTGTTTTCATCTAACTTATTTTGTATATATTGATCTAGATACTTAGAAAGTTCCTCACCCTTCAAATTTCCTAATTCTGGTATTTGAATTACCTCTAATGTCACTTTTTTTAGCCCGTAACTAGATAAACTTTCTTTTAAATTATTCATTTTAGAGGCATTTATTTTTTTACCAGACACTGTTAAAACAAGCTTATTCTGCGAGTTTTTATAATTCTGATCCAAAATAACGTAATCTTTAAATTCATTTTTCAAAAAATTGTTAATGGTATATTTACGAACACTATCCTGAACTAAAGATGAAGCAGAAATAATACTTGGGATCATGATTAATATAGAAATTACTAACAAGAAAAGGTTAATTCTATTTTTGTTTATACTCACTTTATAATGTACTGGAAATTTCATCACTCTGATACCAATAACTGTCGCAATGATAATGAAAGCACTATTGATAACGAATAAATAAGACGACCCTAAAAAATATTCCCATTTTAATACTGAAATTGAATACCCAATAGTACATAAAGGTGGCATTAAAGCTGTAGCTATTGCCACTCCTGGAACAATATTATTAGCTTGTTTTTTTCTTGTACCAATGATTCCTGCCACTCCACCTGCAAAAGCGATGAAAACATCCCAGATGGTTGGACTTGTTCTTGAAATAATTTCGCTACTCGGATAACTGATGGGTGATATCATAAAATAAAGTGAGGATACGATTATGCTGACCGCTACTTCTAAGAGTAATAATTTAGCAGACTTTCTTACTACAAAAGAGTCTAAAACAGACAGACCATATCCTAAGGCTAATATTGGTGTCATAACAGGTGAAATTAACATAGCTCCTATGACTACAGCATTAGAATTCATATTTAATCCAATTGAAGCAATTAAAATAGCACACACTAATATTATTGAATCGCTAATTCTAATTTCTAAATCTTGTAATATTTTTTCCCTAAACTCTATCGGGGTAAATTCATAATTATTTTTCATAATTCATCCTTATACTTCTTTTAAAAATTTTAACTGTCATCACTCCAGATTATCCGACCATTACATTTTCTTCAGGATATTTATAGAGAGCTTCTTCTCTATTTTTAGTATTAAGAGAGTAAATATTTGACATTAGTCCAGACAGGTATTGATCCAGAATTCAGATGTTTGTAGTCTTTTCCAGACTTAACATCAATAAAATCAGCAAACTTATGCTCTTCCCATTCATCCGTGAATCCTTTAAATCGCAATTCTGGAACTTTCTTTTTAACTGAATCATCTATTTTCGCCATAGTTCCCACCATTTTCTTGGTTTTTCTTGTTCTTCTATCCTTTTTTGATCTTTGATTTGCTCCAGCAAAGTTTCCAAATGCTCTTTAAGAGCGTTCACTTCATCTTTATATTGATTGTCTAAGTGTTTGAATTCTGTTTCCTGTGAGGGCATTTTGAGAGCTTTTAAGCTGTCATTTTCTGCTTTGTATTCTTCTAACAACTTTTTATCTTGTAAGGCTAGACGTTGTTGCTGGTCTAGCAAATTTTGCATTTGTAATAGCTGTTTATCTTTGTTTTCTAATTGCTTATCTCTATTATTTTTCAAGTCTTTAATTTGTTCTAACAAAAGACTATTAACGCTTAATTCTTCATTTCTTTTTGTCGATTTTCGGTCGGTTTTTTGTCGATTTTCGGTCGGTTGAACTTTTTTTATTTTTGTTAGTCTTTTTTTGATAAACTTTTGTTCTTCAAGGTTTAGGACGATTGAACCACTATTGTTTTTTTGTCGATTTTCGGTCGGCAAAAACTTTAAATGGTATTGAACGGTCTGTTTAGCTAGTCCTAGCTCGTCCGCAAGCTCCTTAATAGTTTTTAAATTCTCACTCATGGTCTAAGCCCTCGCCACGTAACTTTTTATCAATTTCTGCTTTCAATCGTCTCAATTCTTCTTTTTCCGCTTCGCTAGTTTCGTTCTGATAGTCTGGTAAAAAGTCCTTTGCCACTTCTTCTAAACTTCTTGGCTTTTTATAATTGGCTCGTTCAGGTTGTTCGAGGTCTTGTAAAGCAACGGTTGGTAAATAACCCTCAATGGCTGTTTTAAGGTACTTAACCACGTTTCGTTTAGAATAGCCCTCTTGCTTACTTGCAACGTATGATAGATGTGTTTCTACCCCTTTTAATCCCCTTGCTTCTTTGAGTTCATCGTATAGTGGGTAAACTTTTTCTGCAAGTCCT
>JAFQNF010000001.1 GCA_017396025.1 bacterium
AAAACTGTCACCTAGAATTTTTTTAATTGTTTTAGATTTTGCAGGTGACTCAACTATTACCAACGTTTTTTCTTTTTTATTTGCCATTTTTCTCTCTATAAAAGTGAAATATATTTATCCCCGTTAGTCTGAGATATACTACCCTCTAACTCTAACTTTGTTAATATTACCATTAAATCAGTAATATTCAAGTTAGTTTTAACAATTATCTCATCTAATGTTAGCATATCTTTTTGTATGCAGTCTATTATTAATTGTTCTTCATCTGTAAAATTCTTTTGAGTCTTTTCTTTTTCCTTTGTGGTGCAATTAATTTGCCAATTCATTGCATCTAAAATATCGTTGTGGTTTGTAACAACGGCTGCTCCTGTTTTTATTAGTTTATATATCCCTTCCGTATTTGGGTTTGAAATTAAACCTGGCATACACATAAGTTCTCTGCCTTGTTCTAATGCTAAGTTTGCAGTTATCATTGCTCCTGATTTTATTGCGGCCTCAGCGACTAAAACACCTTTTGATAAACCAGATACAATTCTGTTCCTTGCTGGGAAGTGCCAACTAATTGCATCTACATCTGGCCAATATTCTGTGAATACAACCCCAGCTCCATCTTTTATTTCATTGAACATTTTTATGTTTGATTTTGGGTATATCTTATCAAATCCGCCACCAATAACTGCGATTGTTTTTATGTTGTTATCAATTGCTGTTCTATGCGCTACTGTGTCTATTCCTTCTGCCATTCCAGAAACAATACAAAGATCTGTATCATGCAAGCCAGAAAGTATGTTTCTTAATGAATTTCTAGAGTTTTCGCTAGCTTTTCTAGAACCAACAACAGCTATGGTTCTATCTAAGTTACAAGAAGATAAATCTCCAACCATAAAAAGACCGCTAGGTGGATTATCAATGTGTCTTAGTAAGTATGGATATCTCTCATCTTCAGGATGTAAAAAATCAAAACCACGCTTTTTTATGTATTCATAACATTCATCGGGATTGATAGAGTCTCTTTCCTCTAAAAAATTTTCAAGAGATTGTTTTCTTAACCCTTCAATTGTCCATAAATCATAGGCTTGAGCGTGCCAAGCAAGTTCAATTGATCCAAAATGCTCAAACACTCTATTTACAAACATAGAGCCAGTTTTTGTTAGTTTAGAGAACGCACACCAATATTTTGCTTTATCTTCCATTAAGCTTCGCAGCAACCATTTTTAAGAAGATTTTCGTATTGGGTTTTATAGTATGCAGCTAAAAGACATGCAAAGTTATATTTTTGTTCTGTTGTTGCTGGTGGAATAAATGAATCTTGAGGCATTTCTTCCACAATGACAGGAGCATTTTCTCTGCGTCCGAATTCAACACGGCGCAATGGTTGACAATTGATGGTGTTATTAATAGCTTCGATTCTCATAAAGCTCCCCTTCACATAAAATACCCATGACAAAATCCTACCACAGTCGAAATTGATTTTCAACTAGGCTCTTTGGCTATTTTGTTTTTATTATTCGCATAATAAATCTGCTAAAGGTGTTATAACAACACCATTTAAAGACTTATCAATTTCTTTTAATTTTTTTGAAACTGCATCAATTTCTTCTGTCCAATTGAAATATTTTTTAATAAAATTTTCACCTTTGTTAAAATCTTGTGATAATTGAACATCAATAATTTCTGTTAGCATTTTGTTTGCAGTTGGAATCATTTTTTCAATATCAATATTTATTATTCCATCATTGTTTACTGAAATTGCTCCTTCAGATATAAAGAAGTACGCTTGCATAACTGTTCTAACTCTATGTGCTTGTGATAATTCTGGTTTTGCTTTTAAGAAGCAGTTTGCACCAAAAGTTACTAAAATTTGATTTTTTTCTTCTTCAGTGTAAACACCAGCATTTGTTAGACATTGAAGTAATGCTAGTGCGCCCATATCTGCTTTATTTTCTTCTATGATATTTTTGTATTTTCCAAGTGCTTCTGTTCCTGATTTTGGTCCAAGTGAGTGAACATTTTCATGTCCAATTGTAAACCAATGATCAGCTTCTGGATTGTAGAATTTATGTAATTCTTTGTTTAAAGTTGCATCAAGTCTTTTTTGTCTTCTTTCAATTGCTTCTGGAGAATTACTTGTTCTTACTTGTCTATGGTATACGTTTCTTCTTCCGCCACCAATGGTTAGTGATAATTTATCGTTATTTGGCAAGTTTTGTGCAATTGTGATTCCTCCTCTGTATGAGCCCTCATCGCCACGTAAAGAAACAATATCCGCATCAACCATTGTTTGTAAGTTATCATCATCTGATGAAATATTTTGTTCGTATTTCTCTTTTAAAGGCATATTTTCTGCCATTAGAGGAAGATAGTTTTTTACCTTTAATAAATCTTCTGTTCCTTTTTTATTAACAATACCAACTCTTACTCCTATTGAGTCTTTTGAGATTACATTTATATTATTTCCCTCTAAAAGTTTTTTTAATTCTTCATCTTCTACAACGCTACCAGTCATTAAATCTGCATATTGTTCTCTAGAAAGCGTGAATTCAAGCGGTGTATCTTGTAATGTTGCCCATTTTTTATCTGCATATGCATCTAACATAGGGTCATTTTCTCTAAGTGCTTTTGCTTGAAGTGTAAGATATTCATTAAAATCTGCATTTGTTGATAATTTTGAAGCAAGTTCAAGTTCTTGTGCCATTTTTTCAAATTCTTCTTTGAATTCAACAGTATAATCATTAGCTTTTAATTTGTTGCCATCGCGTTTTACTATTGTACGTTGGTTCAAGATATTTTTAACTTCTTCAATCTCTCCATTTTTTATCATTGATTTTAATATTGAATGTAATTCTTCTTTTGATAAATCGCTTGGATAAAAAGCTTTTCCTTCTTTTTCTTGAGCATCTTTTAAAAGGATTACTTTTTTTGATTCTGAGTCTATACCTATAATTCCAAGTTGAGCGTCAAATAAAATTTTTGTTAGTTCAGCTTGTTTATTACCTTTTGAAATTTCGTCGTTTAGAAAATTTAAAAATGGCAAGTTTAGTTCATTATCTTGTTTCATATAGATTACATTTGCATATTGGGCAGCTCTAACTAAGTGTTTTAGCGCTTCTTTATCTCCATCAGATAATGAATTATATTCTGGAGCATCTTCTTTAAGCATTTGTTTTCTTATTAAATAATCTTTATGTGTTCTTTTTTCTAATTCTTCAATTGATAAATTAATTTCCATATTAAAATCTCCTAAATTACTTTAACTATACAGAATTTAGCAAGATTAAACAATAATACATATAGATTATTATTGCATTAGAACAGTATCTGGAACTTCATAATATTTGCAAGAACCACATATGTCTTTTGCATAGTATTGACCGGATTCACCAGCAAATTTCGATTTAAAATTTGATATTATTTTTGAGGGATTTTTTGAACCTTTTATACAATAAGTATAAATAGCTTCATCTGTTGAAACTTCTTGTATTTTGATTGATTGTGTATCTGTTAAGATTACTGCAATTGGTTTTTGCTCATACATTGCGTTTGTAACTTTATTGTTTGTCCAGAACTTCGCTCCGATATGGTTATTTCCTGTTGTTTTTATTATTGCTAATAGTTCAGGAATGTTTGGTAATCTTCCACCATTTGCGTAACAATATGCTTCTTTCTCATGAAGTGATTTTAACTCTGGCTTTTTATTTACAATTTGGAAAGATGGTATACAGAAGCTTTGTTTCCAAATTTGTTTTTCACTTTGTATTGGTATATTGTCATAGTCTATATATGGGAAATAACATAAGTTGATTTCATTTCCGTATGTATTGGTTCTTGTTGCAGACTGAAGTTTTGCCTCAGATGATGCATAGTAGTTGTTGATTTTTATACTTGTATCGTAATAGTATCCTTTATTAATTAATTCGTTTAAGTATTCGTTTGACACGTGCTTTACATTGAAATTGACGTGTCTTGCAACATCATTTTGCGCTGGTGGGAAGGTCTGTTTTTGTGGTTTGAATTGTTGATTGTCTGTTCCTATTTTTAATTTATCTGATTTATAATTTTTCTTTTGATTTAGCTTTAGTCTTTCCCTGTTTGTTAGTTTTTCATCACCAATTTTTACTGGCTTATTTTTATAAAAATAGTGATTTGCAAATAGCTTATTGTCAGTATTTGCTTTTGCTGTACAGTAAACAATTGCATCTGTATTTTGTGGTTTTTTCTTTATTTCATAAGACATATTTTTAAAGTGAAGAACTAAGTTTGTTCTTCCTGCTTTATCGCTTGTCCAATAATATTTTTCTCCAAATGTATCAAAACGGTGGAAAATTATATTGTATATTTCCAAATGATTTGCGACTCTTGCGTTCATTGAACCACAAAATTGTTCTGCTGCTTCGTATGTTTTAAACTTGAAACCTTCTGTTGTATACATAAAAGGAACTTCAAGTTTTTTATTTTCTAATTTTTGTCTGACGGCGGGGGTTAAATCTACGTATTTAAGATGTTCTTTTGAATATTGGATTGCTAGTTTTGCTGCTTTATATTTTGTTTTGTGTGCAGAAGTAAAGTTATCAATTATATTCATTGAAAATTGAAAAGCAGAGAACAATAAAAAAAGTATAAATAAGATAAAAACAAGAATATCTGTTTTTCTTTTTCTCTTTTTCTCGTTGAATGCTGGTAATAAGATTGCTGGATAAAATAAATGCATATAAGAGAGCATTAATATAGATGGTAAAAGCATTGATATTGTGCTCATAAAATAAGTAAATATAAAGGTTACATTTAATGCATCCCTATTTACTTTAGAAAGACAGTAAATATCAAAACAAAAAATTCCAGCAAAAAGAAGAAAAAATAAACCAACAATAATTGGATAGTTTATGTACATTAATTCTTTTTTTATTGCTAGCCAGTTTTTATTTACAAGAGCATTAACTCTAAAACGGTATAAAAAGAATATTAAACAGTTAAAAAAGATATTTAAACTTATTATTGTGTTCTTATTTGAATCGGCAATAAAAAATGCAATAACATTACATATAACCACTAAGCAGGTGAATAAAAGGTTGTTATTTTGTAATATTTTACTTATGTGTGGTTTTTGTATCATTTTTGCCCGTCTTTTGTACATTACTTTTTGTTATTGTATAATTAATATATTAGCATAGGGAAGGTGTTAAAGTGGAAATTATACAAAAATCTACATTGAGTGAATTAGCGAAGGAAGTTTTTGATATAGAGGCTGATTCGATTTTAAAATTGAAAGAAAGAATTGATGAAAATATAGAACAAGCTGTTTCTGTAATTATGCAATCAAAAGGTAGAGTTATTGTTACCGGAATGGGTAAATCAGGTTTGATTGGTAGAAAAATCGCAGCGACATTATCTTCAACCGGTACGCCTTCTTATTTCTTGCATCCTGCGGAATCTACTCATGGTGATTCAGGTATTATTACAAGAGAAGATGTTGTTATTGCAATTTCAAATAGTGGTGAAACACTTGAGCTTTTAAATCTTCTTCCTTTGATTAAAAGATTTGAAGTTCCACTTATCGTTCTTGCTGGAAATCAAAACTCAACTTTAGGTAAGAGTGCAGATATTTATTTTGACATTTCTGTTGAAAAAGAAGCTTGCCCACTAGGTAAAGCACCAACTGCAAGTACTACAGCAACACTTGCTATGGGTGATGCTTTGGCTGTATGTTTGCTGAAAAATAGAGGGTTTTCTACGGAAGATTTCTTGCTATATCATCCTTCTGGCGCATTGGGAAAAGGTGTATTGTACGTCGTAAAAGATTTAATGTTAAAAGAAAAAGCTTTGCTTCCTATTGCTCATGAAGATGATACTTTCTTAGAAACGGTTGATTTAATATCTAAAAAGAAATTAGGTTGTGCTCTTATTGTTAACTCTCAAGGTAGATTAACTGGATTACTAACAGATGGTGACATTAGAAGAATTTTGCTAAGGTATCCTGATGTATCTGTTCTTTCCACTAAATCTGTTATGACAGTGAACCCAAAAACTATATCAGGTGATGATATGGCTACTAAGGCTTTAGCTTATATGGAAAAATATTGTATTACATCTTTGGCAGTTTGTGATGAAGATAATGTTCCAGTTGGAATTATTCATATACATGATTTGTTAAAAGCGGGAGTTGCCTAATGTATAGCTTAGAATTAAAAAATAGGGCATCTAAAATTAAAATGGTTGCTTTTGATGTTGACGGTGTTATGACCGATGGAAGTATTACATATGACGAAAATGGTGTTGAATATAAAACATTTAATGTAAAAGATGGTCAAGGTATTGTAAGAATCACAAAAGCTGGGATTATTACTGCAATTATTACTGCAAGAAATAATGCAACTGTTAAACATCGTTTTGACAACTTGGGAATGAGCAGATTATTTATGGGGCAAAAAGATAAGATGGTTGCGATGAAACAATTGCTTGATGAATATAAACTAGATTTATCTCAAGTTGCATATATGGGTGATGATTTACCAGATATCCCTGTTTTGAAAGAGGTTGGTTTATCAGCTTGTCCTAATGATGCTATTGATGAAGTTAAAGACTTATGCCATTTTGTTTCATTGAAAAATGGCGGTAGAGGTGCTGTTAGAGAATTAACAGATCTTATTTATTCATCTCAAATAAAATCTTAGCACCGATAAGTGTTAAATCAGGATTAATATAATCAAATTTTCTTCTTAAATAATTACTTATAACAGCAGAATATCCTCCTGTTGCAATTATTGTGGCTTTTTCTCCAAGTTCTCTTTCACATTCAAAAATGAGCCCATCAATCATTGCGGCGTGTCCTCTTACAATACCGGAAAGCATTGCTTCAATAGTATTTCTTCCTATTGTGTGTTCTGGTGCTTCAATGTTTAATTTTGGAAGTTTTGATGTTTTGCTACTTAACGCGTCTGCTTGTATTTTCATTCCTGCAGTTATTATTCCTCCGACGAATTCATTTTGACTGTTTACTATATCAAATGAAGTTGCTGTCCCAAAATCAACAACAATTGCTGGAGTTGTGTATAGCGCAGCGGCTGCACAAGCATTTACTATTCTGTCTGCACCTATTTGTGAAGGATTGTCCGTTTTTAATGTTATATTTGTTTTTATTTTGTGTGAAATAATTAATGAATCTATTCCTAAATATTTTTTTAATGCTATTTCAATTTTCTCTGTTAATTGAACAACTACGCTTGAAATTACTGCATTAGTAACATTTTTATCAAGGTTTGTTTCTCTTAATAGATTTTTAAGAAATACACCATATTCGTCTTCTGTTCTTTTTATGTCTGTTGCGAGTCTCCAAGAATGAATAAGTTCATCTTCTTTAAAGACACCTAGCGTAATATTTGTATTTCCAATATCTATAACTAATAGCATTAAATTATTCCTTTTTCTTTATTCTATCAAAAACATAAATTATGCTACAATTGTTGAAAAAGGATGTTATTATGATTGATTTTTTAGTCCAAAGTTTTCAGGTTAAATCAATGAGCTTTTATGAGGCAGGCATGTTGATATGTTTTGGTGCTAGTTGGCCTTTTGCTGTAATGAAAACTTATAAAACAAAAAATGTAAAAGGAAAAAGTCGTTTATTTCTTACCTTAATAATTTTAGGTTATATTTGCGGGATTATAAATAAAATACTGAATTCTGTGGATATCGTTTTATGGCTATATGTTATAAACTTATTATTGGTAAGTACTGATTTTGTATTCTGCTTGATGTATAGGAACAATGAGGAAAGTAAGAAATAAGGATAATATGAGTAAAAAGATTATATATTCATTAGTTTTTGTGTTTGCGTTGTTAACTATGTCTGTTAACTCTTCTGAAGCAATTACGACTATGCCAAAAGATGTTGAAAAAATGACAGTTGCTGTTGAAGCTGATGAGCTAGAAAAAGAAGAAACTGATATTATCAAAAAAATTAGTTTGCGTAATAAGTTTAAACGTTCACCAAAGGCTCAAATAGAAAATTTCTATAAAAGGTATAATCGATATTCTGAAAAGAATGATACTAAAAAGTTGAAAGAAATGTATTCTGACAGCTTTGTTAATAATGATGGTTTTGATAGAGATACTATTTTTAAGTTAATGAGTGAAGCCTCTGATGCGTATAAAAATGTTACTTATACTACAGATATTGTAAGTATTGATGTTGATGAACTTTATGCTGTTGTTAAAGTTCATGAAACTGCAACTGGGGAAACTGCTCAAAAAGCTGAAAAAGTTAATGATTATGGTTTTATAAAATCTGATTTGTATTATACAAATTATTTGAGAAAAGAAGGTGGAAAGTGGAAGATTCTTTCTGCAGAAATAGAATCTGAAGATATTTCTTTGCTTTATGGAGAAGCAAAAAAAGCAAATATTACAATGAGTGCTCCTAAAGTAATTCCAGCTGGGGTTGAATATGATGCTGCAGTTAAAATAGAAGCTCCTGACGGTTGTTTTGTTGTTGGCTCAATTGTAAATGAGCAAATAAAATATCCACAAACACAGCCTAAAGATGTTTTAAGAGCTGTAAAGTCGGAAGAATTAGCAAGAATATTAAAATCTAATACAGAAAATCATAATGAATATGCGACAATTTCTTTAGGTATTACAAGACCACATATTGAACCACCTGCAGTTGTTATTGATATGACAGGAATGGCTATTGTAATGTCTAGAGTTAATGTTATACAAAAAAATAATGTTACCAAAATAGAAAAGGAGATTGTAGATGGCAAGACGTCCGGTAAAGGAAACTAGACCATTAGTAGATTTCGGTGTGATTATTAAATATATAGCATTATATATTGTTTTCGCATTGGTTGTATTTGGTGTTGATAGTGTTGTTCTAAATGCAATAAATATGTCTCCAACTAAGCAAGTTGGAAATGGACATTTAACTTTATTCGAAGTTCATAATACAGGTGCTGCATTTAACCTTTTTGCAGGTCAACCTGAAACAATTATTGTTGCTTCATTTTTGGCTGTTGCTGTATTGGTATTCTGTGTTTTAGTTTTTTCGTCAAGACTCACTCAAACAGCAGTTTCAGCGATGGCATTGTTAAGCGCAGGTATAACAATGAATATGGCAGCTAGAATAAATGATGGTTATGTAATCGATTATATTAGCATCAATTCTATGCCAAATTTTCCAGTGTTTAACACAGCTGATATTATGATTGTATTTGGTGCAATTGGTTTAATAATGGCGTTGTTTTCAAAAAATTAGGTTTTATGTAATGACAAAAAAGTATGTTTTTAGCGTCCAATCTTTAAGTCAACCTTTAAGGTTGGACGCTTTTTTGTCTCAGCAAAGAGAGTTTTCTTCTCGTTCACAGGTTCAAAATTTGATAAAGAAACATCAAGTTATTGTTAATGGGCAATGTGCAAAAGCTTCTTTATTAGTGAAAAATGATGATGAAATTTCTGTTGATTTAAGTGAAGAATTTTCAGTTATTATTAAACCTGAAGATATTCCTTTAGATATTGTTTGGGAAGATGACGACATACTTATTGTTAATAAACCTAAAAATATGATTACACATCCTACTATAAAAGAAACCACAGGTACGCTTGTAAATGCCCTTTTGAATAAATATGGATATGATGGGTTATCAAATATAAATGGGGTTATGAGACCAGGAATTGTTCACAGGCTTGATAGAAATACTTCTGGTATTTTAATGATTGCAAAAAACAACCATTCGCATGAGTTCTTGTCTGAACAAATAAAGACAAAATCTGCAATAAGAAAATATCTAGCTGTTGTTCAAGGTAATTTTGATTCTGAATTTGGGACTATTGATGCTCCTATTTTAAGACATCCATCAAAACCAGAAAAAATGGCTGTTGTTGAAGGTGGAAAACCTTCTGTGACACATTATAAAGTTTTAGAACAATTTAAAGGCTATTCATTCCTTGAACTTCAACTTGAAACTGGAAGAACTCATCAAATAAGAGTTCATATGAATTATATCGCTCATCCAATCGTGAATGATAGTTTGTATTGTAAGTCACAATTTAAAGTTAAGACTATCGAACAGGTTCTTCAGTCTTATAGTCTTAAATTTGCGACTTTAAAATCAGGTGATATAATTGAACTTGAAATACCGCAAGATGACGATATTCAAAGAGTATTAAAGTATTTAAGGAGTAATTTAAAATGAAAAATAAAATTATATTAATGAGTGTTGAATCAATCTTTTTTGTTGTTTTACTTTACTTCTTGATTGTAAATTATTCTGCAAAAACCACCAGTGGTTTTACTGTATCTTTCGATGCTTCTGGTTATGTGGTTGTTAGTACATTTGCTGTGATTTTATTTTCTTATTTGATTGGAACATTTTCTGGTTTTGTTTATTCTCTTGTTTTGGGTAGAAGATATAAAGACCAAATTGAATTTTATGCAAGAAAGAATGAAAAACTTGCTGTCCAAAATGAAATTGATACTGATGATAAAGAAGCTTTACAACGTAAAATTGCTTCACTTGAAATAGCATTAGAAAATGCATTAAAAAATCAAAATTAATTTAAAATTTGTTTAGAAACTTCTTATTTTTGTAAATTTTTTCTATTCTTGTTTTTTAATCTATACACAAGTTAGAGAAGGAAGTTTTTGTGACAATCGGAATTACTAAAAAAGGAAATTATTACCAAAAATCAAATCAGGGAAAAATGATAGCAACTGGCCTTGGCGCTGTGGGTGGTGCGTTCATTGCTTCAAAAAATTCTCAGCAAATTAGAAGCAAAATAAAAGATATATATGTAGCTTCTGCAAAAAAAGCTGGAAAAGGTATTTTAAAAAGCATAAAAGAGTTTTTTACTGGTAAATTTGATTTTTCTAAAATTAAAGAAAATACTAAATTAAAAGGTAATGTTCTCAAATATGGAAATAAAATTTTATGTTCAGTAAAAAAACATCCTGTTTTGTTTGGTGCAATTGCAGGTGCTGTTGCTTTCTTTGGAATTGGCGCTTTAATTGATAAAAATATAAATAAAACTAGAGCAAATTTAGTGGATAAAAATGTAGAGTTTAAATAAAAAAGGTGATGTTAAAATCACCTTTTTTATAAATCTAGTTTGAATTTATTTTAAATATTTTTTTAGTTCGTCTACTAATTGCAAGAGTGAAATCATTTCCTGATAAAAGTTTAAGAATGTTCTATAATCAGTTTTTTTGAAGTCATCGCCTAGGGCAAACATATCTTTGTTTGTATTAATTGTTAATATCAATTTGTTGTTTTTGAAACTTCCTCTTATTTTGTTTGTCTTAAATATATCTCTTATTTTATTTATTTTTTCTATAAATGCTGGTGTGAATATATATCTTGCTTCTATTTGATTGTTTGAATATAGCTGATATTGTTTTTCAAAATAAATTGATTCTAGATTGACTTCTTTAAACATTTTAGGGTTTGGTTTTATTCTTTTTGATGCAAAACTTTTATCAAGAAAGAAGGTTTCATCTGTAAAGTTTTTTTCAAAATTAAACTCAACAATAAGTCCTCTAAATGATGAATATTTTAAAATATTTTTAAAAAGTTTATAAATAGCCACAAATGTTATTATAAGTAATGGAAAAAATATAATTGACAATATCAAGAATGGAAAAATAAATGTAAAAATCATCAATATAAAATAAGTTAGGAACACTGAACCTAAAATAGTTGTTGGTTTTGTACTTGCTTCATAGATTTTTATTTTTACATTTTCGTATGTCCCTGAAAAGCAATCATCAATAATTAAAAATGGAAATGTATTGAAGATATTTAATGCTTTCATTTCCTTTTGAAATTTAAAAAGTACGTTAAGGTTTATTATGTTTTTAGAATACCCAAATTGAGTATGAGAATTGCAAAATATATCTTCCAAATTCTTTCCACATTTTACATTTTTTATGAAAATTTCCAAGAGTTCTTTCATAAACTCTTGTTTTAGTTCATTTTCTAAGTTGATTTCTAATTGTCTTTCACCACAAACGTTTTTCTTATTTCCAAAAATTATGTTTGCAATCTCCATTAAAAATGCAGAACCGAATAATCCTATAACAGAAAATATTGTAAAGGCTTTTTCATTTGGTACTGGTATATATTCTCTACTAAATATCAAAATACCAAAAATAATACATAAAATAAGCAAAAAATGTGTTACCGCTGCTTTTTTTCTTTTTGTTTCATATTTTGGTAAAAATTTTTCAATTTTTTTATAAAAAAGTTCGCGAAGTTTGCGTTTCATTTCTCTTTTAGTCGTTATGTCCATCAAACTAAAACCTTTATTTTGAACTATCCATTAGTAAAAATATAATAGCAGATAGATGTTTACGGGTAAATCATAGCTTAATTTATCTTTAAACTTTAGCTTTACTAGAGTTGACTTTGATTTTTGCTTGTAGTATCACTATATATGAATGTAAAGTGAGTGGTTATTTTCGTGCTGAAGTTATGACCACAGGATGTGACCAAATGACGGCGAGGAGGCGGCAAGAGGTCCCAGCCAAAAGTAAATTATACAAGGAGAAAACATGCCAACAATAGCACAGTTAGTACGTAAAGAACGTAAAAGAACTACTGATAAGACTAAATCACCGGCGTTAACAAATTGCCCTCAAAGAAGAGGTGTTTGTACAAGAGTTTATACAACAACTCCTAAAAAACCAAACTCAGCTTTAAGAAAAGTAGCAAGGGTAAGATTAACTAACGGTTTTGAAGTTACTTCATATATTCCAGGTATCGGACACAACTTACAAGAACACTCTGTTGTTTTAATCAGAGGCGGAAGAGTTAAAGACCTTCCTGGTGTAAGATATCACATCGTTAGAGGTACATTAGACACAGCAGGCGTTGCAAATAGAATGAAATCAAGATCTAAATACGGCGCTAAAAGAGCTAAAAAGAAATAGGAAAGGTGATTTATAATGTCAAGACGTAGTAAACCTGCAAGAAGAATTCCTGCTCCTGATGCTGTATATAATAGCGTTGATATCGCTAGCTTCATTAACAGATTAATGAGACGCGGTAAAAAGTCAGTTGCAGAAAGAATATTCTATTCAACATTAGAAAATTTAAAAACTAAATCAAAAGATGAGCCATTAGAAGTTTTCAAAAAAGCTTTAACAAACGCAACTCCTTTATTGGAAGTTAAAGCTAGAAGAATCGGTGGTTCTACATACCAAGTTCCTCTTGAAGTTAAAGCAGACAGAGGTATGGTGTTAGGTTCAACTTGGTTAATCGAAGCTGCTAAAAAACGTAGCGGTAAATCAATGGTTGAAAAACTAACTAACGAATTAATGGACGCATCAAATGGTGTTGGTGCAGCTTGCAAAAAACGTGAAGATACTCACAAAATGGCTGAAGCTAACAAAGCGTTCGCACACTACAGATACTAATTCTTATGTATATTACAAAAAAGAGAACTCAATTATTTGGGTTCTCTTTTTTTATTTTAATATCTAAAATGCATTGGGTATATTGGTCTATGAATTGGATGGTGACCACGGTGAATTAAATGTGGTGGTGGCATTGGTGGATAATAATAATCATGCATTTCTCTTTCCATCAATGGAGTTATCATTCTTCCATCAGGGCCGGTTTTTATTCCTGTTATGTTGTATGTGTATACAACTTGATTCCCATAAGGGTTATAGTGATTGTAGTTGTATCTTGGGTAATGTGACCAAGTTGTATATTGATATGGTTTTACATAAATATAAGTGTTTTGTCTTGTGTTAGAATCTTCTTCTTCTGTTTTTGTTGGTGGCTCATGTTGAATGTATTCATATTTAACATCATTTGTTCCATTAATGCTTATGCTTTCTGTATACATTCCTGACGCTTGCACAGAAGAATTTGCGCCTATTGTAATAAGCACAAATAATGCGAATATAGCAAAACTTATTCTTCTCATTATGTTTTCCTATGTAGCTACAATATCTATAACGAAAATTTTTTGAAAAAGTTCAGTTTATCTGTAGTTTTGGAATTGAAGAGGTACTTCGTAGTTATCTTCTTTTTCCCTTAACATCTTTATTACAGCTTGAAGATCATCTTTGTCTTTTCCAGAAACTCTAACTTGTTCCCCTTGAATAGATGCTTGTACTTTCAGTTTAGTATTTTTAATATCTGCAACAATTTTTTTTGCTAATTCTTGTGTCAAACCTTTTTTTAGATTGAATACTTGACGAACATTTCCACCTAAGGCATTTTCGATTGTTTGTGCATCTAAAATTTTAATGCTTAATCCTCTTTTTATCATTTTAGATTGAAGAATATCCAAGATATTTCTTAATTTCATATCGTCATTAGTTGTAATTGTAATTGATTTATCAGCATCTAAAATTACATCTGAATTTGAGCCTTTTAAATCAAATCGTGTTGTTAGCTCTCTTTTTACTTGGTCGACAGCGTTAACAAGTTCTTGTTTATCAAATTCAGAAACGATATCAAAACTACAATCTTTAGCCATAATAAACTCCTTTTTGTGTATCAACTCAATTATACTATATGTTTTGGCTTTTTTACAATTTTTATTTATTTAAGCTTGACAAAATATAGACGTCTGTCTATAATAATAATATGCTTACAGAAAAACAAAAAACATTCTTTGAAAAATTAAAAGAATTATATGGACAAGATGTTCTTCCTAGCTTTGATATTATTGCTAAAGAATTTGGTTTTAAACATAAAAATTCTGTTTGGCAGTATTTTAATAAGTTAAAGGAAGAAAATTTAATAGAAGAACGAAATAATCATTTTTATATTAATAAAGAATTATTTGGGGCTATTTTGTTTTCTTCTGCCGTAAAAGCGGGATTTGCTTCTGTTGCAGAAGATTATATTGAAAAAAGAGTTTCATTGGATGATAGTTTTGATATTAATAGTCCATCAACTTTTCTTTTTACTGTATCTGGTGATTCAATGATAGATTTGGGTATTTTTGAGGGTGATACAGTTATTGTAAGAAAAACAAATTCGGCAAGGGATGGTGAAGTTGTTATTGCTTATATAGATGGTGGTTATACTTTAAAAACTTACAGAAACAAACAAGGAAAGGTTTGGCTTCAGCCTGCAAATCAAAACTATCCAGATTTATATCCTAAAGAGCAGTTAGTAATTTTTGGAGTGGCTCAAGGTATAGTAAGAAAATTATAAATCTCTATTCAAATATTTATTCTTCGGAATTAGCGGGCGTGTCATTTCTCCCGATAGCCCGCTGTTATTTTTTTTTAGGAAATTTATGAAAGAAAAAACGATAATACATGTTGATGGTAATAATTTTTTTGCTGGATGTGAGATAATGATGAATCCTGCATTAAAAGGGCGTGCAGTTTGTGTTTTGAGCAATAATGATGGATGTGTAGTTGCACGTTCATATGAAGCAAAAAAAATGGGAATACCAATGGGAATTCCTTATTTTATGGCAAAAAATCAGTTTAAAAATGTTGTTTATTTGAGTGCTGATTTTTCTCTTTATCACGAAATTTCTTCAAGAATGATGCAGTTATTGTATCGATATTCTGATAAAGTTGATATATATTCTATTGATGAAGCTTTTTTGGATGTAACTGGTTTTGATAAAATATTTGGATTGTCTGAAAAAGATTTTGTTGAAAAAATAAAAAGAGAAATTGAAGATGAAATAGGTTTAAGTGTTTCTGTAGGAATGGCTCCAACTAAAATGCTTGCAAAACTTGCAACACATAAAGCAAAGCAAAAAACAGGAACTTATGTTATAAACAAAGATTTTATTTCTTTTGAACTTCAGAATATTAAAACTGAAGAAATTTGGGGGATTGGCAAGAATACAGCTAGAAGTTTAAGAAAATTTGGCATTTTTTATGCTCATGAAATTATTTTAAAAGATGATGATTTTTACAAAATTAATTTTGGAAAAAGAGGGATGGAATTAAAATATGAGCTTTCTGGTATAAGTGTTATACCTTTAACTGGCGAGGTTGAAAGTCCCAAATCTATCCAACGTACGCGTGCTTTTCCTGATTTTTCTTCTGATATTGAATATATCAAAACAGAAATTATGATTCATCTTCATAATGTTTGTAAAAAGTTGCGTGAATGTAATTTGATGACGGCTTCTATTGCTGTTATGCTAAGAACAAAAGATTTTAGAGTTTTTTATGCAGATGAAAAACTTGAAGAGATGACAAATTCTGAAATTTTGCTGACAGAAAAAATTTTTAAATTATTTGAAAAAATTTATCAGCCAAATATTGTTTATCGTTCAAGCGGTGTTTTAGCCTTTTCTTTAGAGGATACAGCGAAATCTCAGTTATCTTTGTTTAAAGATGAAAAAAAGGCAAAGTGTGAAAAATTATCATTGCTAATTGATAAACTTGAAAATAAATTTGGAAAAGGTTCTTTGAGTGCTGGTGATATTGGAATAAAAGCTGTTATGAAGAAACATCAACGAGAAATGCGTCATCGTGAGTTTTAATTTGAAACACAATTATTTATATGATATAAATTAATTGAGGGGAATAAGTGTGAGAGATAGTTTTTTTAAATCTTTTATAGTTTTGTTTATTGTTAGTTTCTTTCTTCAATCTAGTGCTAATTGTGCTGAGGTTATTAGGTTAGAGCCTACCGAAAAAAATAAATTAAAATTAAATGAAGTAAAAGAATTATCTACTAAAAATCTTGTTATAAAAGATAGAGATGTTGTCGAGGATTTAATAAAAACTCAAAAGGAAGAAGAAATCAAAGACATAGAATTGTTATGGAAAGCAACTATTGATAATAATTCTTTGATTAAATTTACTATGAATAAACTAAATATGCCAGAATCTCAAAGAAGACTTCATTCATCTATTATGGCCAAAAGTTTGTCGTCTTTGATTTATGGGGCAAGTTTTATTCCTATGTTTACTGGATCGAATGCAATGGTGCAATCTGCTTCTTTTTCTGCTGGTAGAATGGCAAATAACTTTTTAAATAAAGATTCTTCTGCGGGTCAAAATGCGCCAATTACAGATACAGAATTAATACAGCTAGCTGGCACAATAGAAGAATTACAAGAAAAAATCATTTCTTCATATTATCAATATAAGGGTGCATTAAATAAATTAAAGGATACTCGTTCACGTATTATTCTTTATAACAAAAACTATTCTGATGCATTGATGGCTAATTCTCTCACTGAGTTGGTTATATCATCTGCTTTATACGAAGAAATGCAACTACAAGAGTCTAAACAAGAACAAGATGCAAAAAAATATTATATGGCGTTAGAAAGACTAGCTGGTAAAAAAGCTGTTGATAGTTTGATTCTTTCTCAATATGCTCTTAAAAATCAGTTAATTAATACGGAGAAAATGAAAAAATGATAAAAAAGACTTTATTATTTATTTCTATACTTTTTTCTTTTCAATGTGTATTTGCTGATACTCTTGAAGATTTAAAATTTCCTAAAAAACCAGCTTATCGTTTAGGTGTTACTTATGATGTTGAAAAAGAGTACAAAGTTACCGATATAACACAAAGACAAGAGTCTAAAACAGCTTCTTATGAAAAGCAATATATAAAAAATTCTACTTATGCTGATAGTTCTTTAAAAGATTTGTCATCTGAAATTTCAAAACTTTTAACTATTGAAAAAGAAGAAATGCTTGAGCATGTTCAAATCCTATGGGCTGGAGCGGCTCTTCGTAGTGAGACAATTAAATTTGCGTTATATAAGCTTTCGAATCCAGATGCTGATAAACCGGATGAAAGTATAATTAAAAAGATTATAAGGCCACTTTCAACGGCTTCTTCTATAGCTGGCGCAGGCCTAGGTGATCCATTTAGTGCTACTGCGGCGCTTGTAAGTGGTCATTTTATGAATGCTATGTCTTTTAATGATAAAGATTTAAATTACAAATACACAAAAGTAACTGATGCAGATATGATTGTTCTTATTACTAAAGTTGATAATATGCAGAAAAAAGTAGTTGATCAGTATTTTGATTATATGACTAGCTATAATTTGCTTAAAATGACAGAAACTAATTTAAAAAAGCGTAAAGAGAAATATGAATCTGGCTTGTATCAAACAAAAGAACAACTTCTAGTTGCTGATGCATATTATCGTAGTGCTATAGATAACAAGGCAAAATTAGAACTTGAATTCCTCGAAAATAGAGCTGCTTTAGAACAGCTTGTTGGGCTTGATGCTCTATTAGAATTTGAAAAATTAATTTATAAAAAATAATTATTTTTTAGTTCTTGGTTTTATCTTTGGTTTATCAGATGTTGACATCTTAACTTTAGAATTCATTTGAATTCTTTTAACTGAATGTACATCTGGAAGTGATTGGAACGCTGTTATTGCTGAATTTAAGCTGTCTATTCCGTTAACTTCAACACCAAGTTCAATAATACCAACACCTTTTTCTTTGTTAGTTTTTGCTGTTGTGTATGTAATGTTAATTCCGCAATCAGCTGCTTTTATAAGAATATCTTTGAACATTCCAATTTTGTTTACACAGTTAATTCTGATAGATGTAACATATGTTCTGTTTGGTGTTTCATTATTTCTCCAGCTGATTTTCATCATACGTTCTTCTGGAACAGAATCTAATGATGGGCAATCAAATCGGTGGATTGAAACTCCTTTTCCTCTTGTTACAACACCAACAATCTCTTCTCCAGGAACAGGAGAACAGCATTTTGCAAAACCGTATAACATACCTTCTAGGCCAACTATTTCATCTTTATAATGGCTCTTCTTTTTGCTAGAAACAAATTGTTCAGGCTCTGGTTCTTGTGGCTTTTTGATTTTGCTAGTAACTTTATTTAGTGTTGTTTCCCCATTTCCTATTGCAGCAAAAAGGTCGTCAACTGAAACATAGTTTAGTATTTTTGCGATTTCTGCTATATGTCCACTCTTCATATGCTCGTCAAATATAGCTTTTGTAAGCTCTTGTTCAAGCATATTTCTGCCTGTTCCGATGTGTTCTTCTCTATTATGTTTCTTGAACCATTGTCTAATTCTTGATTGAGCTTGTTTTGTAACACAGAACTTTAACCAATGAAGTTTTGGAGTTCCTGTTTTTGATGTGAATAATTCAACAATATCACCGTTTTTTAGTTTCGCATCTAATTGCGCAATACGTCCATTTATTAATACGCCGGTTGTTTTATAGCCAACTTCAGAGTGAATTCTAAATGCAAAGTCTATAGGTGTTGCATTTTGTGGTAAATCAATAATATCGCCCATTGGTGTGAATGCAAAAACTTGATTTCCAAATAAATCTAATTTAACTTTTTCAACAAATTCATTTGCGTTTGATGTCTCTTTTTCAAGTTCTATCATTTGATGCATCCAAGAGAACTTGATGTCATCTTCTGATGAAGCTTTTATCGATCCACATTCTTTATATTTCCAATGTGCAGCAACACCGTATTCAGCAACTTCATGCATTGCTTTTGTTCTTATTTGAACTTCTAATGGTTTTTGTTTTGGACCGATTACAGATGTGTGTAATGATTTATAACCGTTGCCTTTTGGCATAGCGATATAATCTTTAAAACGTCCAGGAATAGGCTTGAATAATGAGTGTATAATCCCTAAAACTTCATAACATTGGCGTTCTGTGTCGACAATTACACGAACTGCGGTAATGTCGTATAAATCATTAAATGCAACGTTTAGTCTTTGCATTTTTTTATAAATACTATAATAATGCTTTGCTCTGCCTGTAATTTCTGCACTTATTTCATTTCTTTTTAAACTTTCAGAAATTTCATCAATTAAAAGTTTTACAGTGTTTTCTCTTTCAACTTTTTTCTGTGCAACCAGTTTCGCAATTTCAAAATATTTTTCAGGGTTAATATAACGAAGTGATAAATCTTCTAGTTCTGCTCTTAATTTACCAAGACCTAGTCTGTTTGCGAGTGGGGCAAAGATATCTAATGTTTCTTGTGCAATCCTTGTTTGTTTATTTGGTGCCATATAGTTAAGCGTACGCATATTATGCAATCTGTCGGCAAGTTTTAAAAATATAACTCTTATATCTTTTGCCATTGCAATGAACATGCGTCGGAAACTTTCAGCTTGGCGTTCTTCTTTTGATTTGAATTGATATTTATCTAATTTGGTTACGCCTAAAACAAGTTCAAGAACATCTTGTCCAAATTCTGCACCTAGTTGTTCTTCTGTTATATCTGTATCTTCGATTGTATCGTGAAGAATTGATGCCATTAAAGTGTGTGTATCAACTTTTAATGTGGCAAGAATTTTTGTAACTTCGACAGGGTGAATAATATATGGTTCTTCGCTTACACGGTATTGTCCATCGTGTAATTTTTCAGCAAATTTGTATGCTTTATAAACTTCTTTAATGTCTTCTTCGCTTCGGTTTTGTTCTCTTAATATTTTTTCTAAACCGACAAATATATTTTCTTTATCCATTATTTTTTCCTGTTATGCATTAATTTTACACTTTATTTGTGAATTTTTCCATAATTATACTTCAGTTGATGTATAATTAATTTATGCCCAATTATTTAATAGAAACAACAGATGGAATAGTATTTAATGTAAAACTTGTCCCGAATTCTTCTTTTAGTAAGGTGGTAGACTTTACAGAAGAATATGTCAGGATAAAGATTAGTGCTCCACCCATTGAAAATAAAGCAAATAAAGAGTTGATAGAGTTTTGCTCTGATTTGTTTGATGTAAATAAATCAAAATTGAAAATTATTTCAGGTGAAAAATCTAAAGTTAAAAAAGTTTTAATAACTGGTGCAAAGTATAGTGATATTATACAAAAACTTTTGTTTGTGTTAGACTCACTTCATAAGTAAAAAATAAGGGATTGAAAATGTTAACAACAGTTTGGATTATACAAATTATTTCAGCAGTTTTATTAATTGTTCTAGTTTTATTACACTCACCAAAAGGTGATGGTTTGGGTGCAATTGGTGGTGCTGCAAATTTATTTTCATCACAAAAAAGTGCTGAAAAGGGGTTAAATCACGTAACCTACGTCCTTTCAGCAATCTTTTTAGTATGTTCTTTTATAACAGGTTATCATTTATTCCATTAAAAACCTGTTGAACCAAAACCACCTTCGCCTCTTGTTGAAGTTGCAAGTTCTGTTGTAACTTCGATTTCGGCTTTCTCAACTCTTGCAATTACCATTTGTGCAATTCTATCTTCTGGTTTAATTGTGTATTCTTCATTAGATAAGTTTACTAATCCAACACAAACTTCTCCACGATAATCTGCATCAACTGTTCCAACTGCATTTATTAAAGTAATTCCGTGTTTTACTGATAGTCCAGAACGTGCTCTTATTTGCGCTTCATATTCAACTGGAATTTCAATTTTTATACCTGTTGGAACTAAAACTCTGTCAAGTGGTTTTAGTGTAATTTCTTTGTCGATTGCTGCATATAAATCCATTCCTGAAGAACCTTCAGTTTTATATTCTGGAAGATGTTTGTTGTGTTCCATTCTTATAATTTTCATTTGCATATTTTATTCTCCCCTTTTCTTTTTATCTACAAGAGAGTACAGTGGTTGTCTATTACTTACTGATAAATTTTTAGATAAATTATACTCCCCTTTTATTTGTAGATGGTATTGCTGTATTCCTTTATTATCGTATGTTATTTTAAATCTATTTGTAACTATAATTTCGTTTATAAAGTTTAAAGATAAAATAGTATCCATACAATCAAGTTCTTTTTCTAGATTTTGAATATCGGTAAGAGCGCTTAATACGTATGAAAAACCAACTTGAATTCCGTATTTTCTGAATTCTAGTGATATAGAGTCAAGAGTTGGTTTTATGTAGTATACAAAATCATCTGCATAGTTAAAGTCTTTGTATAATAAGAACAAATTCTTCCTGTAATAACCTTTTTGCATTGGTTTTGAATAACTAATGTTTTCAATAAGCTTTTTATTAACTCTTTGTTTCCAAATTTCAACTTCTTGGAATGTAAGTTCGAGCTCTTCTTTCTTTCTTTTTATTTTATTTGTATGTGGAAGAATTAAGAATAGTAGCTTTGAGTCTTCAAAAGCAACATTACCCATTTGTTCTTGTTGAACAGATTTTTTTCTGTTTATTTGTTTTTCTTTCATTCTGCGTTGTTTTACTCTTCTTTCTTCTTCTTCTTCAAGTAAAACAATTTTTGTATAAAGAGAATTAACGGCAAAGTCAAATATAAATCCTAAAAGAAGTGATAAACCACCAATAATAGCAAGTGAAAAATCAGCAGACACCCCTTGTGGTGTATAGAAATGAGAAACTAATTGATATGGAAGTACGAATAACCAGTTAAATAAATATAACCAATCTACTTCAAAACAGTTTAGGAACCAAAATACAAATGATAAAAAAGAATAGAAGAAAAATCCGAAACGAAAAATTTTCACACCTAATAATAACTGTGCGAATGTATTTAGTTTTTGTATTAAATTGTTGTCGCTTCTTCTTGCCATCTACCCTATATGATTATATTGTCAATTAATCTTGTTTTCCCCGATTTTGCTGCTATAGCAATTAATGTATTGTTTTTTACCTCGCTAACTTTCTCAAATGTCTCAAAATCTCTAAACTCAATGTATTCTAATTCTATATTCTTGTCTAGAACTGAAATTGCAGCATCAAAAAGAACTTGTGTATTTGTAATTCCCTTTTCATAGTACTTACTAACTTCTTTTAGTGCTTTTGAAATTGTTAATGCGTTTGTTCTTTCTTGTTGTGTAAGATATGTATTTCTTGAGCTTAATGCAAGACCATCTTCTTCTCTAACAATTGGACAATGTACTATTTCTAAATCTAAATTTAAATCTTTAACCATTTTCTTTAAAATAAAAAGTTGTTGAGCATCTTTTTGTCCAAAGAATGCATAATCAGGTGTTGTAATGTTAAATAATTTCATTACAACAGTTGCCACACCATCAAAATGTCCTAGTCTTGATTTTCCACATAAACAGTCAACCAAATTATATGGGGGACATACAAATGTTAATTCATTATTTGAAAGTCTTGTATTCTCTCCATACATTTCTTTTGGAGATGGGGCAAAAACTATATCTGCGCCTATTTCGTCACATAAATTTCTGTCCGTATCTAATGTTCTTGGATATTTATCAAAGTCTTCATTTGGTCCAAATTGAATAGGATTAACAAACACGCTAACAACAACTTTATCACACATTTCTTTTGCTTTTTTTATCAATGATGCGTGTCCAGCGTGTAAAGCTCCCATCGTTGGGATTAATCCAATTTTGAGCCCCTCTTTTTTCCAGTTTTTTATATTTTCTCTAACTTCTTTTATGTTATTTAACAGAATTGCTGTCAAGTTTTTCTCTCTCCTCATCTGTAAGATTAAATGTATTTTCTTTATATGGGAATACATTTTTCTTAACTTCATCATTATAATTTGTTACTGCTGTCTTGATAATATCTTTAATATTTGCGTATTGTTTTACAAATTTAGGAACATTACCTGGATATTTCCCAAGAATATCATCAATTACAAGCACTTGTCCGTCACAGTATTTTCCAGCTCCAATCCCAATTGTTGGAATTGAAATATTTTCACTTATATATTTTGCTGATTCTTCTGGAACCATTTCCAATATCAAACAAAAAGCACCAGCAGCTTCTAACTTTTTCGCTGCTTCTAGAAGTTTTAATGTGTTTTCGTATGATTTCCCCTGTACAAAATAACCACCAATTGTGTTTATATATTGTGGTGTAAATCCTAAATGCCCAGCAACATTGATGCCACATTCTGTTAGGTGTTTAACTTCTTCTAAGATAAAATCAGAAGCACCCTCTAATTTAACGGCATTAGCGCCAGCTTGTATTAATTTTCCTGCATTAATAGTTGTTTGTTCTTTTGATACGTGATAAGAAAGAAATGGTAAATCTGCAATAACTAGTGCTCTATTTACTCCTTTTGCTACAGCTTTTGTAAATGTTAGCATATCTTCAATTGTTACGTTAATTGTTGTGTCATAACCTAGAATTGTCATTCCAAGTGAGTCACCAATTAAAATTGAATCAACACCACATTCATCTATATATTTCGCAGTTGAAAAATCGTATGCTGTAAGCATTGTGATTTTTTCATTGTTATCTTTCATCTTTTTAAAAGTTCTTGCTGTAACTTTTTTTATGTTCGTTGTCATTAGTTTTTGCCTTTTTCTGATTTTCTGTACCAATAATATATAACTCTAGCCAATCTCATTGGTGAATGTCTTACAAATGAAGAATGTCCATCTTCAAAACGTTTATCGGCAATCAAATTCTTTTGAACGATTTCTATGCCCATTTTGTTTATTTCTTTTTCATCTACAGATACAGGTTCAGAACCAGCGTCAAGGTATGGCGCAATTAATTCTTTTGGAAGTTCTGTATTAACTAATACAGCATCTATAATTTTTTCATATTTCGCGTGTTTTAATAATGTTTTAATGTGATCTGAAACAGAAAAACCATCAGTTTCCCCTGGTTGTGTCATTATGTTGCACACATATATTTTCTTTGCTTTTGCTTCACTTACTGCTTTTGAAATATCATTGATTAATAAATTTGGAATAACGCTTGTATATAAGCTACCAGGCCCTAAAATAATCAAATCTGCTTCTTGTATTGCTATAATTGCATCTGCCAGTGGTTTGCATTTTGCCGGTTCAGTGAATAATCTCTTAATTTTTTTACCTGACTCGGGAATATTGGATTCACCTTTTATTATTGAACCATCTTCCATCTCTGCAACAAGTCTCATATCATCAAGTGTTGATGGAAGAACTCTTCCCCTTATTGATAAAACTTTTGATGATTCTTGAACAGCGTTAACCATATTGCCTGTTATTGAACACATAGCAGTTAAAAATAAATTTCCAAAGCTGTGTCCTGAAAGTCCGGCACAATCTTTAAATCTGTATTGAAATAATTTTGCAACTAAGTCTTCGTCGTCAGCAAGTGCTGCAATACAACTTCTAATATCACCTGGTGGTAATACGCCTAATTCTTCTCTTAATTTTCCGGAACTACCACCATCATCACCAACAGTAACTATTGCTGTTATGTTGTTTGTGATTTTTTTGATTCCTTTAAGCATTGTAGATAAACCAGTTCCACCGCCTATTGCGACGATTTTTGGTCCTCTATTTAATTTTCTTCTTCTGTACAAGTCTTCAAGCACAGCATGTCTGTTTCGGTCGTTATTTACGTCTAAAATTGAATAGTTCGTTTTTAACCAACCAATAAAGAAACATATTGCTCCGGCGGCAATTAAAAACCAACCAATGATTTCTGGAGGTAACATTTGTGTTATCTTTAAAATCATTTTTATCATGCTGTAAATTGGTCTTAGGTTGGTAATAATACATAGGCCTACAGTTGCAAGAATTGCACCTGTTATGATTAATACAAACCATCTTTTGACTTCTAAACCTGGAAGAAGCCATCCTGCGTCTCTTGGTATTTTCAAGGAGAACTTACTTAGTTTCATTGTTGTCTCCTTTTATACCCAGCCAGATAGTTCTGCTTTATTGTAGTTAAACGGTGTTGGAGTTATAATTTCGTTTGCTTTTTTTAGCAGTTGAACTATGTTAGGATTTTTTGTATCAAAGTGAATTGTGTTGCAGTTAACAGGCATAAATACACCGCTACCAAGTTTAACTTGTGAAGAGAATAATATTGTTCTGATTCTGTTAAGAGAATCGTCAAGATTAATCATTTTCTTATTGTCCCACATTGGTTTAAAGTCTTCTTGAGAATAATATTTATCAACGAAAACTTCTCTGTTAACAATGACTCCTGTTTCTTGGGCAACTTTATCTAATATTTCATTGTCTAAACAAGTGTAAGCAAGCCATTTATCAAATTTTTGCATTGCTTTTACAATTGCTAGTGCAAAATCGTAGTTTTCACTTGCCATTTTATACATTGCACCGTGAGGTCTTACTTGGTCAATAATTAAACCATATGCTTTTGCAAATGAAGCAAGTGCTCCAACTTGATATAAAACAATTGCTTCAATTTCATCGGCATTTAGTTCCATTGGACGATATCCTAGACCAGAAATATCATTAAATCCAATGTGTGCGCCAATTGTAATATTTTTTTCTTTGCATTTTAGTAAATAATCCTTTATTAAAAGTGGATCTCCAGCATGGAAACCACAAGAAATATTTACTGAACTTACGTAGTCTAATAATTCTGTTTCTATATCATTTCTATATACGCCAAAGCCTTGTGCAGCATCTATATTAAAATCAATATGTTTTGTTGGCATAAAATCCCCTTTACCAAAACTGCTTTAAAATTATAACTCTCCTCTCTTATTATATATCAATCTGCTATATAGTCCAGTTTCTTAACGTTTTCTAACACATTGACTTTACAAAAAATAACGTTAATAAAAAATAAAATCTCATATAAATAGAGGTACTTAAAAAAGCTAAAAAACAGCATAATTTAACTGTATAAGTGTAAGTTGAAATAAATATGCCATTTAGATACAGATTACAAAAGGTACTTGATTTCAGAATAAGAAAGAAAGAAGAACAACTTCAAGAAGTAATAAAAGCAAAAAATGAGGTAGATAGAATTCAAGGTTTAATTAATGCGAATAATCAAGAAATATCTGGGGTTATTCACACAATGAGAACCACATCTGATTTCAGAATGATGGATGCATACGATAAATATCTTAAACATTTGTACGAAAAAGCAGAAGAGTTAGAAAGACAAAAACAAGAAGCATTACAAAAATTAGAAATAGAAAAACAAAAGCTAGTTGAATGCGAAAAAGAAGTAAAAGTTCTTGAAAAACATAAGGAAAAAATGCTTGAAGCCTACAAAGAAGAGCAAAAACAAATAGAAAATAAACAATTATCTGAAGTAGCTGTTCAGAAATATTATCAAAGAACGAAAGAACGTAAAGAAGAAGAAGGCGAAGACGATTAAAAGGAATAACAATGAAAGTAGATACACAAGTTAAACAAAATATTGAAAATAATGATGTTAATGTTCAAATGTTGCCAGAAGATAATGAACTTTTAACTAATGCAAATATGCCTTTTTCTGATATGTTAGCGCAAGGAGCTCAAGGAACAGTCAACCAATTTGAGTATTTATCTTCACTACCTGTTGATTATAACTATGACTCCTTAATGATGACGCAAGAAGATGCAATGTTTTTTGTGAATCTTACGAAAGAAGGACAATTCTCTGTAGAAACAGCTCCAACTGGTGATTTTAAAAATTTAATGCAAATACAAGTTGCACAAACTACAGTTACTCAAAAGACGGTTGAAGTTACAAGTCAGTTGACAACATTGATTGAAAAAGCTCAAAAAACTCAAAAGCCGGTAAGAATAACTTTTGATAATGATGTTTCTGTTGTTATAAGAATTGATAAACACGGTAAAGTAACTGCTGAGTTTATTCCTGGAAGTTTAGAAGTTGAGAATTATTTAAGAAATAATATTGCTGCACTAAGACAAAAGTTTGATGAACAAAATCTTCCATACAATGATTTGTTTTATCGCCAAAATGGAAGACAGAATAAAAATAAAGACAAAAATAATAAAGGAGAACAATAACAATGCGTGATGCATTTATAAATGCCTTAAATACTCAAAAAATAACTAGTGAATGGGTTACAAGTTTGTCTGAAAACTTGGTTAACGTTTATACTCCTGGATATAGAGAGAAAAAATTTACTTTTAAGACATTCTTAAATGGTTCTATTGCAGAAGACCGCTTAAGAAATCTTGGGCAAGGTAAATCATCTCCTGGTACTTCTGATGAAAATATTTTCTTAGAAGGTAAAGGTTATTTCGTTCTTCGTAATGATAAAGGTAGAATTGTATATACAAGGCTTGGTGAATTTAAGTTTGACGGTGAAGGTGTATATAGAAGTTCTGATGGACAGGCTGTTCAAGGTTATATCCTTAATGATAAAGGTGAAATTATGAATGGTGCAAAGCCAGTAGATGCTGAATCGTTTGTTGATACTGCGTTTGATGGTGGTGCAGCTTCAGTTCCAACTACAAATGTTAAATTATGGATAGACCCAAGTAATGGTAAATATTTAGGTAAATATGAGGAATTCGAATTTGCCGATGATGGAATTTTATATGGTAAAGCTGACAATGGAAAAGTAAAAACGCCACTTTATAAAATTGCTGTAATAAATTTCCATAACCCACAGATGTTATATCAAGTAGCTGATGGGCAATTTATTGAGACTGAAGAATCTGGTAAACCGGTTGTAGGTCGTGGTGAAATTCGTGGTGGATTGATAGAACTTTCGAATGTAGATTTTGATGCTAATACTGCATATTATCAACAAGCACAAATGCAATTGGAGTTAGCAAACCAGTTAATAAAATCTCATAAACAGTTATTGCAAAACGCAATTGAGTTAATGAGTTCATAGTTTTTTTGACATAGACAACTCGGAATGGGGAGTAACAATGTCAGGCAGGCTTTACTTTTGTAAAGCCTTTTTGCTATGTTGGCAAAAAAAAACATGTTTTGTTTTAATATCTTTGATAGGTAACAAAATGAACATAAATAGTGTTAACAGTGTTAGGAATATTAATTTTGAAAGAAACAAAAGTGTTTCTTCTAATGTTGTGAACAATAATGGTGTTACAGCCTCAAAAATGCAATATGCAACACTTCCAGCTTCTGTTTATAAAGCAAATTTTATACCATCATTTGGAAAATATAGAAAAGTTAAAGATATTTTTCTTCAAAATAAAGACACTGAAATGAATACAAGAGCTGCATTAATGAAAGAAACTATTGGTGATTCTGTTTCTTTTAAAGTGGTTGTTAATCGTGAGGATGCAGGGTATTTAGATATGAAGTGTGATGCTATTTTCCCTGAAGATGAGTTTTTATGTTCTGAGCCTGATAATAATATTCCTGAAGTTAGACATATTAGATCCTTGTTAGGTGATAGATATTCAGGCATTGGTACTGAACTTATGAATGCTGCTGTTAATGAAAGTGTTGTAAGAGGTAAAGGCGGAAGTCTTTGGCTTAAGGCAGAACAAGGTTATGCTCGTACACTTTCAAAATATAGACAGGATGAAAATCCTATACCATTCTATTATAAATTAGGTTTCCGTTCATTGGATGAAGACCTTGATGCATATATTAAAAGATGCATAAGTAAATCTTCTTATGGTATGTTGCCAGAAACAGCTGTATTGATATTATCTTCTGCAGATTATCCAAAATTTAAAAATTATTATGCAAATCACTTTAAATTTTCTGATAAAATTGCTTAATTAAAAGCCTAAGTCTTCACCTACGATAATTACTTTTATTCTTTTTTCTGGGTTACAAAGTCTTGTGGTAACTATGTGTGAACAAATTGAATCTTTTGATGTGCAATCACTACAACAACCTGTTGTAAAACAAGGGGTTTGTCTTTGTCCATTGCCTGCGACTCTTTGAATATTTATTGGTGCTGAATAATGTCTTGCTCTTTTTATTGCCTCATCAAGATTTGGCATTATTTTACTTACGCTAACAATAATTATTACGCTTTTAGGACCAAACATTAGTGCTGCAGTTCTATTCCCTACACAATCTATATTTACAAGTTCTCCATCTTCAGAAATTGCATTTGTTCCCATTAAATATGTATCACATAACAATGCTTTCTTTAGAAACATTGTTCTTTCTTCTTTATTTTTTGCTTTGTCTCGGTTTATCACGTTGTAATTGTTTTTTAGTAGGTAATCTATTAATCCTGTTTCAACAACAGAAACAGAACCGCCCCATGAAACAACATCTGATTGAGGGATTAAATCGATAGCTTTTTCTAGTGCTTCTTTTTTTGTTCCGACAAAATAGGCATCAAAGTGTCTTTTTTTTAGTGCAGATACTGTTTTTTCACCAAGTTTTTGATTTCTTTTTTTTATGTAAGCGTTCATATGTCCCTCTCAAGATGCTTAAATTTTATCATTTTTTTTGTTTTTTGTATATTCTTGGAGATAATTTTTGTCAAAGGTTAGTTTTTTATCTTTCGGAATTTTTTTTAGAATATCGTGTATTTCATCAAGTGATAAATTATTTTCCTTGTATAAGTATGTTACATAGTCAGAATGACATTTATTTATTGATGCGATGTAATGTACTAGTGAATATCCCCAAGTGTATTGAGTTTTTAATGGTAGGATATATTTTTCTATAGCTTTGATTAATCTGTTTGTATCATATTCAAATTCAAAATTATTATTTAAATATAACGATAATGATTCAATTGGCGTATTTCCTGCTCTTTTTCCCATTCCGTATAAAGAGGCATCTATAACAATATTTCTGTCATTATTTACTTTTATAACTTCAATTGAATTTGCCAGTGCAAGCTGAAGATTGTTGTGTACGTGATAGCCTATTTTTATATTTTTATTTAAGTGTTTATTAAAAATGTTAAAAAGTTCAATTGTTTCTTTTGTCGAAAGTAATCCATAAGTATCAACAATGTACAAAATTTGAGGTTCTATTTTGTTTGCCTCATTTATCAAATTTAGTAACTCATTTTTTGAATATGTAGTTACAGATACAGGATTAAGACTAATTTCGTAATTTAGTTTTTTCAGTTTTTTGCAAAATTCTACAACATCATTTAGTTGATGTTTTTTGAACATAATCCTTATACCATCTAGAGATTCTTTTTTTTGAATGTTGAACTTTTTGATATCATATTTTGAAAAATCTATCATCGCGTATGCTTTGCAATTTTTATTCTTTATTTTTTTGCATAGCTGATTAAAGTATTTATCGGTTGGGTTTGTACAACTATTGTTATCCTCTGTTGAATTGTTGTCTATAAACCCTGCTTCAATAATGTCTATACGTGAATCATTTAAAGATTGTAAAATGCCAATTATCGTTTTTTCTCCAAATTTCCAATTATTTAGAGAACCTCCATCTCTTAGTGTACAATCTAAAAGCTCAACTTTTTTCATCTCGTTTTCTTCTTACTTATGATGATGCCATTGTATAACAAAGAATAATTCTTGTATAATATGAAAATATACAAAAATAGAGGAACAAATGGAAATAAAAATCCCTGCAGATGTACCTGAAAAGGCAAAGAAAGAACTTTTAAAATTATTAAATGGTAATCGAAATTTTGTAAATTCTACTCCTACTGCAAAAAATATGTGCCTTGAAACACTTAGAAAGTTTGCATTTCATCAAGAACCATATGCTGTTGTATTAAGTTGTTCTGATTCCAGAGTTGTTCCGGAAATTATTTTTGATTGTGGGATTGGAGAACTTTTTGTTGTTCGTGTTGCTGGTATTGCGGTGGGACATAATGTAACAGAAAGTATTGAATATGCAGTTAAAAAGCTGAGGGTGCCTCTTCTTTTATTACTTGGACATGATGATTGTGGTGTTATGAAGTATGCCAGAGAACATTATCCTGTTATTACAGAAGATTTTGAATCTATTATGAAAGCAGTGTATCCTGTATTAGATAAAAAAGAGGATATAACTTGTCATAATTTCTTTGCACAACAACATACAATTTGGGTAGAGGAAACTCTTTTAACAAAATCTAAAATTGTTAAAGAGGCTGTTGATAAGGGCGAATTATATATAGCAAAGTGTCATTTTGATCACTCAACTGGGCTTGTTGATTTGATTTAGTTAACTAATGTAAAAATAATGCTTTTGTCATGCCTTTAAATAACAAAAAAATAGTGCTTGCAATTAATATCCTTGAGATATTAAAAGGATATATTATGAGAATTAATAGAGCTGGCGAACATTATAGTAGTTTAAAGTATTCATTTAAGAGTGTTAGAACTGATAAAAACGCGGTAAATACGCTTAAAAACGGAACAAAGCCGATAGGCGAAAACCAAAGACTAAATATATTATCATCTATTAATAATCTTGCTAATAATCCAGATAGACCTAATATTGAGTTTTTGCTTGGTGTTGCTGATAACTTAGTTTATGGACAAAGTGGTCAATCAAAATTTAGAGATGCGATTGACGAGGATGGGCAGACTCCTGCGAATAGAGAAAATACAGATTGGTCAAAAATTTTAGAAGATACAATTTTACAAGCAATAAATGTTGCGGATGAAACAGAAGATGTTTCAGATTTGCACGCAGAATATGAAAGAGTTTTTGGCACTAAGAAGGAGTTAACACCGGATCAAGAAAAGGTACTTCTATTAAGAAGTATGTTTAATTCTCAAGTTGCAGATAAAACTGTTATTGAAAATGAAGATGATATTTTACAAGCTGCAAGAATTAAGAAAAATATGGACTATTTTGTTGCATCATCTGAAATTCCTATATCTCAAAAGAAAGAATGTCTTGATAAGTTTATTTACTTATTAAGTGATGCTTACAAAATTAATCCACAATTAAAAGATAAAAAACTTCAAGTTGTTGATGAAATGCTTAATGATATGTTGATTAAAACACCAGAAGACGATGTTTTAACGATTAAAGATGTTGACCAAAGAATTACAGGTATTTGTGCTGCTATTTCAATTTGCCGTAAGGCTGTTGCTTATGAAGATAAAGTTCAATATATGAACATTGTTATGAGCGAGCTTGATGATTCAAGAACAATGGAAGTTTTTGATATTACAGACTTAGAATCTGGGAAAAAAGTTACTGTCGCTAAAGCGGATATTGATTATGATTCTGCACTTGCAAAGGGTTATAGAATTATTGACGCATCTGCACATATGTGGATGCAAAATGCCCATGCTAGTGGTAATGGAACAATATTGACAGAGTCTTATACTGCATTTGATGATGAAACATATAATGTTTTTGATGATGCTAGTTGGTATGAAGGTCTTGATGTTGCTTATAGTCCTTCAAAACAACTTTTAAAGGCTTTAATTAAAGAAAGAGAAATTTTAAAATCAATTGAAACTAGAAGAAAAAGTTATAAACAAGTTTCTGATACTATTAATTCTACAAAAGATAAACTTATTGCTGAGCAAGGTAGAGTTATGACTTCATTAACTCAAACTTTATCTGGTGTTTTTGCAGGTTCTGAAACTGCTTCATCTTCGAAAATCAATGCATTGGCAAAAAATATAATAAAATTTTATAAAGGTTCTTCTGCTGATAACGAGGTAAATGTTCCGGAAAAATTATCTTCAGATGTTAAAGCTCAAATTGTTGCTGATTTTATTAAGAAACAAAATCCTGAAATAACTCCAGAACAAGAAGAAAAATTAAATACAAGTTCAAAGAAAATTCTTGATTTAACTTCTGATTATGTTGATTATGATGCTCAAATTACTAAGGCTAAAAATTTTAATACAAATAGAAGTAAATATAGATATTATAGGAATTTATTTCAAGCAGCAGCAGCTCACAGATTAGCGATTGAAGCTGATGTTAATATGCCAGATGGAATTATTAGATATGAAAGAAATTCTAATATTCCGCCAAAAGATACTAGAGTTCTTGAATATATGTCTTCATTGAAAAATAGTTTTTCTTCAGATAATATGAGGGCTAAATTTAAAGGACTAGATGGTATTGTTCCATCTAAAGAAGCTTTGGAAGCAGAAATTACAGAAGATATGGTTGCAATTGAAACAACTATACCTCAGACAATGAATTTAGTTTTAAATAACTTATTTGGTAAAGATTTGGCTGGTATGCTTTCAGATACCATTAAAAATGTTGCTGCGCTTATTGATAATGGTGACCAGGAAATGTTATCAAGATTTTCTGATGTTCTTCAAACTAAAAAAGATAAGCCAGTTGTTATGAATGAACTAAAAAAATGGTCTGATAAACTTGAAAATTCGCCATCTTCAAAAGATGTTCAAGATGCTGTTCGTATTCTTGGTTTTGAAGATAGAATGCATGCTGGAAATATTTTTGTGTCTTCATTCTATAACTCTTTAAGACAAGGAATTTCACAAGAACAATACGAACAATTAGTAGAACGTTTTGGAAAAGATAATTTAAGCTCAGCTCTTGAAGTTAATAGATTACAGTTCTCAGATATTTCTGATAAATATGAAGAAATTATGGAAAAATGGGCTGTTCCATCTTCTAGAACTTTGATTTTAGACAAAATGGAACAGACAAATTCTGTTTTATCAAGACAAAAGCTTGATAAATTAAAAGCTAAGTTTGATAAAATTAGTGCTCAAATGATTGAGAATGATAAAATTAAAGATTTAAAAGCAAGAAGAAAAGCAAATGAAAAAGCTTGTCAATTTGCTGGTGATGATATTGATATCTTTACACAAATTGAAAAACAGCTTCCAATGATGAAAAAATATAGCAAAAATACTTATAAAGATGTAAATAGCTATATGTTTGATGCGTTAGAAAATCAATATTCATATATTGGTATGTTAAATGGTCAATTCTGGGTAAGGGAAGAGGGCTCATCAGGTCTTTCGTCTAATGAACAAATTAGAATAATTGAGCAAATGACAGGTAAGCCGCATCATATCGAGTATGATGTTAATGATGCAGTAAAACAAATTAAACAAGGCAAGGGCAGTGGTATTTTATCTACTAGCGTAGATGATAAAGATTATGCTTTCCACGCTCAATATATTCCAGCTGTTACTTCTGAAGTGTTTGTAAATCCTCAAACAAAAGAAAAAGTTGTTCAAGATGTATTGTGGACAGACAATTCTTGGGGAAGAAGTGAAAAAGAAAGTTTCTGGGATGGTCATAATGGTCATTATTATACTGATTATGATAGAGGCTTCGGCTGGAAAGATGGTTTTATCTTAGATAAAAGTTTCAGAATAGGTCTTCCTGTTAAAGATATGCACTGTGCTGTTGGTTATGCAGGAAAAGAAAAAGATAAATTTGGCTTGTTTGGTGATATTGTATTGCCAGGCACACCAACTGATACTTATCAAAAATTATATAAAATGTTTAATAATATTTTTGAAATGAATGAAGGAAATAATTTTGTTACTGCATTAGAACAAGCTATTGATTCTGGTCATAAACTAGATGTTGATTTTCTTATCGGTATTGATGATATGGCAGAAGCTCATTCTACAAAATTGGAAAAAAGATTAGAAAAAGAAATTAAGTCTGAAGAAGATTTTAATAAATTAGCTGATGATGATGAGTTAAAGCTTACTTTTGAAAAAATCGCATTATATTTTGCGACATCAAATCCAATGCTTAGAAATTCTGTTTATGGTGCTACAACACCACAAGATATTGCGGATATTAAAGATGAGATGTTTGAAGAACACTTGGATACTTTTGCTACATTTATGTGTAAAAGTGATTCAAATATAGAAAGTGTTTATGCTGCAACATCAAAAGATTTTAAATCTCTTTACCAGTCTTTAGATGAAAAATTTGGTGTTAAATTATCGCAAGAAGACATTGATGCTGCTCAAAAATCGATTTTCTTTGATGAATCTGAAATTAAGAAACATGACGGAACAATTCGTGGATTAGAAAAATATTTTGCATCAAGAGTTAGTAGCACTGCAAAAGAAATTATTAAAAACAAAGGTGCTGCTGCTTACTTTGAACAGCAAGCAAATCAATTAATTTCAAAAACAATTGATGAAGGTATTAAAATAAAATCACTAGATAGTCCGATTTTGGCAAATTCTCCATTATCTGGCGAATTTATTGCTGCTATTGATAAGTATTTAAAACCAGAAAGTGATATAGAACTTTTAATGTTGTTACAAGGGTTCCAAGAAGCTGGTTATGAATTGGCTGAATCCTTTATGGATGCACTTGAACCTGAAGATGTTGGTTTGAATTATAAACCCGCATATGATTATGTAAAAAAATATCAATTATATGATTCAAATGTTGCAAGAGCATTCTCTGAAATAGTTGGTACTGGTTTTATATATCAACAATTGCCAGAAGGTGAAAATACACCAGAAGATATATATAGAAATCTTCATGTAAAACTTGCGGATATGGATGTTCAAAAATATGTGAAGAAATTCAAAGCAGAAGCTTTTGCTAAGTATAAATTAAGACAAGCATTCCCTCAACCAGTTGTGTTTAGTAATGATGAAATTGCTGAATCTGTAAATAGAATGTTAAAAACTTATACGGAAGAAGTTTATTCTATAAAAGGTAATTACTATGTTCTTGAACTTCTTGATAAAAAAGATAAGTTTGCAGAAAAATATGCTGATAGTGAGTTATATAATTCCCTACTAAGTGGCGATACAATATTTATTGAAGAAAACCAAGATGAATTAGAATCATTGTTGAATGATTTGACTTTGATGCGTGACTTTGTTGGAATGGATTCTTCCTTAGAAACATTGTATAAAGCATATGCAGCTGCTGTTTCTGCTATTGAGAATGCTGATGGGATTTTATTAGGTTCAGACATCGCTCCAGCATTAAATAAAATTAGTTCTACTTATGCAGAGTGGGCTACATCATCTGCAAATGAAACAAAATTTACTCAAAACATCAAAGAAGAACAAGCTAGACTAAGAAATAATATTAGAGTGTTTGTTACATCAACAATTGAACCTAAATATCGTGATGAGGCAACTAGAAGAATCAATGAAATTATCACTCTTATAAGAAAAGGTGCGCCTCAAGAAGAAATTGATTGGTTATCTGAAGACTTGACTGGTTTTGTGATAGCAAGACATATTACAAAAAATCCAACAGTACTTTTAAAAGAAACTGTTAAATGTTTACAAGAAGGAAAGAAAGAATCTGAAGAATATCAAGTTCTTAAAAATTATCTTCTTACTACATTGAAGGTTGCTCAACAAACAAAAGTACAATATAAACTAGTACAAAACCAACATGAAGGTATTAGTGCAAAAACCAAAGATATGTTACCTATGTTCTGCGTTACAATGACAGATGGTACACAATATCCAATGGCTAGCAGTCAAGGTATGTTGTATTTGGTTGAACAATTAAGAAATCAAGGTGATAATAATGTTACTTTGAACTTATTCTTAGAACAGTCAGGCTTGACTGAAGATGCTTTAAATTCATTAATTGATAATTTTGAACTCGATAAATCAATAAAATTAGTTGATAATGATGCAAAATTAGTCAAAGATTCTATTAGGGATTTAACATATATTGGTAATCTTTTAAATGGATATTTCGAAAAAAGCAGAATAAAATATAAATCTTTTGAAGATGCATTTGAACAAATTAGCAATTATGTAAAACGCAAAACAAGACATAATGCAGAATCTCCAATGGTGAAAAACTTCTTGGCGTATATGGCTCAAGTTCAAGTTAAAGAAACAGATATTCCTGTTAATAGCCAAATGTTTAAAGATGTTGTTGCTTCTGTAACAAATAGTGCTTTGGAATATTTATCAGATAACATTAACTATAAAATTGAGTTTGTAGAACATATTCCAGAACTTTTGAAAGATAGAGCAGAATTATTATATGCTATTAAGGTTCCAGAAAATAGTGAAGCAAATAAACGTAGAGAAGCATTCTCACAAGAATATGCACAAGCTATTGCATTTATGGAACAAGCTGTAACGTCTATCTATGAAGAAGTTACAAAATCAAAAGTTCAACCTGTTGATGAGGGCGCTTAGATATAGTAAAATACCTTCAGGAGAAAATGTATGAAGAAGATAATTTCTATATTATTTATTGCTGTTCTTATGTGCGAGCTTATGCCGGTGGCTTATGCTGTTAATATTGGAACATATAAAACAGAGAGTGAATATGGTCTTTTAGATGGCTTTAAGATAAATTGGAAAAGAAAAAATAAAGATATTCCTTTTATTGAACCAAGAGAAGAGTCTGATAAAAGAGATAAAGAAAAAGAAATGAAGTATTATGAGGAAGATGAATACTATCGTACAAAGTATATGTATGATGGTAAAGCTATTTTCTAATTAAAAAATTTTTTATTAAAAAAAGAGGAAACAATTTGTTTCCTCTTTTTCTATTTCTTTTATCCAATTACAGAATGTTTGATGTAACTGTAAAGTGGAATCTGCAAGTGTCATCGTAGTCTTTGTTGCCATAATCTTTGTGTGTCTTACCGATTGGGAAGCCCCAATATAAGTTTGCAGATATATATTTTGTCAATTTAACAACAATACCAGGACCAGCACTCATTAAGTATTCGCCGTGAATTTTGTTTCCAAAAGCATCTCTCGCAAATCTGTCACCGAACCAGCCGAAATCATAGAATCCAGCAAGTTGAATGCTATCAGCAATAAACTTATATTTTTCAGGAAGAATTGCTCTGAATCCTGGAATTGGCATTCTGTATTCAATACTAGTTGTTACACCGTAGTCACCAATACGGAAACCTTCTTCGTAACCTCTAACAGATGCAATACCGCCAACTTGCATAGCTTCAGACGCCCATAAGTGTCTGTTTGCGTATTGACCATTAACTTGCCAAATAATCATATGGTTGAATGGTAATACTTGTAAACGAGCTGCACTAGCATTAACCTTAACGAAGTTGTTGCTAGATTTCCAACGTGCTTTATGTTGGTCAGAAGCATCTATAGGAATACCTCCAGCAATACCGCCGTTAAATAACCATCTGCCGTAGTAGTCGTCCCTAACATTTGTTAAGGTGCCTCTAATAACTCTTGATCTGTAGTCTTCAAGTCCAAGATATTTATTATAGATTGGATTGTTTGAATATAAGTCAGTATTTCTTAAATCTAAAGTGATATCACCATATAATCTGTAGTCAGATCCTTGAGCTAATCTTCTAGAAACACCTAAGAATATGTCATGAGATGAACCGCTAATATCAAATTCTTTTAATTTTCTTCCAAGACCAACATGTGAATAAGAATATCCAACATTTAATCTTGTATCATTTTTAGCGATTGGAACAGAATAGATACCACCAGCACCGATAGAACGTGATGACATTGCAACTGTACCCATCAATGTATCACCATGACCAGTTACGTTATGTAAACCAGCGTAGATAACACCTCTTTGAGTACCAATAGCTTCACGACCTTGGTTATCATATCTGAAGTCTAAGTTGATAGGGAATCTATCTTTAACTTCCAATGTAACATCAGAAAATTCTTCTGATTCTTCGTTATCAGCAAAAGAAACAGCACCTTTCATGTATTCTTCTGTACTCATTTCTTGTAATGCTGTACGTACATCTTTTACGTTTAATACCTTACCAGGTTCAATGTTGTTATCTTGTAAATATTTTTTGTTTAAGTAAGATGATCTTTCCCATTTGCCTGGTGTGATTTCTACGTTACCGTATTTACCTTCTAAAATTTTAATCTCAATAGAACCATTTTGTACTTTTTGAGGAGGAAGGTAAGCAATTGTTGAAATATAACCTTTTCCTTGATAATAGTCTGTAATGTCGTTTGCAGACATAATTAAGTCGTTAATTGTAACTTGTTGACCAATTTTAAAGTCTACTAAACGCATTAATACGTATGTTGGGAATGCTGTGTTTCCAGTAATTTTAATATCTTTTAATTTAAAGGAAACTTGTTCTGTGTTTAGAAGTTCCATTTTTTGACGAACTTCTTCTTCAATGATTGCTGGGTCTTTAGTAGCTTCGTATTTTGTTTTTGCTTCGTAGCGTTGGTTTCTGATGAAGTTTCCACTGTCAATAGAACCAGCATCGTAGCCACCAACATTTGGAGGTAAATAACCGTTTCCAGTGATATTTGAACCTGGTTCAGCAAATGCGGAAATACCAGCTATTAAAGCTGTACACAGCACCATTGTCTTAAATAGTGATTTTTTCATTTGTCCACTCTCTATATATTATTCTTTTCTACTTGTTTTTCTTACTTATTATATGATAATACAGAAAATATTAATATACCATCATAATATTATACTATCATTCCCTTGTATTTCATAATTCAAACATATGAAATCTGAACAATATATTTTTTGCTTTATATTATTAATATTATATACATATCTTTACATTTGTTTTGATTAGACTTTTTTCGTTTTATATTATTTCCTATTCAAGAAAGGATTGTATAAATTTCTTAAAATTTTTTTGAAATACTAGCAAATTTATTTTTGAGAGATTTTAAAAGGTCATGTAAGTCATAGAAATTTAAACAATTCGTTTATATATCAGAGAATGGAGTACAGAATGAAAAAATTTTTAAGCGCAGCGGTCGCTTTAGGTGTATTAACATCTACCTCATTAACACCTGCAGTATTCGCAGATGTTGCTGCATCAGCATTACCTAGTTTAAATAGTGCTACAAATGCAGACGTTACTATTGGTAACTCAAATAATATGAACATCCAAATTCAAGGTGGTCAAGGTGGTCTTGGTACATTGAATTGGAACAATTACAATGTAGGTAAAGATGCTTCTGTAAATTATGAATTTACAGCACATAACCAAACAGCATTAAACAAAGTAAGTGCTGCAGGTGGTTTATCTCAAATCTACGGTAAAATTACATCTTCAGGATGTGCTGGTTGTGGATATGATGCAACTGGTAAAGTTATCTTAATCAACCCAAATGGTGTTTTATTTGGTGATGGCGCAAATGTAAACTTAAATTCATTCACAGTTTCAACATTTGACGGTACATTTGATAAAGCTACTAATAAATTAGTATTAGACAGAAATGGTCAAACATCTAAATATGGTATTAAAGTTTTAGGTGGCGCTCAAATTTATGGCGATAAAGCTGTTAACTTAGTATCAGATAGCATTACTCAATATGCTGGTTCAAAAATTACAACTAGCGTTGCTCCTAATTCAAATGGTAATGTTGACTCTTTAGGCAAAGTTAAATTAGTTACAGCTGACGGTGTAAACTTCTCTTACTATGCAAATGGTGCTGTAAAAAGCTTAGGTGGTTTAAAAACTTCAGCTGATAAAATGACTATTTCATTAAATGGTGAAATTAAATCTGGTAATATTGACGCTAGAAATTATTCAACTCATAAAGATGCACAAATCAACTTATATGGTGCAAACTTAAAAGCAGTTAAAGCTGTAAATGGTAATGATGGTAACATCTGGTTAACAGCTACAAATGATGTAATTGTTGAAAATTCTCAAATGGTTACATCTGATTATTCTGCTGCAGCTGCTGCTAAAGATGGTGGTAACGTAAAAATTACTGCTGGAAGAAAAGTTTCTTTAGGTAAAACAGGTATTGGTGCTGTTGGTAAATTTGATGCTTCATCTCAAACTTATGATGTTGCTTTAGACAAAACAACAGTTACAGTTGCTAAAGATGCTAATATTACAGCTGCTAATTATGCTTCAATTCAAAATGGTTCAGTTGTAACTGCTAAAAATGTTAATTTAAATGGAACAAAAAGAGCTCAAGTTATTACATCAACTGTAAATGCAACTGAAGATGCTAATTTAACATCAGATGCATTAGTTTGGACTGATAAAGCAAATATTACTACAGGTAAAGATATTAATGCAAAAGCTACAAATGGTTATTTGTTATTAAATAACTCAGTTATGAATGCAAAAAATAATGTAAACTTAACATCAAAAGATTCAATTACATCTGCTAAATTAGCTGGTACAACTTTTGGTGCTGGCAAAGATGTTAATGTTACTTCAACTGGTGACAGTGTATTATTAACTTCAACATCTCAATTTAAACCATTAGGTTTATTAAACTTAAAAGCTGCAAAAAATGTTGAAATTAATTCACCTGATTCTTTAACAACTGAAAAAACAACAATTCATGCTGGTGAAAATGTATTCTTAACAGCTGCTAAAGGTGATGTAAATGTTAAAGATACTACAAAATTCTTAGCTGCTAAGAAAGTTTATATCAATGGTGCTAATAACGTTAAAACAACTGGTACAGTTGATATGAACAATATTCAAACAAATATCACTGCTGGCAAAGATGTTAATGTTACATTAGCAGGTGTTGGTAACAGAGACAATGGTTTAGTTGCTAAAGCTGGTGAAAACATGACAGTTAAAACTAATGGCACATTATCAGTATCAAGCTTAATTTCTGGTAAAGATATGAAAATTGTTGCTAACAAAGTTATTGCTGGTTTACCATTCACAAAAGAACAAAAATTACCTGGTGACAATAGTGAACGTTCTTACATCGAAGTTGGTGGTGAATTCACATCAGAAGTAGCAAATGATAACTATGTAATTACTCAATCTGGTGACAGAACAGATGATGGTAACTACAACAGAAGACACCATATTCAATATGCTGATGAAAAAATCTTATTAGTAAACAAAAGACCTGTTGATAATGGTGTAACTGATCCAAACTTACCTGGAATTGATAATGGTGACGATGTTGATGTAATCAACCCTGGTGAAACTCCAGCTGATCCAACACCAACACCTACACCAACTCCAACTCCAGATCCAGAACCAGAACAACCTCAACCTCCAGTTGATCCAAACCCTGGTGAAGGTGAAGAATGTCCGGATGTTCCAGACGATAATATTATTGAAGATGAAGAAGAACCTGGATTATTATCAGCAAATGACTTATTAAAATATACAGCTTCTTCAAATGAACAAAAGAAATTCTAATCAATAGAATAAAAATAAAAAGAACCGATGAAAGTCGGTTCTTTTTTTGTAACAAATTTGTAAAAAAGGCTTAATAACTCTGAATTTATAGTCTGTGTATAGTATAAAGAATATAGGTTTGTAACAATAAAAATACAATAATTTAATATTGTAGCAAATTTTTTTTTTAGAGTACTTGAACTCCTTGTAAGTAAAAAATTATTAGCATGAAAAATAAAAGGAAGAAGAATATGAGAAAACTTTTCACATCAATTGCAGTCGGTGTTTTTGCGGCAACAAGTTTAGCTGCACCATCATTCGCTGATGTGGCTGCTGGTGCGTTACCAAGTTTAAATAATGCAACAAATGCAGACGTTACAATTGGTAATTCTAATGATATGAATATTCAAATCCAAGGCGGTCAAGGCGGTCTTGGTGTATTGAACTGGAATTCTTATAACGTAGGTAAAGATGCTTCAGTTAACTATGAGTTTTCTGCTCATAACCAAACAGCATTAAACAAAGTAAGTGCTGCAGGTGGTTTATCTCAAATCTACGGTAAAATTACATCTTCAGGATGTGCTGGTTGTGGATACGATGGAACAGGTAAAGTGATTTTAATCAACCCAAATGGTGTTTTATTTGGTGATGGTGCAAATGTTAACTTAAACTCTTTCACTGTTTCTACATTCGATGGTACATTCGACAAAGATGCTAACAAATTAGTATTAGATAGAAATGGTAATACATCAAAATATGGCATTATGATTCAAGAAGGCGCTTCTATCCACGGTGATAAAGCTGTTAACTTGATTTCTGATAATGTAACACAATATGCTGGTTCACAAATTACAACAAATATTGCTCCAAATTCAAATGGCAATGCTGATTCTTTAGGTAAAGTAAAAATTGTTACAGCTGATGGTGTTAACTTTGAATATTATGCAAATGGTGCTGTAAAAGCTTTAAATGGTTTAAAAGCAGCAACAGATAAAATGACAATTTCTTTAAATGGTGCTATCAAAGGTGGTAACATTGATATTAGAAATTATTCATCAAATGCTGATAGCCAAATTAACTTATATGGTGCAAACCTAAAAGCAGTTAAAGCTGTAAGTGGTAATGATGGTAACATTTGGTTAACAGCTTCTAACAATGTTGTTATCGACGGTTCTAAATTAGAAACTGTTAATTACTCAGATGAAGCTGCTTCTAAAGCTGGTGGTAATGTTAAACTTACTGCTGGTAATAAAGTTTCTGTAGCGTCTTCTGATATTGATGCTGTTGGTAATGTTGATGCATCATCTCAATCATTTGATGTTGCTATTGATAAAACAACAATTGATACAGCAAAAGATGTAACTTTAACAGCAGCAGGTAAAGCATCTATTCAAAATGGTTCAGCTGTTAAAGCTAAAAATGTAAAATTAAATGCAGGTGATAGATCTCAAGTTGTTGCTTCTTCTGTTAAAGCTGATGATATCGAATTAACAGGTGCTAATATTTGGGTAAGCGCAGCAGATTTAGAAGCTGTGAAAAACATTAAAGCTACAGCTACAAAAGGCTTTGTACTTGCTGAAAATGCAGTTATGAAAGCTGGTAAAATTATCTTAGATGCTGCTACAACAGTAACTGGTAATATTGATACAAAAGAATCTCAAACAAATATTAAAGCTGGTGCAGATATTGATGTAACTTTAGCAAATGTTGGTAACAGACAAAATGGTTTAGTTGCTGAAGCTGGTAAAAATGTAAATATTAAAACAGACGGTACATTATCAGTATCTAGATTAGTTGCTAAAGATGGCGATATGACAATCACTGCTGATAAAGTAATTGCTGGTCTTCCATATACAGCTGAAGAAAAAATTCCTAACGGTGATTTGAGTGATCGTTCTTATATCTACGTTAAAAATGGTAAATTTACTTCTAACACAGCAAATGACAGCTATGTAGTTACTGATTCAGATACATTAACTGCTGATGGTCAATATGAACAAAGACACCACATTCAATATGGTGACGGTGCTGAAAAAATCTTATTAATTAATAATAGACCATATGTTGCACCACCTCAACCACCTGTATTTGAAGAAGAACAAGACAATAATTTTGAAGTTAATGATGAACAAGCAGCAATGTTGAATAAATTACCTCGCCAACCAGAATCAATGAGTAATGTAACAAACATTGCAGACGGTAGAACAACATTTGTAGATGTGTTCGCTGCAGCTAGTCAAATTGAAATTGTTGAAGACGAAGAAGAGTAATTTTAATAATCCAAATATAAAAAAAGGAGCTTTTGTTAAGAGCTCCTTTTTTATTTGACTAAATATGCTTGTTTCCGTTACCATATAATTAAGTTAGTGGGGGAATTTATATGAAGAAAAAACTTATATTGTCAGTTGTTTTGTTATCTCTTTGTAGTTCTGTTTATGCAGATACAGTAGTTGAACGTAAAATCGTTCCAAGACGAACAGCTATTCAATCTACAAATATGGTTTTTTCAGATTCTCAATATACTGTGAATAAAAATACACTGGATGTTGCAATTAAAGAAATACAAAATAAAATATCTCAAGATACTGATGATTATTCATTATATGCATCTCTTGCTAATTTGTACATTAAAGCAAAACAATATGATAATGCGTATGAAGAGCTTGTTTTCTTAAATCATTTGGCTTCTAAAAATTTACTTAATGAAGAAACACTATCTGTAGTTTCTGAAATTAAAAAGAATTTAAATAAAGTCATTCGATATGAAAGAAATTGGTTTGGTTTATATTCAAACTTGGCTATAGTTAATCTTATTTTGAGTGATAATCAGGCTGCACAGCAATGTATTTTATCTGCGTCAAGAAAAATAACTAATCCAGATATGTTTGCAGATGTATTTGGAAAAGTATATAATGCGCCTGCAACATACGAAGCCGCTGTTGAAACGATAGATAAAATATTAGCAGCAAATCCAGATGCTATTTTATTAAAAAAATTAAAATCATCTTATTATCTGGAAATGGGTAGAAAAGATGATGCAATAAAAGAAATGGTAAGTGTTTTAGCTGTTGCAAAAGACGATTCTGATTTGAGATATCAATTGTATACGTTATTACAAGATAAAAATCTTAAAGAAAAGGATTTAATCAAAAAACTTTACCCAAATCAAACAGTTGAATATGAAAAAGTATATTCAGAACTTGCGAATATGTTGTTTGATAAAAATGATTTTCAAGATGCAAAAAAATATGCCACAGCTTTAGTAACAAAATTCCCTGAAAATGCTGATGGATATATTATGTTATCGGAAATTAATTTAAAAGAAGGAAATTTAAGAGAAGCATATGAGGCTTTAAAATATTGTCGTGATAAAGTTAATGATAATGATGCTGTCGCAAAATACAATGTTTTATTAGCTAAATTATCTGATGAACCAGTTAAAGAAGCTGATTCATTAATGAATAATGGCTTGTACTCTCAAGCTTTAAGTGTATTAGAATCTGCTAGTCAAGAAAATTTGTATGTAATATTAGGTACAGCTAGAGCTAATTATTTCTTAAATAATAAACAAGCTGCATTAGATGGTTTAAATAAAGCTATGACATTATATCCTAATAATGCTGATGTGTTCTATTATTTTGCTTATGTATTCTATAAAGAAGGTGATATTGATAGTTCAAGAAAGTATTTAGAAAAAACTTTTAATGTAAATCCAGAACATACTTTTGCTAAACAATTATTAGATTTATTAAATAAGAATGATGCGGATAAGTATTCAAATCAAATTATTTCTGCATTTGAAGCACAAAATTATGATGAAGCAATGAGACTTACAGATGAAGCATTGGCAATTAATCCTAAAGATGCAGCATTGTATTATTATAAAGGTTTAACATATATAGCAATGAATAATTATGCTTCTGCTACTGCTCCATTATATAAATCAATAGACTTAGATAAAACAAATACTTTGGCATATTTCTATTTGGCATTATCTTTTGATAATTTGTCTGAGCCAGAAAATGCGTTGTCTTATTATCAAAAGTTTATTCAGTTATTGCCTAAAGATGAATTGGGCGAAAGTGAAAAGCTAAATTATGCGAAAGCGAGAATTGAAAAGCTTTCTAAATAGCAAAAATAAATTTTACAATATTTGTATTACATGTACTACTTTGTTATCATGTAAGAATGGATATTATCAAAACATTTGAAATCTTTTTGGCAGCGCCAATTAGCATAATTCAAAAGCGTAATATAAAAATTATGCACGTTGAGACGAATATTTTTGCGCAAAAATTGCCTGTTGATATTAGTTTTGATGATGATATTCAGTTAACTGTTTATAATAACCCAAAAGTTTATAAGCTGTTATCTAGTGTTATACATAAAAAAAGATTAAAAGATGAGAATAACAAAAGCAAAGTTTCTAACAAGCGCACCTTCTATTAAAGAATGCCCTGAACTTAATTTACCAGAATTTGCCTTAATTGGGCGTTCTAATGTGGGTAAGTCTTCTTTTATTAATGCGTTAGTTAATATTAATGGTTTGGCAAAAACAAGTAATACTCCTGGTAAGACCAGATTGATTAATCTTTTTAATGTTAATGATGCTTTCATTATTGCAGATTTACCAGGTTATGGTTATGCAAAAGTTTCTGGTAAAATGCAAAATGATTGGCAAAAAAATCTTGAAAAATATCTTTTGCAAAGAGAATCAATAGTAAGTTTGATTCAACTAATAGATTCAAGACACCCTATTCAGGCAAATGATAAACAAATGGCAGAATGGATAAAACATAACAATTTGCCTTGCTTTGTCATTGCTACAAAGGTTGACCAAATTTCAAAATCACAAATAAAGCCTACTTGTTTAAAATTTGAGAAGGAACTTGGATTACCGGTGTTTCCATTTTGTAAATCAATAAATTTTTACAATAAGGATATTATTGCTAAGATTGAGGAAATAATTAAAGGTTAATTTATTTAATTCTTGTATTCTCTAAAAATAATCTTATGCATTTGTTTATGTTTGTAGGGGTTGCAAAATTGCTGTTCTTTTTACTTGCTCTGATTTCAACTACTTGAGGATGTGGAGTTTTTTCTTCTGTAGTTTCTGTATTTTCTATGTTTTCTGATAATACTTGTTTATTTGATTTTTTCAATAATTTTGACAACGCAATAATAACGATAAGTACAATTATTCCAATTCCGATGTACATTGGTATTGCGTCGTTTGTTGTTTTTACGTTATCTTTTGCCACCGTTTGAGCAGGAACGGTAGTTCCTGCATCAAATGATGGAATTTCAAAATTATTATTAAATAAATCTTTAGCAGATGAATTACTCATTTACTTTTTCTTCACTTTCTGCTTTTTTTGTTTTTCGAGGTTTTCTTGCTGTTTTTTTCTTTTCCTCTTTTTCTTCAACCACAGCTTCTTTTTTGTCAGCTTCTGTTATTTCAGATTTTTCTGCTTTCTTTGTATTTCGTTTTTTAGGTGTAGCTTTCTTTTCTTTTTTTACTGTGTCTTTTAGTTCAGTTTCTTTTTGAATAGCTTCTTGTTTTTCTACTTTTTCTTCAACTACTTCAACTACACTTGGTTTTGCTTCTTCTTCAACAACTGCAACTGGTGTTGCTATTTCTTGAACTTTTTCTTCTTGTTGATTTTCAGGTCTTCTATTGTTATTGAATTTATTAAAGTTCTTTTTATGTTGATTGTTTTGATTGTTATTATTGTTTTGTTGTTGAGGTTGTTGTTGCTCAATGTTTTCATTCAATGGATTATTATTTGGATTGTTGAAAACTTTATTTTGTTTATAATTTGGTGTTTTATTTTTTATTTGTTGCGCAGGAATTTTTAATTTTGCAGCTTTTGCTTTGATTTCACCTTCAACAACTGGTGCAGAGAAATTTAAATCATCTGCTATATATCCATTACCTTGGCAGTGTGGACATTTTTTGCCAAATAGTTCTGACAAGCTTTGTCCTTGTCTATGTCTTGTTAATTCAACAAGACCAAGGTCAGATAGTTGTCCTACTTGTGGTTTTGCTTTATCTTTTTCTAATGCAAGTTCAAGCTCTTCCATAATTGCAAGTTTATCTCTTCTATTATTCATATCGATAAAGTCAACAATAACCATACCGCCAATATTTCTTAGTCTTAATTGTCTTGCAATTTCATGTACTGCTTCAAGATTTGTTTTTACAATCGTTTCATCTTGTGTGTTTGAACTTACGAATTTACCGCTATTTACGTCTATAACTGTAAGTGCTTCTGTTGTTTGTATGAATAAGTATCCACCACTTGGTAAATTTACTTTTGTTTGAAGTGCAGCTTTAATTTCTTTTACAACACCTGATGCAACAAGTAATGTTTCAGAACCTTTATATACGTTTACTTCAATATTTTTATTCATATTCCAGTTTTGAAGTATTTGTTGTGCTCTATGTGCACCATATGAAGTGTCTAAAATGATTTCGTCAACTTCTTCACTACAAGCTTCTCTCATAACTCTATATAGTAAATCTTGATCTCTATATAGCAAGCTTGGAGCTGGTCTTGTTTCGGCAGCTGTTACAATTGTATTCCATTTTTCTAATAAAATTTCTAAGTCTTCTTGAATATCTGCGTCAGATTGGCCTTCAGCTTCTGTTCTAACAATTACACCCAAACCAACAGGTTTTAAAAGGCTGATAATTGATTTTAGTCTTGCTCTTTCTTTATTTGAAACGATTTTTCTTGATACATTAATACCTGTTTCGTGTGGCATTAATACTAAGAAACGACCAGGAAGGCTTAAAAGAGTTGAAACTCTTGGACCCTTGTGCCCAACAGGTTCTTTTACAACTTGTACAATAATTTTTTGTTTTGGTGAAAGTTTTTCTCTTAGTGTTCCTTTTCCGATTGCATCATTAGCGTGTAAGAAACCCATCTTGTCATAGCCTACATTTACGAATGCTGCATCAATACTTGGTAATATGTTATCTACTGTTGCAAGATATACATCGTTTAGGAGCATATCTCCTCTTTGCACAAAGAATTCGCAAATTTTGCCATCTTCAATTACGGCTGCGATATTGTCTCTTTCTGCTACAACTATTGCTTTTGACATAACTTATCCTTTTCTAATTTTAAATCTTTAAAGCTTGTTCATATCTTTGTCATAAAATTCTGTTCTGATAATCCTGAAAACAACATCATTATTAAATAATTTAATAATATCATCAGGTTTTACAGATGGAATTTCATCTGATTGTCCGACTTTTAAAATCATTTTGATTTTACAGCCTTCAATGTCAACAGATTTTATTGACGGTCTTATATTTACAAGTTTTTTTACACCTTTTTTATTTATCTTCTCTATAAATATTTCATTATTTGAAGATATCTTATCTTTAATATACACTAAATCTTCATTTTTTAAAATACCCTCTTTAAATGGTTCAAAAGAAAACATTGCCCATTGTGCAAGAATATCTATAGCAGGGTCTTGTCTTGTTATTTTTTTTGCTTCTATTACTTTTATATCACTTGGTAATACATTATTTAATCTAATAATAAGATCTTCGCATTCAATATTGTCGCAAAGTTCTATGTCGATAAGTTCACCTTTACTTTCAACAAAGATTGGAAGCGCAATACCTAGTGAAAATCTTGGTGTTGGATTAAATCCTTGTGAAAAATATAAATTTAATCCAGAGCGGAAAAGCATTTTTATTATTGTGTTTTGCCAATCTAGATGTGAAATGTTTCTCATTTCATTTTCTTTTGTTATTTTTAATCTGTACTTGTAAAAAGGTATTTCTTTTTTTTGTTCTTCTTCTTTGTCTATTAATGAATATTCGTATTTTTTATCAATAACTTTGTGTGTTTTTAAATTCTTACATACACCGCATTGAACACAGTTAAATTCACAAGGTGTTATATTCTTATATGACATTGCATTGTTGTATTGTTCTTTTAACCAAGATTTATCTATTCCTATATCAATAGCATCCCAAGGTAGAACTTCATCTAAATCATATTCTCTTTGAGCTTCTTTATCAATGTCAATTCCACATTCAAGCGCAGTATCTTCCCATAATTGTTTATCAATGTTTTCATCCCAAGTTGTTAAATATTGACCTTTTTTGTGTAGGGCAAGTAAAAAGTTGTTAAATCGCTCATCTGCTCTTGTCATTGCAGATTCAACTTTTGATGTAAAACTACTGTGATAATTGATTTTAATTCCTTTTAATGGTTTTACTTTTTCTAAAAGGTATTTAATTCTGTTATGAACTTCTTCTTGAGCTACTTGTGCGCACCATTGAAATGGTGTAAACGGTTTTGGAACAAAGATTGAAACTGTGCAAGTTAAATTAAGGGCATCTCTTAATTCTAGTTCTTTCCTTAATAATTTTGCTTGATATTTTACTTTGCTGAATAGTTCAACCATTTCATCAATGTCTTCGTATGTTTCTGTTGGAAGTCCAATCATAAAATATAATTTTACGTTGCTTGCTCCATTTTTATAGCAATTTAAAATGGTTTCAATTATTTGTTCTTCTGTTAGATTCTTATTTATTACATTCCTTAAACGCTGGCTGCCAGCTTCAGGAGCAAGTGTAACTGTTGTTGAGCGAACTCCTCTAACCAGTTTTGCTAATTTTTGGCTATATCTATCTATTCTTTGGCTTGGAAGAGAAACAGAAACTTTTTTCTTGTTCATTTCCTCTGAAAGTTCCTCAATAACACTTTCTATATTTGTATAGTCGTTTGAAGATAAAGAAAGAAGAGAATATTCATCATAACCAGTTTTGCAAATTGAATCTTTCACCATAGAAATAACATCTTGAGCGTGTCTTTCTCTTATTGGTAGGTTAACATGTCCAGCTTGGCAAAAACGGCACATTCTTCCGCAACCACGTCTTATTTCAATTATTGTTCTATCGTGAACACTTGATGAATAAGGTATTGGACTTTGGGGTGCTTTATTGCTTTTGGAAATATCATAAACTCTTTTTTTTGTTTTGTTTTGTAATTCTGGGCAATAGATTCCCTCTATATTTGCAAGTTCTTTTATTATTTCATTTCTTGTTTTATTTTCATCTTTTAGTTTTTGGTAATTTTCAAGAACTTCAATAATCAGTTCTTCCCCATCTCCTATCATAAATAAGTCAATAAAGTCTTCCAGTGGTTTTGGATTAAATGCCCCAGGACCTCCAGCCATAATTATTGGTGAATTTTCATCTCTTTCTTTGCGTAATACAGGGATGTGTGATAATTTTAGCATTTCTAAAATTGTTGGATACGCTAGTTCATATTGAAGAGAAAATCCAATAATATCAAAATTTGTTGCTTCTTTTTTACTTTCTAAGCCATATAGTGGAATGTTCTTTTCTAGCAATATATTTCTATAGTCAAAATCTGGAGCATAGATTCTGTCTGCAAGAAAGCGTTCATCAGAATTTACTATATCGTATAATATTTTTTGACCTAAGTTGCTTATTGCAATTTCATATTTATCTGGAAAAGCAAGTGCTAATTTCACATTAGCTTTGTCAAAATCTTTATTGTAACTTAAATATTCTTTTCCTATATATTGATATGGTTTTTTTACGTTAAATAAATTACATTGAATCATTTATGCTAAATCTTCCGGAACATGTCTTTTAATATCGATGATTTTTCCGTTTGATTCTGTTATTCTAAATTCATTTAAAAAATTCAACAAAGCATCGTATGGAACTTTATATTTATATAAAGCAGCACAAATGCCATTATTTTTTACAACAGTAACTATATAGAAGCTTCTTTTTGCATACTCAACCAAAGAATCTTCTTTAAAAGAATTTCCATTGTCGTCTTTTGTTAATTTTACGTATTGAAATTCTTTTACAAAACTTTTTTGCTGATTTCCATCTGCTATGTTTGATTTTTTAGCAAAATCAATAACTTTATCATTTGTATCATCACACATAATTATATTGAAACTAAATTTAAAAAAAAGGGCAACTAGTTAACATTTTTGTAAATAAAAAAGCCCGATTCTTTTCGGGCTTCTCTTTTTATCTTCTTGATGAATTATTTGCACTTATATTTATAAATGGAATGCTATTTCCCATCATATATTGTGGCATTTTTCCATCCCATTTTTGTACTGCTTCATATTCTACAAGTGATTTATTTTGACTCAATGCTTGCGCTCTTATTGCCATTGATTTTGCTTCCGCTTGAGCCGCAATAACTTTTTGTTTTGCTTCTTCTTCAACTTGAACAGTTTTATTTTTCGCTTTTAAAGCTTCTTGTTCTGCTGTAACTTTACTTTCAATTGCTCTTTCAAATACGTCAGAGTAATTGATTTCTACCAATTGAAAGTCTGTAATATTTAAATAATTGTCACTTAAATGACCTTGTAGTTTAAATAAAATATCGCTAGTTGCTTTTTCTCTGTTTGCAATTAAATCTTGTGCATTCCATTTCCCAATAATATCTTTTATTGTGCCTTCAACAACTGGCATTAAAATTGTATTTTTATAATCAATACCAACTTCTTGGAATAGCTTATTTACACTATCTGGTTGTACGTTGAAGTTAACAACGTATGTGATTTTTGCTTGTTGAATATCTTTTGTATAAACAGCAGTATTTAATGTCATTTTTTGTGTTTTGACATTCATAGTTTTAAATTTTTGTACGAATGGAAAAATGAAATGTAAACCTTCTCCATATGATTCTGGTTCAACTTCACCTAATTTGATTTTAATTCCTCTTTCCCCAGGACCAACCATTACAAATGGATTGCAAAGAATTAAGAAAAAAACTAATAAAAATACTGATGCTATTGCAAAGCCTAACTTGTTATTACTATTCATTTATCCTCCTATTTCAATCCTATTAAAGCAACTGCTGTGTATACTGCAGCTATAACTAATACGAAAATTGCTGCACCAATTATCATTTGTTTCCCGTATTTTTTGTATAAATTTTCTCCTTTTAAATAACCTAGAGAAATAATACATAAGTTTACTAAGATAACAAAGGATAAAAGTAATAATAGAACTCTTATAACCATATTTATACTTCTTTCTTATATGCTAAGTCGGGTTTTCTTGCTGCTAGTGTTTCATCAACTTTTCTAACAGGCGTATTTAATGGGTGTTTTAAAACCTCTTCCGGATTTGATTTTATTTCTTCTGCTATTTCAATCATAGTATTTATAAAATCATCAAGTCTTTCTTTAGTCTCAGATTCTGTTGGTTCTATCATAATAGCTTCGTGTACAATTAAGGGGAAATAAACTGTTGGTGGGTGGAAATTTCCATCCATTAATCGTTTTGCTATTCCTAGCGTATTTACACCTTGCTCTTTTTGCCAATCACCAGATAAAACAAACTCGTGCATACATTTTCTGTCGTGAGGTAATAGATAATGTTTTTTTAATTTGTTCATCATATAGTTTGCATTCAATACTGCATTAGCACTGGCATCTTTTAGGTGTTTCCCCATTAAAAGAATATATGCATATGCTTTTATTAACACTGAGAAATTGCCATAAAATGCTTTCATTTTTCCAATTGAATGTTTTACATTGTAATTTCTTTTGTATTTTTTACCATCAAATTCAATGATTGGAACTGGTAAAAAGTCTTTCAGTTTTTCTACAACACCAACAGGACCAGCACCAGGACCGCCGCCGCCGTGAGGGGTAGAAAATGTTTTATGTAAGTTTAAGTGAACTATATCAAAACCCATAAGTTTAGGATTTGTATAGCCCATAATAGCATTCATATTTGCGCCATCATAATATAATAGTCCACCAGCCTCGTGTACAAGTTTAGATATTTCTAAAATGTCTTCTTCAAATAGTCCAAGGGTATTTGGATTTGTTAGCATAATTGCAGCTGTATTGTTATCTAATACTGCTTTTAATGCTTCTAAATCTACAAGTCCTTTTTCATTTGACTTGATTTCTACTATATTAAATCCGCACATTGCTGCGCTTGCAGGGTTTGTTCCGTGTGCAGAATCTGGAATGATAACATTTTTTCTGTCTTCGCCAATAGTTTCAAAATATTTTTTTACTATCATCATTCCACATAATTCGCCGTGTGCTCCAGCTGCTGGTTGCAATGTCATTGCATCCATCCCTGTAACTTCTTTTAATGCTTCTTGCAAGTTATACATTAGTTTTAAAGAACCTTGAGCATCTTCATCATCTTGATGTGGATGTAACATTGCAAAACCATCAAGACAAGCAAGCATTTCGTTTACTTTTGGATTGTATTTCATCGTACATGAACCAAGAGGGTAAAAACCTTTTTCTATACAAAAGTTTTTATCAGAAAGTTCTTTGTAATGTCTCATTACTTCTAGTTCTGTTAGTTCTGGCAAAATTGTTTCTTTACTGTTGCTTAAAAACTTAGAATCAATAAAAGTTAAATCAACCATTTCATCAGTAAGCTTTACACCTTGTGTTCCTTCAACTGATTTTTCAAATATTAATTTTGTCATTACATATCCCCTGTTTGATTACATTCCTTTTGCTTTTTCACAAGCCAATCTTGCTCTTTGTGTTATTTCTTCATATGACGCATTTTTATATAAAGCTCGACCCAAACCAACTGCCTTTACACCAGCTTTCAAATAAGATTGTACGTCTTCAATCTTTATGCTGCCAGATGCAATTATATTTAAAAATTTCATTGGTCTTAATAGGTCTTCTATATATTCCGCACCGCCCATTGGATTAGCAGGTGAAATTTTAATTAGTTGTGTTCTTGCTTTCCAAGCTCCATATGCTTCATTTGGCGTTGTTGCTGTCATAATTAGAGGAACTCTGCTTGTTTGGCATAAACGAACCAAGTTCATTTGAGAAACTGGCGAAACAATAACATCAGCACCCGCATTAATTGCAATTTGTGCTTGACGTTGAGTTATAATACCACCAGCCATAATTAATGGTCTATTTTCTTGTTTTGTTATTCTTTCAAGTGCTTTTACCATATCTGGTGAATCAATAACTATTTCGATAATATTTATTCCACCTTTTGTAAGTGCGTTTATAACTTCTTCTGTTGCATCAGCGTATTGATTTCTTAAAACTGCAAATATTTTTTCTTCTTCTATTCTTTTTATAGGGTTCATTATTGTTTCTTTCTTAACTTAAGCAAATTAGAGAATAATACATTTTCTATTTTCTCGTTTTTGTCACTTGCTAGTATCTTTTCCAAATCATCTTTAAATGTTGTAATATCTTCATATTTTCTTAAAATTCCATCGATAGCAATTGAAATATCACCAGTTTCTTCAGAAACTATTATGCAGGCAGAATCAGAAATTTCGCTTGCTCCAATTGCTGCTCTATGTCTTGTGCCATATCTCCAGCTTAGTTTAGGATCTTCTGTTAATGGTAAAAGTACTCCAGCTGCTAATATTTTTTCTCCGTGTACAACCATTGCTCCATCGTGAAGGGGTGTATTTGGAAAGAAAATTGTTAAAATTAATTCTGCAGAAAGATCAGCATTAATGATTGTGCCAACTTCGTTGTAAAATGATTTATCATCAGTTTTTTGTACAACGATTAATGCGCCTCTTTTAACTCTGCTGCAGTATTTTACAGCTTCTGTAATTTCCTTTATTACATTTGTTTTTTCTTCTTTATTATTATTTTTAAAATTAAAGAAATTTGATGCTACAAATTTTGTTTGTCCAAGGTGAACCAAGAGTTTTCTTAGTTCTGGTTGGAACACAATTACCATAGAAAGCAAAATACCTGTCAATAAATATTGTGCAATTTGGCCTAAAATTTGAAATTCTAATGCAATAAGAACAGCACTAAAAACCCAAGCCGAAATAACAAATAATAAGATTCCTCTTACCAGTTTTTCTGCTTGAGTATTTCTTATAAATTTCATATAAACATATGCAAGAATAAAAATAACAATTAAAACTTGTGCAAAATCTTTTAATGTAAAGTTTGCGGCACTTTGCATAAGTTCTGCTGTTCCCATAAAATCGCTATAAATATTTAATAACGTATCTAACATTAAAGGCCTAATTCAATCTGTCTGGTATTACATCCGATTCACATAACTGTTCATATGTTTGTCTATTTATTATGATATCAGATTTTCCATTATTTACAAGTACAGCAGCTGCCTTTAAAACCCTGTTATAGTTGCTTGACATAGAATAACCATATGCTCCTGTATTGTAGAAACAAATTACATCGCCTTCTTCTATAATTGGAAGGGTAATGTCTTTTGCTAATATATCTCCAGATTCACAGTGTTTGCCTGCAATTGTTATTTTTTCTGTTTCTGTTTCGTTTGGTTTATTCGCAACTTCAACTGTATATTCCGCTTGATATAGGCTAGGTCTTGCATTGTCAGACATACCGCCATCTACAGCTTGGTATCTTCTTCCATCTGGAACTTGTTTGGAACTTCCAGCTGTATAAATTGTTACACCTGCTGTTCCCACAATGCTTCTTCCTGGTTCTATAAATACGAAAGGCTCTTTTAATTCATATTTTTTTGTATTTAATTTTATTGCATCTATTATTGTTTGAGCAATTTCATAAACAGAAATAGGTTTGTCGTTTTGTGTGTATTTTATTCCTAATCCACCACCAAGGTTTACTTCAGTTAATTCAATTCCGTGAGTATCTTTTATTCTTCTCATTTCTTTGAATAGCACGCTAACTTCATCGAAGTATACTTGTTTTTCAAAAATTTGTGAGCCAATGTGTGCGTGTAAACCAATTAATTCTAAGTTTTTATATTCTTCTTTTATTAATTCAATAGCTTCATCAATTTGTGTAAGGTCAAAGCCAAATTTTGAATCTAGATGTCCTGTTTGAATGTATTCGTGTGTATGACATTCAATTCCTGGTGTTATTCTTAATAAAATTCTTATATTTTTATTGTTAGATTCTGCAATACTATTTAATAATGCTAACTCGAAAAAGTTATCTACAGATATTGTTCCAATGCCGTATTCAATTGCCATTGATAGTTCTTCGTATGTTTTATTATTTCCGTTGAACATTGTTTTTGACATATCAAAACCAGCGCTATGTGCAGTATAAATTTCGCCGCCAGAACATAAATCAAGACCAAAACCTTCTTGTTCCATTATTTTGCAAATAGCTTTTGTCATAAAAGCTTTTGATGCGAACATCATTCTCATATTTTGATATTCTTTAAATGCATCTTTATAACTGTTTGTTATTGAACGTATTGTGGCTTCATCAAAAACATAAAGAGGAGTTCCGTATTCATTTGCTAAATCAACTAAGTCGCAACCGCCTATTTCTATATTCCCTTGTTCATTTATTTTTCTAGAAATTGGTTTTATATCCTGATTTGCGGTTTTCATGTTATCTCCTTCTCTCCTGAAAATATATTATCATAAAGATAATTTGACTTGATTAATATTAAATAAGTATTAATATAAAATTATGAAGAGATTATTTTTATTAGTTTTGGTTCTTTTTTTCTCATTAGGAAGTGTTTTGGCTTCTGATATGGATTATGATGCTCTTTATGACGCTGCTCAGCCTTTTGAGTCAAAGCTATATCATGATATTGATCCTTTCCAAGATGAAGATAATATAAAATATTATTGGTCTCCGTACCCATTGTTTAGAACATCTGCTGACTTGTATTTTAAAGATTATAAAATCGAGCCTGGTTATTATCTTTTGACGCCTAGAACCTTAAAAGATAAGGATTATGTCTTCTTTAAACAAAATGGTAAAGTCGAATTTATCATACCTGTCGCTAAAAAAGAAAGAACGCCAGTTAATTTTTATGATGCAAATACGCCACAGGTAAAGAAAAATGCTTGGCAAAAATTTACAGGTGCTGTTAGTAAAAAATTCTATAATATAGCAAAAGATTCTGGTCGTGTTACTCCTCCAAATGCTCTTGTTCACGTGGATGTTGAGGTTAAGTATATTATTATTTCTCTTTATTATGGAGAAGATAAATATATTATGCTTTTTAAGAGAAGTCCTTACTAGCACGTTTTTTTGATATAACATAACCACATTTAGAACACGCTAATATTTCTTTTGTTGAATCAATTGGCATAAAATTGTGCTTACAAGTTATCACATCTTCTAATTCAACGTTATCTTCGTTTGTCGGAAGAATAACCGTTTGTTCCTTTTTTGTACATTTTAAATATATTTTGATAAGTTTTTCTATAATATACATTTATCTACCACTATTGATATACATAATAATAATGTAAATGAAGAAAGCAATTTTTCTACTAATAAAAAATTAGATAAGAAAATTTCGTGATTTTTGGAAAAAGTGTATTCTTTCATAATTTTTATCAGTTTAACTCCAATCGGGATTGTTATAAAAGGAAGTAAATAGCATATATGTAATTTCCCAGTCGCAATCCAAAACAATAAATTAATGTATGCAAGTGTAATAAAAATTGCCAACAATATTAGTGCGTTTTGTGGTGTTTTACATAATCTACACAAAGTCATTTTTCTACTTTGTTCATCAATTTTATAATCCATTAGCATATGATTATGTAAAACGGAAACAACTAAAAAACCGGTAGATATTGATAAAATTAATACTTCAGTGGAATATAATCCAGTCATTACAAAGTATACGCCCATATAAATTAGTGGAGAAAAAATGATTGCTACAAGTATTTCTCCTAGTCCCAAACTCCCTAGAATTGGGTACATAAGACACAATATTGCTGATGGAACTAATATTTTTAAAAGTTCAAATCCATATATAGAAAAAAAGAATACGGCAACAACTAGTGCGATTAAAAATAATATAAATGCAATAATATAATAATGTTTTAATGAAAGCTCTCCGTTGAATATATATATGCATTTGCCGCTTTGAAAATTGAAATCTTTTTGTTCTCCTTTTTCTATTTTCCTTTTTGCTATGGTATAGTCAATCGCGTCATCAAAAATATTTGTTCCTAGGTGTAACGATAAGATTCCTAATAAGGCAATGAGCCCGAAAAATCGGTTACTTTGGCTAGTTGCTGCATACAAAAATGGAACTATCCAAGACATAAAAGATGTGGGAATAGAGTATCCTCTGCATGCAGTGAAGAAAATTGATACTTTTTTAAAAAACGAACCCATAAACGCGCAAACCCCACCAATATACTATAAGCATACATCAAAAATATAAATTTTTTGTTAAATTTTGTTACAAAAACTAGCCCGAAAATAAACAAAGAGAGTAAAAGCGAAAAAAACAATCAGAAAACATGTGTTTAAAAATTACAAAAAAGGTGTAAATCTTCAAAAAAATATGATATAATCATAGAACAAGGTTAGATAAAGTGTTAAAAATACATTTTATCGAATAGCAAAAAATAAATGTTAAAACTTTGTAAACAAAAAATTAAAAAAATGGCAATAAATTATAAATAAATTTTTTTATATATAAGTGATGGTAAGTAAGTAAATTTTTTGTCGGAGGAAGAATGACAATAAGTGTGAACTCTAGAAAAAAACAATCAAAAAAATCTTTTGATGAGTTATTAAATGATTTAAGAACAAGCAACTCTGAAAAAGTTAGATATAATGCTGCAAGAGTTTTAGGTGAAATGGGCGATGCTAGCGCTGTTGAACCATTAATCGATGTATTAAAAAATGACAGAAACGGTTCTGTTCGTTTATATGCTGCTAGAGCATTAGGCGAATTAGGTGAAGTTTCTGCAACAATGCCATTGATTGAATCTCTTCGTGAAGACAGAAACGTGGACGTTCGTGTTCGTGCAGCAAGAGCTTTAGGTCGTTTAGGCGGTCGTGAAGTTGTAGAACCATTAGTTGAAGCATTAAATGATGAAAATCCTCAAGTTTGTATTACAGCTACAGATGCTTTAATCGAAATTGGTGATGTTGCTACAGATTCTTTAATTGAATCATTAGATAGCGAAAAAGTTAATGTAAGATGCGATGCAACAAGAGCATTAGGCGAAATTGGTAACCCAAAAGCAGTTGACCATATTATTAAAATGTTAAAAGATGAATGGGTTAACGTAAGAATTTATGCTGTAACTTCTTTAGGGAAATTAAATGATACTAAAGCAGTTCCTTCTTTAATCGAAGTTATGAAAAATGAAAAAGAAAATGACTTGGTTAGAGCTGGTGCAGCAGCTGCATTAGGTGTTCTTCGTGACCAAAGAGCATTACTTCCATTAAGAGAATTAATCGTTAAAGCTGAAGAATTAGGCGAATTAGAAGATACAGCTCTTAAATCATTCAAAAAAATTATGGCTGCTAACTGGAAACCAGTTAACGACGCTCAAACAAAAAAAGTTAACGCTTAGTTAAATTAATAACACATTAAAAAGAAGTCCTTATTGGGGCTTCTTTTTTTGTTAAATTTTTGACATTATCCCTTGTTTTATTTACGATATAGGTATTAGATAGGGATTTAGTTTTATGAAAATAAGAGCACAAAACCTCGTAAAAATATACAATGATAGAACTGTTGTTAATGATATTTCAATTGAGGTTAATAAAGGAGAAGTAGTTGGTCTTCTTGGTCCGAATGGCGCGGGGAAAACAACTACATTTTATATGGTAGTTGGGCTTGTTAGACCAAATTCAGGTAAAATTTTTGTTGATGACACTGATTTGACTAATTTGACAATGGACAAACGTGCAAGACACGGTATTGGATATCTTCCTCAGGAAACTTCAATTTTTAGAAAACTTTCTGTTGAAGATAATATTAAACTTGTTCTTGAGTTAAATGATAAGCTTACTGTTAATGAAAAAAGAAAAAAACTAGAAGAACTTCTTGATGAATTCAGAATAAAAAAATTAAGAGATACTTCTGCTGTGGCTTTATCTGGAGGTGAAAGAAGAAGAGTTGAAATTGCAAGGGCTCTTGCTGCAAGTCCAGAATTTATTCTTTTGGATGAACCTTTTGCTGGTATTGACCCAATTGCAATTGGTGAAATTAAAGATAATATTAAAATACTTTCAGATAGAGGACTTGGTGTTCTTATTACTGACCATAATCCTAAGGCAACATTATCAATTACAGATAGAGCGTATGTAATATTTGATGGTAAAATTCAACATCAAGGAACAAGAGATGAAATTGCTAATGATGATATTGTAAAACAATTTTATCTTGGAAAGGATTTTACACTCTAATGAAATTGAATTTGTTAGATAGATATGTTCTTTCACAAGTTTTAATAACATGTTTGGGCTGTATATTTATTTTCATGATTGTTTGGATTATGCCTGAAATATTATTAAAGACAGTTCAAAGGACTATAAATGGTACTTATACTATTGAAACAGCAATTTCAATTTTAGTTTACGAAATGCCAAAGGTGTTAAATATAGCTTTGCCTGTTGGTATGTTGCTTGGTACTATATTGACCTTCGATAAATTAAGTAAGGATTCAGAGGTTACAATATTTAGAAGTTCTGGAATTCCCTTTTTTAGAATTATTGCTTCGGTAATTGTTTTAAGTATTTTTGCGATGATGTTTACTTTTATTGTTGGTTCAAAATTCTTACCATATTCTGCTAATAAATTAAAAGATATAAAAGGTGATTTACGTTCATCCCAATTTGTTTTCCCTGTTAAAAATAAAGATGAGTCTATGAACAAAATTTTAATTGTTTCTAATTTTGATGACAACAATATAAGGGATGTTATTGTCTTAAATTTTTATGATGACTATGAAACAGGTTCTAGTTTGTTATCTAGTATTGTTGTGTCTGATTTTGTTAAATATGATCATAACTCTTGGACAATTAATAGTGGTAAAAAATATTTGATTTCGGAAGATGGTATCTTTCATCAAATAGACGATGTTAAAAATCTTCCTGTTTTAGAAGGTGAAGTTTCAGAAGATGCATATAAATTAATGAAATATTCAATTTATAGAGATAGAGAGTTAACAAATTCGCAAATTTCTGAATATATTAAACTTTTGAAAAAAGAAAGAATGGATGATGAATACAGATTTATGTTGAATAAATATATTCAAAGATTTGTTCATTCGTTTATGTGTATTGTTTTTGCAATATTGGGTTGTTTATTAGGATTTTCAAAACCGAGAGAACAAAAGTTTATTGGTATGCTAATTGCTGTTGGTATTATTTTTGGTTATTACATTACAATACCATTCTTTGATTTGCTTGCAGAAAAAGCTATTTTGCCTCCGTTAGTAACATCTCTAATTGCTCCAATTGTTGCAATTGTTTTAATTGTCTTTTTGAAAAAATCTAAGGACTTATAATGATGAAAAAATTTTTTATCTTTATTTTTTCTTTGTTTATTTTTTCTCAATCATTAGCATTTGCTAAAATTGGTTCTTGTCCTTATGAAATAATTCAAGATCCAGATAACGTTTATGTTGTTGAAATTGAAACATCAAAAGCTAAAAATAAATTAAAACCATATTATGTTAAAGAATTAAAAACTAATAGAGAGGTTTATGAAGAAACTGGAGCTAGGCTTGTTGTTAATGCTGGTTTCTTTGACCCAAATAATCAAAAATCAGTTTCATATGTTACAATAGACGGCCAAGTTGTTTTGAATCCACAAAATAATGAAAATTTGATGGGTAATGAGGCTCTTCAACCATTCTTAGATAAAATTTTAAACAGAAGTGAGTTTAGAGTTTTAGAAGATGAAAAGGGTAAATTATTGTATGATATTGCTCAACATAATGATGAAATTAAAGAAGGTTACACTCTAAAACATTCTATTCAAGCTGGGCCGATGCTATTTCCAGATTTGAAGCTTCAGGAAGAATTTTTTATTCTCGTCAGGAATGGTAAAGTAATAAGCGAGTCTGCATCTTCTTTGCACAAATATGCAAGAACTGCTATTGGTGTGAGAGATAATAATGTGTATTTATTTATCGCTACAAAAGAGGCACCTATGACATTAGAAGAACTTGCTGATTTGACCAGAAAATGGGGTATGGAAAAAGCAATGGCTTTTGATGGAGGTGGCTCAACATCATTCGACTCTCAGGAACTTCATATTGTTTCTGAGAAAGATGGTACAGGGCGTAGAGTTAAATCATTTTTAATTTTGAAGTAAATAGTTGTTAATAGCAATAAGTCCTAACTTATAACTATTTGCTCCGAAGCCCGTAATTTGCCCGATACAAGCTGGTGCTGTTAGTGATATTTTTCTAAATTCTTCTCTTGTATGAATATTTGATAGGTGAATTTCAACTGTTGGAATGTTTACTGCTAAAATAGCATCTCTTATTGCAACACTGGTATGTGTGTATGCTGCAGGATTCATTACTATACCATCAAAATTACCTTTCGCTTCTTGTATTTTGTTTACAAGTTCACCTTCAACATTGCTTTGATAAAATGTCACTTCAACATTTAATTTTGAGGCTTCATCTTTTACGAAAGTTTCAATATCAGCTAAAGTTTGTGTTCCATATTTATCTGGTTCACGAGTTCCAAGTAAGTTTAGATTTGGTCCATTTAAAACTAATATTTTCATAACGCCCTCATTTTACTTATCAATTGTCTTGTTTTTACTCTTATTTTTTCGTCTTCTTCTAGAATTTGCTCTAATGTTGCATTTTCTATTGAAGTATATTCATCAAAAATTTTCTTTGTTATTTCGTATATTTCTAAAAATTTTATTTTTTTCTCTAAAAATGCAAATACTGCTTCTTCATTTGCGGCATTCAAACATACCGGATATGTTCCACCTTTTTTTCCTGCTTCAAACGCAAGTGCTAATGAAGGGAATTTTACCATATCTGGTTCATAAAATTCAAATTTTGCTGCTTTTACAAAATCAAAGCTTTCTGTTTCTATGCCTTCAATGCGTTCTGGGTATGTTAGTGCATATTGTATTGGAATGTGCATACTTGGATTGCCAATTTGAGCAATAATACTTCCGTCATTATATTCAACAGCACTATGGATGTAGCTTTGTGGATGAAGGATAACTTTAATATCTTCGTATTTAAAGTTAAAAAGATGATGAGCTTCAATTACTTCCAAGCCTTTGTTCATTAAGGTTGCAGAATCTACTGTGATTTTTTTGCCCATTTTCCAACGTGGGTGCGCTAAAGCTTCATCCAAATTTGCATCTTTCATTTCTTCAAGTGTAGAATTTCTAAATGGACCACCTGAAGCTGTTATTACAAGGTGTTTTACTTCTTTTCTATTCGATAAACATTGAAAAATTGCGCTATGTTCGCTATCAACAGGAAGAATATTTACATTGTATTCTCTTGCAAGTTTCATAACAATATCACCAGCCATTACAAGTGTTTCTTTGTTTGCTAGTGCGATATCTTTTTTGTTTTTTATTGCTTGAATTGTTGGTTTGAGTCCAATCTTACCAGAAACTGCAACTAAGACCATTTCGACTTCTGGGAGATTCGCAATTTCTATAAGTCCGCTATCTCCGTATACAAATTTGGTATTGATGTGTTTTTCTTTAAGTTTATCTGCAGCTTCTTTTGTTTTTACACAAACTATTTTTGGTGTGTATTTTTTTATTTGCTCAGAAACAAGCTCTATGTTATTACCAGCTGATAATGCAATTATATTAAACTTGTCTGGTATTAAATCAAGAACTTCAAGTGATTGTGTTCCAATAGAACCTGTTGAACCTAATATAGCAAGATTTTTTTTATGCTCTGCCATAAATATCCTCAAGACGTTCTATATCATTTTCGTCTAAAATGTCACCTTGTTGTATTTCAAGAACTTTTAGTTGTTCATTGTGAAGATTTTGAAGAGAGTGTATTTCTTCTATGCCGATATCTATACTTGTTCCGGCTTCAAGAGTATATGTTTTGTCTCCTTTAACTACAGTTGCAGTACCCTCAACAATAATCCAGTGTTCACTTCTATGATGGTGAAGTTGTATGCTTAATTTTGCTGCTGGGTTTACGACTATACATTTTGTTAAAAATCCAACACCTTCTTCTAAAACAGTGTAGTATCCCCAAGGACGGTATACTGTTTTATGTATTTCCTTGGCTGTTGTATTTTTACCATTTAATTTTTTATATATATTTTTTATTCCGTTTGTTGAATTCTTATCACACACAAGTACTGCATCTTCTGTTTCAACAACTACTGTATCTTTTAGCCCAAGAGTTGCAACCGTTTTAGATGTTGAATAAACCATTGAATTTTCTGAATCTATATCAACTGTTTTTCCAACAAAATAGTTCCCTCTTTTATCTTTTGTAGAAATTTCATAGATTGCATCCCAAGAACCTATATCTTTCCATTCTGTTTTAAATGGTATTGTTACTAATTTTTTGCTTTTTTCCATTACAGCATAATCAACAGAAACATCAGAAATATGCTCATATTTATTCAGTGCTATTGATGGAATTGTTGTTGTTATTTTTTCATTATTTATAGCATTAAATAAATTTGGTTCTTGTTTCTTTAATTCGTCCAAGTATGTTTCCGCACTGAACATATAAATTCCAGTATTTACATACAATTTCCCTTTAAGTTCTGCTTTTGCTTCTTTTGATTTCGGTTTTTCTATGAACTTTGTTACTTTAAAAGCATCTGCTTCTATTTCATTTACTTTCGGATTTCTTCTTGCTTTTAGGTAGCCAAAATTTTCATCTAGTGTTTCTGTTTCTTGAGAAAAAGAAACAATATAACCATTTTCAGCGAGTTTTATTCCTTTTTGAATTATTTGTGCAAATTTATCTCTATCAGGAATTATGTGATCAGATGGGACAGCTAAAATAATTGGCGATTTATTTAATAGCATCAGGCTTTGAATATATTTAACCGCTAAAGCTAAAGCTGGTGCTGTATTTTTGCAAACAGGCTCTGTTAAAAGCTTGTATTCTGCTTGTCTGCAAAATTTTTCTTTTAACTCTTTTAATTGTTCTTTTATTGCTGATGCGTGCTTCATATTTGCGCACGTAATTATATTCTTGTCATCAATAACTGTTGCAAGTCTTAAAAATGTTTGTTGAAAAAGAGTATATTCATTATCCAATTTAAACATTTGTTTTGGATAGGTCTCTCTTGATAAAGGCCATAATCTACTGCCTGAACCACCTGCTAAAATTACAGAAAATACTGTTGCCATAACTCTCCTCGATAACAGTAATATTATACAATAAATACCGTAAATATTGAAATTGTTAAGGTCAAATCGTATAATTTTCTTATGGGAAACTTTAAAACTATAATTTCAATGATGTCTGGTACTTCAATAGATTCTATTGATGCTTGTCTTGTTAAAATATTTGATGATTTATCTTTTGAAGTAGTTGATAGTTATTCTCTTCAATATCCTAGTGAAATTCGTGAAAGACTTTTTTTGTTAGCAAATAATCAAGGTTCTATAAAAGATGTTTGTTTTATGAATTTTGTTGTTGGTGAAATGTTTGCGAAGTGCGCAAATGTTCTAATAAAAAAACATGGGAAAGTTGATTTTATTTCTTCTCACGGACAAACAATCTGTCATATTCCATTTGATGAGGAAATTGGTGGAATTAAAACAAAAAGTACGCTTCAAATTGGTGATATTTCTGTAATTTCACAAAAAACAGGAGTTACAACTATTGGCGATTTTAGAACAAAAGATATTGCAGCTGGCGGACAAGGTGCTCCACTTGTACCTTTTGCAGATAAAATTCTCTTTGGACTAGATAAAAATAGATTGATTCAAAATATTGGAGGAATTTCTAACGTTACGGTTTTATCTAAAGATTGTGATATTTTTGCTTTTGATAATGGCGTTGGAAATATGCTAATTGATTATTTTGTAAATAAATTATTCGGTTTGCCTTTTGATAAAGATGGAGAAATTGCGGCAAGTGGTAATATTGATGAATTGTGGCTTGATAGTCTATTAAATGAACCTTATTATGCGATTTTTCCACCAAAAACAACAGGAAGAGAGTTGTTTAACAATGAGTATGCAGAGAAAATATTTTTATCTGCTCCAAATAAAAAAGAAGACGTAATTTCTACGATAACTGCTTTAACAGCTCGCGTTATTGCTGATTCATACAAAAATTTTATCTTTCCTAAAACCTCTATTGATGAAGTTGTTTTAGGCGGCGGCGGGGCGTATAATAAAGCACTTATTTCATATTTGCAAAAATATTTGCCTCAATTAACTATCAAAACACACTCTGATTTTGGTATTCCTGATAAATTAAAAGAGGCAATTGCTTTTGCATATTTGGGTTATTTTACTATGGAAAATAAGCCGAATAATGTCCCATCTTGTACAGGAGCAAATACACCTGTTGTGATGGGTAAAATATCTATTGCATAATGTTATCTAAACCGTAGATGAAGTCATTATTTTTGAAAACGTGTCTTGTTGCAAGAAGTACACCTGCCATATAACAAGAACGTTCCATTGTATCGTGTTTGATTTTAAATATTTGACCAGAAGCACCAAAAATAACTTCTTGAGATGCAATATAACCTGGCATTCTAACAGAGTGAATATGGATGTTTGCGTCTGCTGTGCCACCACGAGAACCTTTTATTAGTTCTGTTTCTGGGCAGTTTCCTAATGTAAAATCTGGATTTGATTCTGCCATTAGTTGTGCTGTTTTAACTGCTGTACCAGAAGGCGCGTCTTTCTTTTGATTGTGGTGTAACTCAATGATTTCTGCGTTGTTAAAATATTTAGCTGCTTGTTTTGCAAACATCATCATTAATACTGCACCTGTTGAGAAATTTGGTGCGATTAAACAGCCTGTATTGTTTTCTTTAGATAATTCTTTTAATTCGTTGATTTGTGTTTCTGATAAACCTGTTGTTCCAATTACAGATTTAACTTTTTCATTCATATATAAGCAAACATGTTCAAAAATAGTTGCTGGTTGTGTAAAATCAATAACTACATCAGGTTTTTTTGTTTGGATTGCTTGTTTTAAATCGGATTCGATTTTTACATCGTTTGCAATAACTGTTCCTTCTCCTACAACGTCAACAGCCATTACTAAAGTTGTATCTTCAGCTTCTAAAACAGCCTTAACAACTTCTTTTCCCATTTTACCTAATGCACCAACTACACCAACTTTTATCATGTTTAAAATCCTCTTTAACTACCTTTTTATAATAGCATTAACAAACTTGTATTGACCTTTTTTGTTAATTTTATTACTATTATTGTATTGAGAGGAGATTACAATGCCACAACCATTTTCACAAGGTCCAATGAAAAAAAGAACAGCTGTTTTAGTATTTTTAAAAGGAACAACAGCTCCTATTGTTTTATATGTGGAAAATCCAATCTCTGTTTATGAAGAATTAACTCAAATTTTAAAATTAAATTCTCCAACCCCTAAATTGATTGAAAAAACAACAATGGGACCAATCAGAAAAGTTTGTATTCAATCAACATCTATTTGTGCTGTTGCACTTCAAGACGAACAGTATATGTGATTTACTTCATATCTACTAAAATTTTCACTGTGTTCTTTATTAATTTTCCTGCCCAAATTAGGATTAATACAGCACCTAGAATGCCTGTTAAAGCGTCTAAGTGTATGCAGTTAAAATATTTACCTAAGACAAGGGCTATAATTGTTAAAAGCGAAACTAATACGTCTGCTAATATGTGATAATAAGCAGCCTTATAGTTATAATCTTTTTTCTTTTTGTGTCTATGATTATGAAGGTTAAAGTTTCCTTCCATAATTGAAATGCAAATATAGTTTATAACAAGCGCAAATATTGCGGCATATATTGCTTGTGTAAAATGGATTTCTGTTGTGTGGAAAAATCTATGCACAGCTTCGTGTAAAATGTGAAAGCCTGCAATACCTAAAAATAATGCACTTGTATAGCCTGCAAGCACGCCTATTTTAGATGTTCCATTTTCAAAACGTTCTGAGCCTCTGTATTTCCTTGCGAGAACATAAGCTACGTAAGTAAGAGCTAGGGTTAGAACATGAACGCTCATATGGTAGCCTTGCGCTATTAACCCCATTGAATTTGTGATATAACCTAAAACTATTTCGCATATCATTGCAAAAACAGTAAGTGCAATTACAATTAAAATTTTTCTCTCTTTTTGTAACCTTAAATCCGCAATCTTTGCCATATTATTTGCTTTCAACTAATTTTTTAAACGCGTTAAAATCTTCTATTGTATCAATACCAATTGCTTTATATTCTACAACTGATGTTTTTATTCTCATTCCATTGTATAAAGCTCTTAATTGTTCTAAACTTTCTGCTTGTTCAATTTCTGGTTGAGGGAATTTTGTCATTTTAAATAATGATTCTCTCTTATAACCGTAAATTCCAATGTGTTTGTAGAATTTCGCAATACCCATATTACGCTCATATGGAATTTTTGAACGAGAGAAATATAGTGCAAATCCGTTAATATCTTTTACGCATTTAACCATATTCGGATCTTCTAAATCTTCATCTTTTATTTCTGATAAAAGAGTAGAAATATCAACACTATCATCTTCTTTCAATAGTTTTATAACTTCTTCAACGCAGTTTGTGTTAATCATTGGTTCATCGCCTTGAAGATTGATTATATATGAAATATCAGGATATTTTTCTGCAACTTCAACAATTCTGTCGCTACCACATTTGTGATGTTCAGATGTCATTTCTACGTGTGCACCAAAAGATTTTGCACAATCATAAATTTCTTGGTTATCTGTTGCAATAATTACCATATCTGCTGAAGCAACTTGAATAGCTCTTTCCCATACCCATTGAATGATAGGTTTGTCGCACACTTTTAAAAGTGGTTTTCCTTGTAATCTTTTTGAACCATATCTTGCTGGTATGATAATTGCTGTTTTTGACATTTAGTCCTCCTTCTGAACAACAAAAGCAATCCATTCTTTTTGTCTCATCTCTTCAACCATTTTTAGATTATTTGCTTTGATTGCTTCTAAAACAACGGGTTCTTTACCGTCTAAAATTCCACTTAAAACAATTTTTGCACCTTTTTTCATAATACGTTTTAAATCAGGCATAATAGCTGCTAAAACGTTATGTAAAATGTTTGCAAATACAAAGTCATATTTATTGCTTGGAAGTATATCTGACGTTGCAGTTTGAAAAGCTATTGTATTTTCTTTGTTTACTCCAGCATTAATTTTTGCTGTTTCTACTGCTGTTTCATCTGTATCAACTGCATCTGCTTCAATCGCACCAAGTTTCATTGCACATATTGCTAAAATCCCGCTACCACAGCCTATATCTGCAACAACAGCTTTTTCAGTCGCATATTTCTCATAAGCTTTTACGCAAAGCTGTGTTGTAGAGTGTGTTCCTGTCCCAAATGCGTTTCCTGGATCGATATTTACAATAATTTCATTGTCTTTTGCTGTATATTCTTCCCAAGTTGGACAAATAACAATTCTATTAGAAATTTTTGATGGTTTCCAATGTTCTTTCCATTTCTTTGACCAATCTACAATTTCTTGTTTTTTAATAGTTATGTCCCAAGAACCAATATCGCAAGCAAAAACTTCTTTATCAATAAGGTCTTGTCTTTGTGATTGGAAGAAACTTTTTACTTCATCAAAATCTAATACATCTGCAACAATGTACGCCTTTAAAGTATCTTCAGTTGTTGAAATTAATTCTAGATTTTTATATTTTTCTTCTGCAGTTACTATACCTTCGCAATCAAAATTAGACATTACAATATCACAAAGAATATCTGCACAAATCGGATTAATTTCAATACATACTTCCCAATAAGTTTTATCGTTTACTGACAAAATACACCCATTCTTCTGAATTTATTATATCGTTCTTCTTTTAACTTATCTGGTGCTGTTCCTTTTAATTCATTGATTGATTTTAAAATTGCTTCTTGTAAATTTTTACCAATCATTTCATAGTCGTTGTGAGCACCGCCTAAAGGTTCTTTCACTATTCCGTCAATAATTTCAAGTCCTAATAGGTCTTCACTTGTAATTTTTAAAGCTTCTGCTGCAACACCAGCTTTAGAAGCATCTCTCCAAAGAATTGATGCACAACCTTCTGGAGAAATTACTGTATAGTATGAATGTTCAAGCATTAAAACTTTATCAGCAACTGCTAAACCAAGTGCACCACCACTGCAGCCTTCGCCTGTAATAACTGCAATAATAGGAACACCAAGTTTTGCCATTTCTCTTAAGTTAACAGCAATAGCTGTACCTTGAGCTGTTTCTTCTGCTTTTATTCCAGGATATGCGCCTGGTGTGTCAATTAAAGTTACTATTGGCATATTAAATTTATTTGCGTGATAGAAAAGTCTTAGGGCTTTTCTGTAACCTTGAGGTTGTGGCATACCAAAGTTGTAAATTAAATTTTCTTTTGTTGATTTGCCTTTTTGTGTACCAATAATCATCACGTTTTGGTCGCCCATTTTTGCAACACCGCCAATGATTGCTCTATCATCAGTACCTTCTCTATCACCATGTAGTTCAATGAAGTCTGTTGTCATTAATTTAACATAGTCTAAGAATGTTGGTCTTTCTGAATGACGTGCAATTTGTAATCTTTGTGCTGGTGTTAAGTTAGAATATAGTTCATTTTTGTATTCCAAAGCTTGTTTCTCAAATAGTTCTACTTGATCTGATACATCCATACCTGAAGACTCACTTATCTTTTTTAATTCTTTTATTTTTTCTTCTATTTCATATAATGGTTTTTCAAATTCTAAAATAGCCATAATCTTCTCCTACTTCGTATGCAAACTAATAAGTTTTGCTATTGTAGATTTTAAATCTGCTCTTGATGAAATCATGTCGATTTGACCAAATTTCATTAAGTAATTTGCAGTTTGGAAATCTGCTGGCAAGTTTTGTCTTATTGTTTGTTCAATAACACGTCTGCCTGCAAAACCAATTCTTGCATCTTGTTCTGCAATAATAATATCGCCAAGAGTTGCAAAGCTTGCAGTAACGCCACCGAATGTAGGTTCAGTTAATACTGTAATATATAATAATCCTGCTTCATTAAGTTTCGCAACTGCACAGCTAGTCTTAGCCATTTGCATAAGACTTAGGATACTTTCTTGCATTCTAGCACCACCTGATGCTGTAATTGCAATCATAGGAATTTTTCTTTTTAGAGCTTCTTCCATAGCTAGTGTAACTTTTTCTCCAACAACACTGCCCATAGAACCGCCCATAAATTCGAAATCCATAACAGCAGCAGCTACTTCATGTCCTTCAATTTTACCAACACCAGAAACAACGGCTTCATTCATGTTTGTTTTTGCTTTTGCTTGAACAATACGCTTTTTATATGCTTCTGTATCTGTAAATTCTAATGGATCTGCTGTTGTTATATTTCCAAATAATTCTTGAAAACTGCCTTCATCAAAAAGTTGATGTATACGTGTTCTTGCATTTATTCTGAAGTGATAGCCACATTTTGGACATACTTCTAAGTTCTCTTCTACATCTTTTCTTAAAAGTTGTGCATCACAGCTATAACATTTAACCCAAAGTTTTCCAATACTATCATCTACAGGGGTTTCTTGGGTTCTTCTTGCAATTTGCATTTCTTTTCTTTGCTTGAACCAATCCTTTACTGTCATAAAAGACTTCCTCCGCTAATCTACTTGCACGTTTGTGCAATATCAAACTAATTATACAACAAACATTTGTATAATTAACACTCTACAAGTGGTTAGCAAGTAAATTTTTACATTTTCTCAGGTGCTTCAACAGCGATTAAAGCCATTGCAGATTTTAAAATTATTGTTACTGCTTTTACTATTGAAAGTCTTGCGTACATTAATTTTTCATCTTCTACCAATACTTTTGAAAATGCGTAGAATTGGTGGAAGTTAGCAGCTAATTCTTGAAGGTATTTTGTTAATAGATATGGTGTTCTATTTTTAGCTGCATTTTGAACAACTGATTTATATTCTTCTAATTTTAATAACAATTTTTTAGTTGTTTCTAAAGATTTTTCATCTTTGCATGTCCATAAAATATCAAAATCTTTGTTTTGTAATTTATTTATAACTTCATCTAAAGCTGTATTATTTGATGATTTTATTTCATTATTTATTACGTCAAATTTTTCTTGAAGTGCATTTCTTAAAATTGAACAAGCTCTTGCATGTGCATATTGAACATAAAATACAGGATTTTCGTCTGTTTTAGATTTTGCAAGTTCTACGTCGAAATCTAATGTTGTGTCAATGCTTCTCATAATCATCCAATATCTTGTAGCATCAACTCCAACTTCGTCGATTAACTCATCAAGTGTAATCATTTTTGTTCTTTTGCCCATTCTTACTTGTTCACCATTCATTACAAGGTTTACAAGTTGTCCTAAAAGAACTTCTAATGAATTTGGATTGTAACCCAATACTTCAATTGAAGCTCTCATCCTAGGAATGTAGCCGTGATGGTCTGCGCCCCAAATGTTTAATAAAGTATCAAAACCTCTTTTTAGCTTGTCATAGTGATATGCAATATCTGCTGTTAGATATGTGTATGCTCCATCTGATTTTTTGATTACTCTATCTTGGTCATCACCATATTTTGATGAAGCAAACCAAAGCGCGCCATCTTTTTCATATAATTCTCCAAGTTCTTGTAATTTTGCTATGCAAGCTTCAACTTGTCCAGATTCGTGAAGTGTTAATTCACTAAAATAATTATCAAATTTTGTATTGAAATTTTCTAATAAAGCTTTTTGCCAGCTTAGCATTTTTAATCTTGCATATTTACATACAAACTTTAAAAGTTCGGCATCAAATTCACCATTGAATTTGTCTTTCATTTCATTGGCTCTAGTTGCTTCTTCTTTTACGAAATCTTTTGCAACAGGAATTAAGTATTCACCTGTGTAGAAGTTTTTGGCTTCTTCTTCATCTTGAGGAAAATCAATATCTACATTAAGTTCTTTTAGTATTCTGATATAAAGAGATTTTCCTAGTTTTTGAATTTGGCTTCCCGCGTCATTGATATAAAATTCTTGGAATATATCATATCCAGAATATTTCATAACATTAGCAAGCGCACTACCCATAGCTGCCCAACGTCCGTGCCCTATGTGGAATGGACCTGTTGGGTTAGCGCTTACATATTCAAGAATAACTTTTTTACCTTCACCTTGATTGTTTTTTGCATAATCAAGTTTCTTGTCTAATACTTCGACAAGAATATTGTTTAAAAGGCTATCGTGAAGTTTAAAATTAATAAAACCCGCTGCAACATTCACATCAAAACCATCTGTTTTAATGTTATCTGCGATTGTTTGAGCAATAACAGGTGGGGCTAACCTTGCATATCTTGCTAAGGATGCAACGTTAACCGCAAAATCACCAAACTGAGTATTTTTTGGAACATCAGTCTGAAATGAAAATGCGTCTTCTGCCTTCATTTGACCGAGCTTACCCTGTTCAACAAGTTCTTTAACACTAGCTGTAACTTTGTCCAAAAAATATTCTTTTAACATAATTTCGCTCTCTTAATGCTCACACATTAAGATGATAGCAAAAACATGCTAAATTCTCAGCTTGTTTTTAATTTTTCTTTTAGCCTTTTTTTGATGCAAAGTGAATACATATCTATATTCGAATTGATGCCGTTAAAACTGCTTAATAAAGACTGCAGTTTTTTCACTGTGTCATCAGATAATAAATTCTTTTTGTTCATACTAACCTCTGGTGTTGTAAATAACAATATTCCCGTTTATTTATGCAAATAAACTTGGTTGGTATGAATCTTAAAATTTATATATATTACTTTACAAAAATTATGTGCCTACTAAAACTTGTTCATCAACAAGTATGCTGTACAAATTAACATCTGCACGCATTTCTTCAACATTTTTGAGAAGGTTTTTAATTTCAAGTTCTAAGTCGAAGTTTTGTTCGTTGTTCATCTTCTTCTCCAAAATAAATCTGACTATTACTTTATCGACTTAAATTTTTTAAACTTTAGAGAAAAAAAGAAATATTTACAAAAGATTACAAATTGTTCCAATTCTCTTTTATTCTTTTTTCAGCTTCGCTTTGTGGAACAAAATAAGGTTCTTTTATTTGATATAGCCACTCAAAAGTACCAGCTCTCCATTCAGAGAGTGTTGTATAAAAACTTTGTGCTATTTTTCTTTGGTTTTCAAAGTATTTTCTTTCTTCTGAACTTAATATTCTACCTTTTAGAATATCGTGGCTAAATTTTATGCTTTCTTTTGTACTATCTACAGTTGAATTCCATAATTTTATTGATTTATGAGGATTGTTTTCATAATTTGTAGCTGTATCTGCTTGTTCTAAGAAATCAAGGCTTGTAATTCTTCTAAGTTCCATCTCTATTACTTCATCAGATGGATTTGAAAGAACTTGTGCTAAATTTTCTTCGTATTCAATTGCATCTGTCATTTCTGGATGTTTTTCTTTTATAAACTGAGCATGTTTATTATAAAAGCTTGCTTTTTGAGCTAAATACTCTTTGAAAAATGATAATTGTTCTTCCTCATCTAGTTTCTTTAGTGAATCATTTAAACCTGTATTTTCAAATTTTAAAGCATTTGTGTTTACAACAAAGTTTGGATATAGTTCAACCTCTGTTGAGTCTGGTATTGTTGCTGCACCGTAGTCTATTAATGAAATATTGTTGTCTGGTGTAAAAACTATATTACCTACATTTAAATCACCGTGAATAATGTTTGCTTTATCGTGTTTTAAAAGTACGTCATATAATTTCCCAATATCACCAATCTCTAATGAATCTTTGTGTTCGCCTTCAACAAATGAGGAAATTAGAACGTCTTTTCCTCCATATGTGAATCTATCTATGAATTTCTGAGCGTTAGGTAAATTAGTTGGTAATTTTTTTAAAACTTGTGCTTCTGCTTCAAAAGAGGTTTGTTCTGTTTTTGCTACCTTAATTGCTTCGTTTCCACGTCTATATATTATTCCATCTGTGCCTTGTGCAATTGGTGTTGGATTAGAAGATAAAAAACTATAGTATTCTCTTCTTTTATTAAAATTTGAACTGCTTTTCGCAAAAGCAGGATATTTTAAACTTTTATTTGTATAAAAATTTTCAGCACAAACGTTTGTTGCAGTTTGTTTTTTTTCGCAATTTTTATATCTAGTATTGTATTGATAGCTTACAGGTAAAATTTTCATAATCTTATAAAGCTTGTGAAAATTAAAAGTTGCTACTTTGTGAACAATTCATAAAGAACAATTGAGGCACTAACTGATAAATTTAGCGATTCTACATTATTTGTCATTTCAAGTTTTATATTTTTATCTGATATTTTTGTTAAGTTTTCACTGAGACCATTGGCCTCTGAACCAAACATAATAATATATTTGTCTAATTTTTTGCATTCTTCAAGTGAAATATTATTTTCTTTTGATAGTGTGGTTGCAATAAATTTATGTGTCGTAAAAAGTTCGTTTAATTCCTTTTCTGTTGAGATATTAATAATTGGAATTTTAAAAAAGTTTCCAGCTGTTGAACGTATAACTTTTGGTGAATATAGTTCAACACAGTCAGAAAATAGTATAATGCCATCGATTGCGAATGCTGCTGCACTTCTTATTATCGTTCCTAGGTTTCCAGGGTCACTAATTGAATCTAAAAGAATAATTTTTTTAAAATTTTTAAATTCACTTTTTTCAATTTTTCTTTGCTTTGCAATTGCAAGAATTTCGCAAGGAGAACTTGTTGTTGAAATCTTTTTCATTATACTTTCACTAACTAAAGTGTATTTTTGCCTTATATTTTGTTCTTTTGTTGCGTATATTTCTAATATTTTGATGTCTGCTTCTATCAATTCTTGTACGGATTTTAACCCTTCAACAAGAAAAAGCCCAGATTCTTCTCTGTATTTTTTTTGATGAAGTTTTACGATTTCTTTTATTTTATTATTTGAAATTCCTTCTATTGGATGCATGAAGCAGCCTGCCATTTCATATAATAGTATTTTTCGTAATCGTTCATCATTGAAAGATCCACAAGTTTTATTTCAAATGGGAAGTGCGATAATGTGTTCATAACTATTTTATCTTCTTCGTATGAAGCGTAAACGGTATTTTCTAATCGTATTCCGCCCCAACCTTCTTTGTATACTCCTGGTTCAATTGAAAAAACTGTGTTTTCAATAATTTTTGTTTTCGCAGCTTCTGCAGAAGAAACTCTTGGTGGATTTTCGTGAACAGATATTCCAACTCCGTGACCTGTTCCGTGTGCAAATTTATATTCTTCATCCACTGATTTTTCAATGGTATCTCTTGCAATTTTATCTATATTAAAATAAGAAGATTTTTTGTTGTATTTGTTATAATAAGCATTGAAAAATGCCTTTAAAACTGCAGTATATGCTGTTTTTTGCTCCGGTGTTGGTGTTCCTTTTAAAAATGTTCTTGTTGTATCAGTTGCATATCCACCTTCATAGTAACCACCAAAATCAATAAGTAAAAAATCACCATCTTCAACCATCTTTTCTTTTGATGGTGATGTGTAGTGAATTATTGAAGAGTTTGAACCTGATGCTACTATTGGTTTGAAGCTTAATGAACTTGCACCATTATCTTTCATTGCTTTTATTAAAGCTTCATAGTAATCGTATTCCGAATATATAGTTTCTGAATTTATCATTTCGTAGATTACTTTTAGTGCATTATCAGAACGCATAAAACAATGTTTTAAATGATTTATTTCATTTTCATTTTTAACGGTTTTGAACAGTCTTAAATGACTTGGCATTATTTTATTGTTTGTATTTATTAACTTGTAGTCACAAATTGATAAATTTGTGTCATCAATGAATAGTTCTGTTTTGTTGAACTCTTTAAGTCTAGGTGCAAATTCACTTAATGGACGAACTTGATAATGTCCTCCAATATATGGAATATCACAATCAGAATATATTGTTACATTATCTTGTGTGATAATTGCCTTTGCTGGAAAAACCGAACTGTAGTCAAAGTCATAAGAACGCATGTTTGTTAGATATGCAATATCTTCTAGTGATGATACTAAAATATTAAATTCTTCACCCGCATATTCTTTTATTGTTTCAAATTTCGCATCTGCACTCATTCCTGTTATGTCTTCAGAAACTTTGAAAACATTGTATTTTATTGGCTCAATTGATTCTGCTTTAAATTCCATAACTGGATCAGAGTTAAATAGCCTAATTGTTGAATTTTTGCATTGTAAGTTTTTTTCTAAAACTTCATAGAATTTTTTTGAAACTTTTGTCGCTATCATACCTAATTTAAAATATGATGGGATAATTTCCTCAAGAGCTGTTAGATATGACTTTGTAAGTGGGACTTTTACAACATCAACTAGATTTTTGTCTACTTCATTGTCAGCTTGTTCGTGATATCTCGTATCTACGAATAAATAGATTTTATCGCTGGTTAATAAGACATCTCCTGTTGAACCAGTAAAATCTGTAACGTGGTATCTGGAATTTAATTCAAGCTTATTATATTCAACAAGAAATTCATTTGTTGAATTAATAATAAGTCCATCTATGTCATTTTTCGACAAAAAGTCTCTTAAATATTCTATTAATTTTATATCCATTAGTCTTTTTTATCTGTTAAATAGATTAAATGATAACCGAATTGTGTTCTTATTGGATTAGATACTTCACCTATTTCCATAGAGAATGCTGCATCTTCAAATTCTTTAACCATTTGACCTTTTGTAAAGTATCCTAAGTCACCACCATTTTGACCAGATGGGCATAAAGAAACTTCCATTGCTGCTTTTGCAAACTCTTTACCTGCTGCAATTTCTTCTTTTAATTTTAATGCTTCTTCTTCTGTTTTAACTAATAAGTGGCTTGCTTTTACAAATGTTGTCATAATGTCTCCTTTTTTATTATGAAGTATATCACGCTCTTAGATTTACGGCAAAAATTTTATTTAGTAGTTTTAAGTCAAGTATGAATATACAAAATTTGTCTGCGACTTTTAATTCGCCTTTTATTAATAAACTTAGAAAATCTGTTCTTCTCTCTCAATGTGAAAGAAGATTACCTTCTTTACAATCTGATAGTGTTGAACTTTCTAATGATGCAAAATTGCAGTTACAAGCAAATAGAATATATTCTCGTTCTAAAAAATTTACTATAGATGATTACAAGTCACTTACTAAGTTAGAAAAATCTATTTTAAGAGAGGCAAGTAAATATTCTAAAAACGCAGCCCAAGAATCTCTAAAAGTAGGTTTAAAAGTAAAAGAACATTTAGATAAAAGATATGGTGAAAATGGGTATGTATTTGGTTGCATTGGAACATCTCCAGCGGGTATAGCAAGAGTTCTTGAATTTACAGGTGTTGAAACAAAATATCTTCCTATTTCTCGTTTGAATTGGTTAAAAAATGTTGATGCTTGGAAGGAACATACTGATAAATTCTCTAATTACGAAGAATTTTTAAAAGAGCAAGGTTTATCAAAAGAGCAAGTTTCGGCTTCTGATAAGGAATATTTATTCTATGATTATGTTCAACAAGGAATGTCTTTAATTGTTTTTGAAAAAATGATGAAGGAGTATTTTGGACTTGATTTACCAAATGTTGGTTTTCATAATTTGAATTTCTTATGTTATTCTTCTTGTGCAAAAAATGTAGAACCACCACAGTATGCAATTGATTATGTTGATAAATATATGGATGGTTCTGTAATTGGTCAATTTTCAGGTGTTTCACATTTGGATATTAATGAAATTGATAAAATTGAAGAGTGTAAACAATATGAAAATTTAAAAGCAAAAATGTTTAATTTTAATCTTATTGATATGTTATCTAAACAAGGATTGTTAAAAGAAAATCCTTTAAACGCAAAGTCTTTGTAATATAGCAAATTTAATTATTATGAGCGTTATATTTGTATGTTAATTGGTAAGTTATTATCTTCTATAATTACTCCTGTAAAAAGAGTTAGAGCAGATGGCTCGAAAAAAATGACTCTGCCAATTAGGCGTGCTGATGTTTTTGAAATGAGTGAAGAGCTTAAAAATCAAAAACAAGCGTATGGAATTCTTTCAAGAAACGATAAATTTTCTATTGATAGTTTTAGATCTTTATCAGAAGAAGAAAATCTTTTACTTCGTAATGTAGCTGATATAGATACTAAAACTGCAGTTAATGCAACTGTTGATTTGGGTGTTAAGTTTAAATCTTTCTTGGATGATAAATATGGCGAAAATGGGTATGTTTTTGTATCTATTGGTACTTCTCCATCCGGAATTGCTCGTGTAATGGAATTTTCTGGTGTTGAAACTAAATATTTACCTGTAACTGATTTAACAAGAGTATCTTCTGAGGAAGATATTGATAAACATGATGATAAGTATCCAACTTATATTCAATTTTTAAAACAGCAAGGATTATCAAAGGAAGAAATTGATAATTCTGGAAAAAAATACTTATTTTATGATTATACATTTACTGGTAAATCTTTAGCTATCTTTGAAGTTTTAATGAAAAATAAATTTGGTATTGATTCTGAAAATATCGAATATCATTCCTTAAACAAGGATTTAATGGTTGCAGGTAATACTATTCCAAATTTTCATAAGAATGCAAATTATTATATTGAAGAATATTTAAAAGATTCTTCAATGGCTATGTATGGCGGGGTTCCTCATTTAAGACTTGACGAAATGGATAAAGTTTTTACAAAAAAACAGTCTTATGGGAATGCACCTAATTTATTTAATTTTCTTATGATGCACATTCTAGATAAAAGTAATTTGCTAAAAGAAAATCCAAAAAATAAAAATTCAATATAATTTTTTATTTGTTTTAAGTATAATTTTTTTATGAAGAAATTGTATATTGAAACTCTGGGCTGCCAGATGAATAAATCAGATAGTGAAAGAATTGCTGGTATTCTTTCTCATTTTGATTATGTTGAAACTGATGTAGAAAAAGAAGCGGACCTATTGATTGTTAATACTTGTAGTATTCGTCAATTATCGGCTGATAAGGCATATAGTTTACTTGGTGTTTGGGGAAAATGGAAAAAAACTCGTCCTGAGTTAAAAATTGCGATTTGTGGTTGTGTTGCTCAACAAGATAAAGAAAAAGTTAGACAACGCGCACCTTATGTTGATTTGGTTTTTGGTACTCACAATATTTATGAATTACCGGAACTTATTAAAAGAATTGAAAATGACGAAAAAGTTTGCGCTATTACTAATACTCCTGTTGTATGTGACCAAAATGATTTTAAAATTATCAGAAAAGAATCAGTTAATGCTTGGATTCCGATTATAGAAGGTTGTAATAATTTTTGTACTTATTGTGTTGTTCCTTTTACTCGTGGTAGAGAAAGAAGCAGACGTCCTGAAGAAATTATTACAGAAGCTAAAAACATTGTTAAAGAAGGATTTAAAGAAATTACTTTGCTTGGTCAAAATGTTGATAGCTATGGTAAAGATTTTAAAGATGAGAATATAACACTTGCAAATCTTTTAAGAAAATTAAATAAAATTGAAGGTGAATTTAGAATTCGTTTTGTAACTTCTTATCCTTCTGATATTACAGATGATTTAATTGATGCAGTTGAAGAATGTGATAAGGTTTGCAAATATTTTCATATCCCAATGCAATCTGGGAATTCTCATATTCTTGAAGAGATGAATAGACATTATACAAAAGCTAAATATTATGAAATTGTTTCTAAAATAAGAAATCGTTTTCCAGATGTTGCGATTACAAGTGATTTTATTGCTGGCTTCCCTGGTGAAACAGAAGAAGAGTTCCAAGATACTCTGGATGCCATTGATGAATTAGAACTTGATTATTCAAATACTGCTGCGTATTCACCTCGTGTATTTACTAAAGCAGGAAAAATGGTAGATAAGTTCTTAACTGAAGAAGTTAAATATGAACGTTTAAATCGTTTGAATGAAAAGAACAGAGAAGTTTGCTTAAAGTCTAATGAAAAGTTTATTGGAAAAACTTTAAAAGTTTTAGTAGAAAGCAAAACTGTAAAAGATGGAAAAATAACTTTGAATGGGCGTGCTGATAATAACAAAATAGTTCATTTTGAAGATACAACAAAAAAAATAGGTGATTTTGTAAATGTAAAAATAAATAAAGCTCAGACTTGGTGTCTTTATGGTGAACCTGTTGTGTAGTTTTAACTTTCTTTAAAGATGTGTTAATCTGTTAATATGAAAAAATTTAGGAAAATATTTTATCTTCTTTTAATTGTAATTTTGATTTGTGGTGCTTGTTTTAGAATAGATAAAAATCCACAAGTGAATACATTGTCTTCTACTGAACTAGAAGAAATAGAAGAAAATTTTTCTGTTTATCATATTCCATCTACTATTCAAATAAGTGGTGTTGATTATCGTTTGTCTCATTCTCCAATTGGTAAATATGGTGGACAAATTATTACTTCAACAATTGGAGAAGGGCCAAAAACATTCAATCCTTGGACTGCTAAAGATGCTACCTCTGCTCAAATTGGTGAAATGTTATATGATTCGCTTCTTGAAACAAATCCTGTAACTGGTGATGTGATTCCTAAATTAGCTAAAGAATATAAAATTTCTGATGATAAAAAAACATATACAATAATGCTTAGGGAAGGGCTTCGATGGTCCGATGGAAAATTGATAACAGCTAATGATGTTGTGTTTACTTGGAATGAAATTATTCTTGCTGGTTTTGGGAATACTTCTCTTCGAGATTCGGTTTTGATTGATGGTGAATATCCTAAAGTATCAAAAATTGATGACTACACAATTGAATTTAAAATTAAAAAGCCATTTTCACCATTTTTAAGATTTGTAGGAACACAAATTGCGCCAAAACATATTTTTGAACCTGTTGTAAAAAAAGGAAAAAGATATTTTGACTCTTATCTTGGAACAACTATGAATCCAAAAGATATTGTTTCTTCTGGGGCTTTTTTACTTGAAGAATATGTTCCTGCACAAAGAGTTGTTTTTGAAAGAAATCCTAATTATTACACAATTGATGAGGCAAAAAACAAGCTTCCGTATTTAGAAAAATATGTAATTTTAATTGTTGGTGATTTAAATAATGAACTGTTAAAGTTTGAAGCTGGTGAATTAGATGTTGTTTCTGTTCGAGGAAAAGATTTGCCTCGTTTTAAAGCAAAAGAAAAGAAATCTGATTTTAAAATTTATAATTTAGGTCCCAATACGGGTACAATGTTTTTGGCATTCAATTTGAATTCTAGAAAAGATAAAAATGGTAATTATTATGTTGACCCTATAAAATTAAAATGGTTTAACGATAAAAATTTCAGAGCAGCAATTGACTATGCTATTGATAGAAAAGCAATGGTTAGTAATATTTTAAACAATGTAGCTCAACCATTGTTTACTTCTGAATCATTATCATCTATATATTTAAATGAAAATATTGCAGGCGGGCATGAAAAAGATATTGAGTATGCAAAAAATCTATTAAAAGAATCTGGTTTCTATCTTGATAATAAAGGCTATCTTCGTGATAAAGATGGAAATGAAGTTGAATTTGATTTGTATACAAATGCAGGTCAAACTGAACGTGAAGCTGCTGGTGTAATGGTTAAAGAAGATTTGCGTCATCTTGGTATAAAGATAAACTTTAAGCCAATTGAATTTAATTCTTTAGTAAGTAAGATGATGTCTACATCTGATTGGGATATGGTTTTAATGGGTTTGACCGGTAATCCATTAGAACCACATACTGGTTTAAATGTGTGGAATTCAAAAGGGCACTTGCATCTTTTTAATATGCGCTTTGCTACAGATACATATGATGATATTCTTCCTTGGGAAGAAAAAATTGATGATATTTTTGAAAAAGGTGCTTTTGAATCTGAGTTTGAAAAGAGAAAAGTATATTATGATGAATATCAACAAATAATTTATGATGAACGTCCTATAATCTATTTGTACTCTCCATTGACCATAACAGCTGTCAGAAATAAGGTTAAAAATCTTTATCCAACATCATTAGGGGGTACACTGCATAATATAGAACAGTTGTATATTGAAGAATAATTTGACAATTTTTTATTAAAAAAATACTTTATATTATTAAGTAAAGTAAGAAGGTATGGCGTAGGACACGAAATGGTCCTACTTTTTATTTATAATGAAACTATGGACTATAAACTAGTTAAACTTAATAGTGCTCGTAGTGCATTGCGATATGTAATTAGATGTTTTGGAATAAAAGAAATTTATGTTCCGTATTATATTTGTCCTGTAATTAGAACTGCTATTAAAAAAGAAAATTGTAAGATTATTTTTTATCATATTGATAAATGTTTTAAGCCTTCTATTTCTTTTCCTCAAACGGCTTTTATTCTTTATCCTAATTATTTTGGTGTTTGCTCTAAAATTGTTGATAAATTGGCGTTGCTTTATCCAAATTTAATTGTAGATAATGCTCATTCTTTTTATTCTCAGCCTAAGGGAATAGCAAGTTTTAATTCTCTTCGAAAATTTTTTCCAAACCTAAGAGATGGTTCGTTTTTGTACACAAGAAAAACATCTGTTGAAAAATTAGAAATTGATAATTATGAGTATGAAAATAAGATTTTATCTCGTGAAGAGTTAATCAAAAATGAAAATAGGCATGATTTGGAAGAAATTAAGATAATATCTTCTACAACATTAGATTATTTTAGTAATATTGATTTATTTGCGGATAAACAAATTCGTATTGAAAAATTTGAACAGTTAAATCAACAATATGCTTGTAGCAATAATTTAAAGTTAGCTATCTGTGAAAATGTTATTCCGTTTTCTTATCCGTATTTAGCAAATACTCAAGATGATGCGGATAAAATTGTTAATTCTTTAAATAAAGAAGTTTATAGATATTGGACAAATCTACCCGACTCTTTTGTAGAAAAAATTTTTTATACAAATTTGGTTTCTATTCCTTTTTAAATAGTTGAGCAATTTTAACCTTTTGGAAGGGTTGTTGTGACAAATAAGCGTCATATGGTGTTTGTTGGTGGAAACCACTTATTGTTTCCCCTTGTGCTTTTACTGTTTCTGTGACTCTTTTTGTATTGTTTGCAGTTTTATCTAGAAAAGCTTTTGTTTCTTTCCTTTTTAATATTTTTTGAAATTCGTTATGACCTGCTATTTTTGATATCATTTTAACCTATTTTTGAATGTCGTTGAAAATTGTTGATGTTGCTATTGGTGTAATATGTTTGATTTCTCTTTTATTTTTATCAACAAATTTTCTATTATTTTGTAAATCTTTTATAGAAAGCATTGCGGCTATTTTTTCTGCTTTTTTTTGTTCTTTTGTAAATGCTATTTCTGCAAATGCTGTTGGAATAAATCCAATTACCGCACCAAGACCGGTATACAACCCTGATAGTTTTTTATTACCACTTGCTTTTGCTAGTTTGTTACCGATAAAACCACCAATTGCACTAAATAAAATGTCGACAGGTGCAAGTACTGTTTCTGATAATGCCTCTATTCCAACTGTTTGATTGTAGAAATGTTCTCTATGATTATTTAGAACCATTGATGTATTTTCTTGTAATAGTTTTGCATCTTCTATTTGTTTGTCTGAGAATTTAAGTTCTCTTTTTGCGTTTAAGCGTGATTCTATTTCAGGTAGTTCTGTTTGCGCAAATTTATTATATTCACGCATATCATTTAATACACCTTTTAAAAACATAGGAAGACTTTCTTTTTTCTGTTCTTTGTTTTGTTTTTCACCCATTGGGTCTTCCATAAATTTTTTCAAGTGTTTGTATTTTGTTGCTAGAATTGCTTTGTTTTCTATATCTGAAATATTTTTGTTTAGTAATAAATAACTAATAATTGGGATGCCTAATTTTGCTGCAGCTCTTATTGGTTTGTTTTTTATTTTTAAGACATCTACAATTTTATCTGAAATTAGATATTCCAAAAAACCACCCATAAACAGTGAAGAGTATGCAATATTTGATACTTTTTCTACTCGTTCTAATGGTATTAATACGTCGTGCTCGACATTTTTTATTAATGTTTCAAAAATTTTTTGATCTTCTTTTGAACTTCTTACTTCGTCTGATGAAAGTGTTCGTGTATTATTTTTATCAAGATTTTCTTGGTTTTCAAAATATGTCTGTTTCCTTTTTGTGTAATCAGGCAAATTTCTTCTGTATTCTTCTACTGCTTGGAAGGAAGAATTTATGTTTATTTTATCCTTAATTTTATCAACAAAATTATTATTGTTTTTCTTTTCTGCGCTTACAATTTTGTCTATTTGTTTTTCCTGCTCCGGAGTTAGTTGCGCAAATAACGTTGGGTCATTGATTATATTTTGTGAAGCATCAAAACCCGCTTTTCTGATTATTCCTTGTTGAGAGAATATTGAACCTTTCATTCCCTTAACAAAGAATAATGCAGCCGCGGCAGTGGAGAACAATGTCAGTGCCTTTGGCAGTGGAACTGTCTTGTTTCCTAGTTTTAAATTTTTATTTGAATATTTAGTTAAGAGTTCAGATGCTTTTTTTATTCCAGCATTTTTATCTGTGTGTTTATTCAAAAAAGGTATCGCTTTTGTAATTGCAAGTGGAAGAGAACTTATAAGACCTGTAACAGACATAAGTTCTATGTTTAGTGTTTGAAAGAATGTTTCAGAGTCTTCTGCTCTTTCTCTTTCATATTTATCAAATAATAAAATTGGTTCTGCGATTGCTTTTGCTTTCGCTTTTATATCGGCATTATAAACTGTCGCAACATTGGGTTGCTTATTTTGAGTTCTAATCCATTCCTTATATTCAGGAACATGTTTCGTATAGTTAGTATAGTTACCTAAAATATTACCCATTTAGACATAAAATACCTTCCACTGCCAATTTTATTAATGTCAAAGATACTTAAAAGTTGTTAATTTTACTAGATTTATTTATATATTTTTACATTCAATTATGTTTCTTGTAATATTAGGTTATTACGTAGAGAGGGATAATTTAATGGCATTAAATTCATATTTGGGAATAGATGTTGGTTCTGTTACAACAAAGGCAGCAATCGTTGATGAAAATGGTAAATTTATTGATGGTTTTATGACTAGAACAGCGGGTAAGCCTGTAGTTGCAGTTCAAACCTCTTTAAAAAATCTTGTTCAACAAGCTAAACAAGAATATAACATTCTTGGTGTTGGAACAACAGGATCTGGTAGAAATTTGGCCGGAGCTTTAGTTGGTGCAGATGTAGTCAAAAATGAAATTACAGCGCATGCAGTTGCAGCTAGCACATATGTTCCTGGGGTACAGACAATTCTTGAAATTGGTGGACAAGATAGTAAAATTATTATCCTTCGAGATGGCATTGTTACTGACTTTGCTATGAATACAGTATGTGCTGCAGGTACAGGTTCTTTTCTTGATCAACAAGCTTCAAGATTGAATGTGCCAATTCAAAATTTCGGTGCACTTGCATTAAAATCTACATCTCCTGCACGTATTGCTGGCAGATGCGGTGTATTTGCAGAGTCTGACCTTATTCACAAGCAACAATTAGGTTATCCTGTAGAGGATTTATTATATGGGTTATGCCAAGCATTAGTTAGAAATTATTTAAGTAATCTTGCTTTGGGAAAAGAAATACTTCCTACTGTAACATTCCAAGGTGGTGTTGCAACAAACTCTGGTATGGTAAAGGCATTTGAAGAAGCATTAAATACAAAAGTTGTAGTTCCTGAAAACCATCAGACAATGGGTGCAATAGGTGCTGCATTATTGGCGATGGAAAATCATCAATTTAACAATACAAAAACAACATTTAAAGGTTTTAGTGTTGGAGAAATGTCCTTCAATTCATATACAAATCAATGTAGTGGATGTTCTAATAATTGTGAAGTTATTACGATTGTTGAGGGTGATATAACATCTCACGAATTAAACAATAAAAATGATAAGATTATCGCTCGTTGGGGTGGTACTTGTGGTAGATGGGATATCGGTTAAACTATTTGTTACGGAATGTAAACATAGTTAATTAATATATTCAAGTTATTTGCTAATCCTGCCGATATAGTTAATACAACATATATAAGGAGTAACAAGAAAAAATGGGATTAGCAGCATCACAAGGACGTTATTTATGTCTTACTGCAAGAATGAGTGATCTTGTTTATGAAGGACAGCAAATTTCGCAACAACGTATGGCTCTCGCTAAAGAGTCAAGTGCTGTTGCTGAGAAATATAATGAAGCAATGAGTAATAGAATTATACAAGCCAATATAATTGGTAAAGATGGTTCTGTTCAACAACAACAATTAACTTATGCACTTATTACAAGCAAAGATCCATTTGCCGGTTTGGGAATGAGAATCGTTGATTTAGACGGTAATGTTGTTATTCCTCCTCAAAGCTATACATTAAGTGCTAAGTTTAAAAATGAACAGGATGAATATATAACTCAATCTTTTGATAATCCTGTTGCGTTTGCAAGGGCTCATATGCCTAATTTAACTGATGAACAAGCTGAAGAAATAAAGTCTATGGATGTTAAAAGCTTTGTTAAATTTTATACAGAAAATTATTCTGATTCAGGTATAGAACTTACTTCTGTTCCTATATATGATGACGATATAAAAAATGATAATGAAAGATTTTTGCACGATGAAAATTGTACTGATCCAGCTTATCTACAAGAAATGTTGACAACTGGTCAGTGGCTATTGCAACAGGCGGTTCCTACTACTGCAGATAACGAATCTGGCTGGGATGATGTAATGTGGCAAGGTTCATCTCAAATATCTGATGTTCTTGATACTTCAGATGATGCGGCTGCACAAGCAGAGTATGAAACTGCAATGAAAGAACTACAAAGAAAAGACAAATTGTTAGAACTAAGATTAGAAGAAGTTCAAACTGAAGAAAGTTCTGTAGAAAAAGAAATTGAATCTATAAAAGGTGTTATAAAGAAAAATATAGAAGATTCTTTTGGAACATTTGCTTAATCGAATATTACAGGGCGATAGCTCTATCTTGGGATAATTTTATTTATATATGTTGTTATTTTGACCGGTTAAACCTTACGAACCGGTCTTTTAATTTTCCATTGCGTGTATGATTTGTATTAAAACTTTAATGTGGTATGATAAGGGAAAATTACTATAGGTCGAATAGTGTCTTTACGAGGTCGTGGATGCAAATTGTTGAAGTCAAGTATAATATAGCAAAAATAATATATAATCCGGCAGAAAATAGATTGCTTCCGTCAGACTTTTTGTTGATTGAAGATGCTAATCAAAAGATAATCGCACAGGTTATAAATATTGAAACAACCGAAAAAACAGATAGTAATTTGGCTGTTTTAAGATTGGCCTTAAATATTGATAAAGAAGATAATTTATCCTATTTTAACGGTTATATCCCAGCTAAAAATTCTAAACTTATTTACATTACTTCAGATGAGATAATTGAGCTTATTAAAGGAAATGAAGACAATATTTATTTTGGTAATTTGTCTAATCATCCATCTTGTTTTGTTAAAACAAATATGTCTTTTATTGACGACAGACTTTATGTTCAATCTGATAGAACGGATAAAACAGAAATTGTTTTTAAAAATATAATTTCTGAACTTAAAGATAGAAATAAAAAGATTATTATTTTAGATTTTGATGGACAGTATTCATCAGCAGCAAATGTTTTAAAACTCAAAGTATCTAAAAATATTAGACTTCCATTGAATATGGATGCGTTTGATACAATATTGAAATACGATATTGTTGATTGTCCTATTGAAGACAAGGCTGTAGTTCAAAGTATTGTCTTAGAACTTAGAGAATATTTAAGCACCTTAAAAGATAAATTTATTCCTTTTAATATGTTTAAGCAAGTTGTAGATAGTGAATTTGCTACTAATCCTGTCTCTGGTTTAATGCTACTGCGTAACAAGTTATGGCTATATGCACAAGATTCTATTTTTGCTGATAAAAAAGAACAATTTGATGTTATAAATTCTGCTCTTTTTAGCCATAACATAATAATAATTGATGCTTCAGATATTGCTGAAAAATGGCATAAGTTTATAATTCAAACAACTATCGAGCTAACTAACCATGACAGTTATTTATTCTTATCATTAAATGATATTGAATTAGACAAAAAAACTATTAATGGGTTCTATAATAAGAAAAATATTATTCCGATTGTTTCCACGACCTATGATAGTCCATATCGTCCATTGTTGAAATCGTTATGTAAAAATCAATTGTTATGCAAACCATCAGATGTTTTACTTGAAAGAGAGTATTATTCTGAACTTCTTGAAATGATGAATAATAATGATTTCTTGATATTTGGTGAAACAACATTGTATCTTCCTCTTCAAGTTGAATTACAACAATTTAATTCAGATACGGCTGAAGATGTTGTTCAAAATGATATAAAGAAGGATGTTGATAAATTATTATCTTCTCCTCAAACAGTCATTCCAAGTTCTGTAAATGTTATGCCAGAAGTGGTTCAAGCCGAGCCTGTTGTTGAAGAAAAAATTGTTGAAGAAATAATTGAAGAAGAACCAATTGAAGAAAAACAAAATGAAGAAGATGCTATTAATCAACTTGATGAACTTGTCGATGATGATATAACTGATTCTGATTTTGATTTTCTTGATGAAATACAATCAGGTGAAACAAAACAAGAAGTTTCTCAATCACAAGAGATAAATCAAAATGATGATGATGATATTCTAAATGTTCCATTCAATTTGACTCAGCGAGAAGATGAAGTTGAAGCAATAATGAATTCTTTAACTTATGACGTGTTTGAACCTGTTAAAGATGTTCAAAAAGTTGGTGTTGATGAACCGCTTATTGTTGAGACAGAACAAATTGAAACAGTTGTTGAGACAGTTCCAATTGAAGAAAATGAAGATGAGCAACCTGTTGTCCAAGAAGAACTTGCAGAAGCAGATGTTGTTAATTCTGAAGAAGAAATTGCAAATCAAGTTGATGAAGAAATTCTAGAAGAAAACATTATTGAAGATAACGTTTCTAATGAAGAACTTTCTGAAATAGATGCTCAAGAATTAATTGAAACAGAAGAAGTTAATGCTGTAACTGAAGAAGAATCTATCGAAGATGAAGCAGAAGATATAGTTGCATTGGATTCTGTAATTGAAAATATCGAAAATAAAGCTCAAAATGAAGAAGAAAATTCAGCGGATGAGCCAGTTAAAGAAAAGTCAGATGAACTTGTTGTTGAATTTGAAGATGATGATGAGGAAGAAAATGAAGTTGTTCAACCTCCACAAATCAATGAAAATATAAATACTAAAGAAACGCCAAAAGTTCCTATATATGAAACCGATACGTCTGAACTAGTGATGATTGATCAAATTCCGTTCAAGGTTAATGATAGAGTATTTCACCCTAAATATGGTAACGGTGTTATTGAAAGCTTTATTCAGTATAGTAATAACATTTTATTCTCATTAATCGATTTTGATACGGCTGGAAGAAAAATGTTAGATCCAAGAATTTCTGGCATAGAAAAAGTTAGATAAAGAAGAAAAGGATGCTTTTTAAGGCATCCTTTTTTGTAATTAAGATTAAGTTATAAGGTTTTATTTTAAGTTTGCAATTGCTTTTGCTGCTGCATCTTTAACTCTTGCATCTTCGTCAGCTTTAGCTAATTCAAATACTTGTGTTAAGTCTGCTTTGTATTGAGGTTTAGCGATATGAGATAATGCTGCAATACCGCTCATTCTCAATGTAGGATTTGGATTTGATTTTACTGTTTCAACAACATTTTCGATGCAAGGAAGGTCTTTTAATTCTAATGTTTGACCATTTCTAGCTTCTAATTCATTGTTTAAACGTTCTTGCATATAAGCAATTGTGTATAAAGCGTATTGTTTATTGATTTCAGCTTTTTCTAATTCAGATGGAGTTTTAGCTTTTGCTAAATCAGCAGCTGATAATTGTTCTTGTGGTTTTTGTCTTAATTCAATAACTTCTGGTGTAGGTCCTTGAAGAGTTGATGTATCTTTATTGATGATACCAACTAAAGCATCAAAGATTTGAGTATCTAAAAGAACAGGGCCTGCTGTTTTATCTGTTTTAACTAATGTAGCAATCTCTTCAATTGTTGCTTTTTGAGCATCTAAGTCAGCTGAATTTAATTTGCCTGCGAATGCTTGAGGATCAATGCCTGTATTTTGAGCTACTACTGGTTCTACAGTTGGAGCCGCCGCTGCTGGAGTTTCAATTTGTGGTTGAGGAACTGCAACAGGAGCTGCTGCTTGTGGAGCAACTTGTGGAACTATTTGAGGAGCAACTTGTTGTGCATCATATGAAACAGCTGGTGCTTGTGGCATTGCTGGAGCTTGAGCAACAGGTGCTTGAGGCATTGCAGGAGCATTAACTACAGCTTGTGAAGCTGGAAATGGTTGTGGGTATGCTGGCATCATAACTGGAGCTTGCGCTACTGGCATATATTGTGCTGGCATTGCATATCCGTACTGTGGAGCTGTTGCTTGACCTTGTGGGTTGATAATTTCTATATTTACACCGTTAAATTGTGATTTTGCTGCAGGTTGTGCATAGCAACTTGTTGTTGGATAGTTGTAATAGTATCCTGGTGTTTGTTGATATTGAACAGCTTGAGTTGCACCTTGTGGTTGATAATTCATCGGCATCGCTTGTTGCGCTGGGATATATTGTAATTGTGGTGCTTGTATCATCTTTAACTCCTTATTATACCTATCTTAATTACTAACATTTCTTGTTTTGCTAATGTCCACTCTCATAAATGTTCCTGATAACAAAAAATTGCTAATTATATTTTCTAACAAACATAATAAAATTCCAAAAATGCTGATTTAATTGATGTTCCCAATGTTAAATCCAAGTTAACAAAAATTAATATTAATATTTTTATACTGATTTCTTATAAAAATATTAGATATTTTGTACAAATTTTTTTATTTAAGGTAGAATATGGCATGTAGAGTTTATTTGTTTCAGGATATGAGTTCAGAAAATAAGACAGTAATTAAATTTAATATAAAAGATTATCAGGAGTTAATTGATACTCTGGCAAAGGTTGAGTACAAAAAACTATCTTCAAAACATTTAATCGATTTCTCTGAACTTGTTAATATTGGTACACAAGTTGTTCACAAGTTGTGTGCAAATACAGCACCTGATACTTATAATAAATCTTATATTTCTACTGCTATAAAATGGGCTATTAGAAACGAAGTTAGACGTAGATATAAATGGTATGTTCTTAAAAACAGAGCAGAAACTCCTGTTGATGAAGAAAATCAATGTAATATTAGAGAGGCTGTTTACAAAACAATACTTTCTGTAGATGAAATGGCAGAAGGAGATAACCCGACACAAATTAGAGATTTCAAAAGAAATCCAGAAGAAAAGGTTATATTCTCTGAATTAAGTGAAAGCATTAAAGTTGCTATTAAAAATTTACCTCCAAGAGAACGCGAATTAATAGAATGTAAGTTCTTTAATGATAAAAAATTAAGAGAAATCTCAGAAGAGTTTAATTTATCACCTTCAAGGATATCTAGGATAATTCAATCTGGTTTAAATAAAATTAGAAAAGAATTAGTCAAACAAAACTTAGTGTAGAAACAATGAATAATACATTGTTTCTATTTTTTCTCAGTCTATATGATTTTTTATGTAAAGGTTAAAACATGGCTTTAAAAACAATACAATACAGAACACAAGGAACATGTTGCGCTTTAATGAATATTGTTCTTGATGATAATAGAATAGTTGATGTTGAATTTATTGGTGGTTGCAATGGTAATCTTCAGGGAATTCGTAAGCTTATTATTGGTATGGATATAGATGATGTTGCGCAAAAACTTCAAGGAATTAGATGTGGTGCGAAACCAACTAGTTGTCCAGACCAATTATCAAGATGTTTGATTGAATACAAGAATTCTATTCAAGTTAAATCTTAACAAATGGAAAAAAATATCTTTTTTCTATTATAATTATATAGAGGAAAAGAGGAATATTTTATTGTGTCTATAGAATTAGAGAATAAACAGGGATTAATTGCAGGGGATGGACTTCTTCCTGTTGAGTTGGCTAAGAATGCAAAAGAAAATGGTTTTGAAGTTATCTGTATTGCATTATCTTCTGATAATAGAAATGAATTAAAGAAATATTGTTCAAAAGTGTATGATTTAGCTCCTGGAGAGTTATTAAAAATAAAAGATGTACTTTTAACAAATGAAATTAAACAATTAACTTTTATTGGTAAGGTTTCAAAAAGTTTAGTCGTAAAACGTCCTAGATTTGATTCTCTTGCAGTTGAATTTTTAAAACAAGCAAAAAGATTAAATGACGATGCAATTATGCTTTTTCTAGTTGATGAATTAGCAAAATTAGGTATTACTGTTTTAGATCAAACAATATTTATTAAACATTTAATGGCATCTCGTGGCGTTCTTGGTAAAGTTCAACCAACAGAAGCTATGCTTGCTGATGTTGAGTATGGTTATAAAATAGCTAAAGAAATGGGACAGCTTGATATTGGTCAATCTGTTGTAATTAAAGATAGAATGATTATGGCAATTGAAGCTATTGAAGGTACAGATAGGTGCATAAAACGTGGTTGTAAGCTTGGTAAAAAAGATGCTGTAATAGTTAAGGTGGCAAAACCAAATCAAGATAAACGTTTTGATATTCCTGCTTTTGGTCTTAGAACTCTAAGAACAATGAAAAAATATAAAGCAAAATTGATTGCGGTTGAAGCTAATGAAACAATTCTTGTTGATCAGAAAAAAACAATTGAATATGCTGATAAACATAATATTATTGTAATGGCTGTATAAAATGAAGAAATTATTTATCATTACAGGTGAATATTCTGGAGATAGGCATGCAGCTGATGTTGTTAGGGAATTAAAAAAGATTAATCCTGAACTTGAAATTGAAGCTGTTGGTGGTTCAAATCTGCAAGCTGAAGGCGTTAAACTTTTTTGTGACCACTCAAAAATGTCTGCTATGGGCTTTAATTGGAAAATAATTTTAAGTCATATATTTTTAGGCAGAACTGTTGCAAATTATTTAAAGAACGAATTTAAACCAGATATGGTTTTACTCGTTGATTATGGTGGTTTTAATTTAAATCTTTCAAAGGTTTTGTCTAAATATGGTTTTAAAATATATTATTATATTCCTCCTCAAATTTGGGCATCAAGAAAATGGCGTTTAAATACTGTAAAGAAATGCATTAATAAAGTTCTTACAATTTTTCCATTTGAAAAAGATATGTATGAAAAAATTGGTGTTGATGTTGAGTTTGTAGGGCATCCATTACTCGCACAAATTCCCAAAAAACCAAATAGAAATGATGTTTTTGATAAAAATGGCTTTGATAGAAATAAAAAATTAATTTCGATTTTTCCAGGTTCTAGAGTTTTTGAAATAAAGAATCTTTTGAAATTATTTTTGGATTCTGCGAAATTGATAAGAGATAAAGAAGATAATGTTCAGTTTGCTATTGCTCAAGCACCTACAATTAAGGATGAGTTAATTCAACCTATAATTGCAGAGTATCCTGAGTTAAATATAAAAGTATTAAAAAATCAAAATTATGAACTTCTTGCAAGTGCTGATGCGTTGATTCTTGCATCGGGAACTGTTGCTTTAGAGGCGGCTTTATACGAAACACCGATGATTATTAGCTATAAAGGACCAATGTATTTGTATCTTGTTTATAGGCTTGTTAGATGCATAAAAAGGGTTTGTTTGCCTAATATAATAATGGATGAAGATATTGTCCCTGAATTAATTCAAAAACATGCAACGCCTGAAAAAGTTTCAAGTAATATTTTGTATATACTAAATAACGAAGAATATAAAAATAAAATGGTTAATTCCTTGAAAAATGTTAAGCAAAAATTGATGACTTCTGGTGCTGCACAAAAAACGGCCAAAATCATTAGTGATAATATCTAGAGGATATCTTTTTTATAAAATTTTTTACTTTATTTGTTAGTTATGTTAAGATAAAATTGTAAATCTTTATTAAGAAACGGCAATTTTTAGCATTTATAGATTTATAATAAGACGTATTCAGGATTGGTTAATGCAAAAACATAATAATAAAATAGAAACATCTAATAATCAGAATAATCTCTCTCCCAAAAAATCAATAACTACTAACCCGATAGATAAAAGCGGGCTTGTTGCTAAGATTAATGTATTGGGCAGTGGGATGAACACTGGCAAATTGGCCCACTCTTCTACTAATTACCATAGTGAGAAGGCATATGGTGTTGTAGATTATGCGAGTTTTATTAAGGAAACAAATGAAATCATTAAGCATCATACGACGCTTAGAGATTCTTTGACTTCGTTTCATAATATGTTTATTAATAGATTAAATGCTAACTATACAGCATTGGGTATTATTAATGAACAATCTTCTACAATTGAAATTAAACTTCTTGATAAAAATGCCAATGTGTACTCATTTAAAGTGTTTATGAGTGACAAAGAAAATGAAATAATTAAGGCTATTGATAATGATGAAATTAGAGTTTTAGCATCTTCTGAGTTCTTAAGAATACCTTCATTAGCATCTGTGCCTAGTTTAATTATTCCTATTAAAGTTCAAGGAAGAACAATTTGTGTTGCACTTGCAAGTGATCATAATATACAAAATCACGTTGGTTTATACCAATTAACTGCAACAAATATGGGGTTATTAGTTCAAAACTCTGATTTATTCAAAAAAGTATCTCAAAGCTCATCAATGGATGGCTTGACTAACTTGTATTCTCACAGAAGATTCCATGAATTGTTATCTCAAGAAATGGCAGAAGCAGATGCGAATAATTCTAATGTTTCTGTTCTAATCTTTGATATTAACAATATGGGACAAATTAACAGAGATTATGGTCACTCTAAGGGTGATGAAGTAATAAAAGTTGTTGCTAATAAAATTAATGAAAATATTAAAAAACAAGATATTGCAGCTAGATATGGTGGCGATAAGATTTCTGTAATTCTTAGAAATATGAATGCTGATGAAGCAAAATATATGGCTGAGTATTTAACATATTCTTTATCTTGTTGCTTAGTTGATGATGTAGGACCTGTTAATAAAGTATCAGTTGGTATCGCTACATTCCCAGAAGATTCTAGAGACAAGGAAAAATTGTTAATTCTTGCGGAACAGGCTGTTCTTGTTTCAAAATCAAAAGGTTATAAAAATGGAAGATCTACAATTGTATCAACTCAAGACTATGATTTCTGGGATGATTCTTCATTGAATTCATTTGCAATTGTAATGGCGAAAAGACATTCTCAAATTGGTATTAACTTTGAAGAAGCTTTAGTTGAAAAATTCCAAAATGAAAATATTCAATCACAAAATCATTTGATTGAAGTTGTAACTTCTCTTGCAAGTGCAATTGATGCTAAGGATGAATATACAAAAGACCATTCTTCTTCTGTATCAAGATATTCTGTAGCATTGGCAAAAGCTATAAATTTGCCTGATAAAGAAGTTGAACGCATTAAACTTGGTGCATTACTTCATGATATTGGTAAAATTGGTATTCCTGAAGATGTACTGACTAAACCATCTAGATTAACAGATGAAGAGTTTAAAATTATTCAACTGCACCCATCTATAGGTGTTGAGAAAATTCTTGAACCAAACCCATTACTTCATGATTTAATTCCTATTGTTAAATATCACCATGAACAATGGAACGGTAAAGGTTATCCTTGTCAGTTAAAAGGTGAAGAAATTCCATTGGCAGCTAGAATTGTTGCTATTGCAGATACTTATCACGCATTAATTAGTGACAGACCTTATCGCAAGGGTATGAGCGTTGAAAAAGCCTGTGCAATCCTTGAAGAAGGTGCAGGAATTCAATGGGATAAAGAATTGGTTAGACAATTCATTTCTATTGCTCCATCTTTAGCAACTAAAATCTAGTTTTATGGATTGTGATAATAAGGTAATTCAGCGTTAACATCTAATTTTTTTGCGTTCTTTTTGAATATCTTAGATTTGTATATTCCTGCGTACGCAAGGAAGTATTTTAAACTTACGCCCAATACTCCAAACCCGTATTTGCAAGAACGAGCAAAATTAATTGAAGATGCTTCTGGAAAATATTTAGTAGGACAACTTAACTCACCTATTTTATATCCGTGATAAGCCACAAGTGCTAGCATCTCATTATCAAAAACAAAGTCATCATCGCAATCTTCAAGTGGAAGATTTTCTAGAACTGATTTTTTAAATCCTCTATATCCTGTATGATATTCAGATAGGTGTTGGCGTAAGAAAAAGTTTTCAAATGCAGTTAAAAATTTGTTTGCTATGTATTTATATAATGGCATACCGCCTTCTAACGCGTTTGAAAGCATTCTTGAAGCTATAACTGCATCATATTCTTCAAATGCAAGCATAGACGCAATTGCAGGAATCAATTTTGGGGTATATTGATAGTCTGGATGTAACATAATTACTATATCTGCATTTGATTTAAGTGCTGCGGTATAGCAGGATTTTTGGTTTCCTCCGTAGCCTCTATTTTCCTTATGTACAATGGTTGTTATATTTAATGATTTTGCTAATTCCTTTGTGTTATCGCTAGATTTATCATCAGTTAAAATAATTTCATCTACAATTTCTTTAAATATTTCGTTGTATGTTTTTTCAAGAGTTTTTTCTGCATTGTATGCAGGCATGACTACAACTATCTTTTTCCCGTTTAACATGTTTCCCTCAAATCTGACTATTATTAAATTATATGTTTTATTTTCTTAAAAAATCTAGTTGTTAACAAATGTAAAATAATGTTATAATGTATTAAAGTAAGTTTGAAATATAGTCGATACTTGTTTTATCGAGATATTATTGGTGGTAGTTGATGAGTTCTTGTGAATTAAAAGAAAGCTTAGAAGTTGTTCTAAACTTTGCAAAGGATGAAAAGCATACAGTTCTAATTGTAGATGATGAAGAAAACAATCTTCAATTGTTAAAACGTACATTTAGAGGTAAATACAATATTTTAACTGCAACGAACGGTGTTGAAGCACTTGATGTTGTTAATAAACATGGTAGTGAAATCTCATTGATTGTTTCCGACCAAAAAATGCCAATAATGGAAGGTACTGATTTCTTAAAACGTGTTAGAGAAACAAATCCTCAGATTGTAAAAATTCTTTTAACTGGTCACGTAGATACAGATATTATTGTTTCTGCAATCAACGATTGTGAATTATTTCAGTATATATTAAAACCTTTTGAACCAGAAGAATTAAAAATTGCTGTTGAAAAGGGTATTGAAAAGTACTCAATGGCAAATAACAATAAAGTTTTTTATAAAGAACTAAGAGAGTTATTTTATAAGACTATTAGAGCTATTTCTAATGCATTAGATACGAAAGATTCTTATACAAATGGACATTCATTAAGAGTAACTCTTTATTCTATGATTCTTGCTAAAGAATTAAACTTAGATGAATCTTATATGGAAGATATTGAAATTGCTGGTTTATTACACGATATCGGTAAAATAGCTATGCCAAAAAGTATTTTATGCAAAAATGGTAAGCTAACAGATGAAGAATTTTTGGTAATGAAATCACATCCAATTCGTGGTGAAAAAATTGTTATTAACATTAAAAAATTACAAATGATTTCTGAATGGGTAAAATCACATCACGAAAAATGGGATGGCACTGGATATCCTGATGGTTTAAGTGGTGAAGGTATTCCTTTAGCTGGTAGAATCATTGCACTTGCTGATACTTATGATGCAATGACTTCAACAAGGCCTTATAGAACAGCTTTATCACATGAAGTTGCGATTTCAGAAATTAATAGATGTTCTGGTACTCAATTTGACCCAGAACTAGCAAAAAAGTTTGTTGAAATTGAAGCAAAAATAAATACTGCAAGACTAAATCCTGAAATTGAATATCCTAAATATTCATTCCTTGCGAAGAATATTGATTTCAAAGTTACTTCTGAATTTAGTAATGCAAATCAATAATTATATTATTCAAGTGAATTTATATCAACAGAAAGGACTTCTTTGAAGTTCTTTTCTAGTGCTTGAGTTAAATCGTTTGATGCATTTGTCCAGAAATTTGATGAGACTAAAATTCTTGTTTGTTCGCCGTTGTTATCCGCTTTTATAACTAATGGATCAGAACCTTTAAAGTTTGCAAGCAAGTCTTTTAATGCGATTAGTGTCTCAAATTTGATATCTTTATTTAGTGAAAGTGTAACTATATTACTATTCTCAACTGGTTTTATACTTTCAACGATAATTTGAGCACTACCTTCTTCCTTTTTCTGGAATTTTCCAGACATGATTACTTTTTTTTCTTGCTCGATTAAAGAATTACAAACTTGAAGTGTTTTATGGAATGCGACAAATTCAATTTTTCCTGTTAAATCTTCAATAACACCAGCTTTTAAGAATTTTGTCGGGTCTTTTTTGGTTGGTATTTGTCTAACAGAAGTCAATAAGCCACAAACGGTAACAAAAGTATCGTTTGGCATTTCATCTAAATCGCTAACATTATGAGTTGTTAAGAAAGGCAGTTTATCTCTAATTGTTTCTAGTGGGTGGCTTGTTACGTAAAAGCCTAAGTATTCTTTTTCAAATTCTTGAATTTCTTTATCTGTAAATTCTTCATCACTACCGTATAACTCAAATGATTGCATTTGATAGCTTGTTCCGCCTGTATTTCCACCTAAACCGGCAAATAAGCTTACTTGTCCTAGTTCTTTTGCTTCATTTTCTCTAGCAGCGGCATTTAATATATTTTCAATATTATTAAATAATTTTTTGCGACAAGGCTCTAAACAGGTCATAGCACCTGCTTTTGTAAAGTTTTCAAGCGTTTTCCTATTTACTACTCTCGGATTTATTCTTTGAGTGAAGTCAACAATTGATTTGTATTCTCCATTCGCTTTTCTATCTTCTTCAATCTCTTTAAGAACAGCCTCTCCAATACCTTTTATTGAATTTAGACCAAATCTGATATTTTCTCCGTCAGGTGTGAATTCTGCATTTGATTTGTTTATATCTGGCGGAAGAACTTTGATACCCATTTTTTGTGCTTCAGCAATATACATTTGTGTTTTTGCTTGGTCATCTTTTGAGTTTGTAAGCATTGCAGATATGTATTCAACAGGATAGTGTGCTTTTAAGTATGCTGTTTGGTAAGCAACAAATGCGTAACAAGCAGAGTGGCTTCTATTGAAACAGTAACTTGCGAAGCTACCAATTTGGTCGAATAATTCTTTTGCATCTTTCTCGGCCATTCCTTTTGAAACGGCTTTTTCTATAAATGGACCTTCTAGTTTTACTAAGTCTTCTGGGTGCTTTTTCGCCATAATACGACGAACACCATCCGCTCCGCCAAGAGAGTAGTCTGCAAGAACTTGGAAGATTTGCATAATCTGTTCTTGATATACAAGTGTTCCATATGTATCTTTCAAAACAGGTTCAAGAAGTGGGTGTGCATATTTGATTTCTTGTCTTCCGTGTTTTCTTTCTACGAAGTCTGTAACCATCCCTGAACCTAATGGGCCTGGACGGAAAAGAGCTACTAACGCGCCTAAATCCTCAAATACAGAAGGTTTAAGGTCTTTTACTAGCTTCTTCATACCAGCAGATTCTAATTGGAATACACCATCGGTATCGCCTGTCATTAACATTTTGTATGTAGGTTCGTCATCAAGTGGAATGTTGTTTATATCAACATCAATTCCGTGTCTTTCCTTCACCATTTCTAAAGTTTGCATGATGATAGTTAAGTTCTTTAATCCTAAGAAGTCCATTTTTAGTAGACCAACTTTTTCACAGTCTTCTTTTGGATATTCTGTAATTACGTTTCCTTCTTTTGCGTATTGAACAGGTACGATTTCATCAAGTGGTTGATGCGAAATAATAACGCCTGCGGCGTGCATGCCGGTATTACACTTAATACCTTCTATGTTTCTTGCTTCATCAATAATTTGCCTGATAAGAGCGTCTTCGTCATAAACTTTTTTAAAGTCAGGTGCTACTTCAAGTGCTTTGTCAATTGTCATACCAACTTCGGCTGGTACAAATTGGCTAACTTTATTTGAAATTTCAAAAGGAAGTTCCATAACTCTAGCAACTGCTTTTATAGCTGCTTTCGCTGATAGAGTACCAAATGTGATAATTTGGCATACTTTATCTTTTCCATATTTTTCTGTAACGTAGTCAATTACACGTTCACGTCCATCACCAAAGTCGATATCGACATCGGGCATTGATATACGTTCTGGGTTTAAAAATCTTTCAAAGAATAAGTGGTGTTTAATTGGGTCTAAGTCTGTAATACCTAGTGCATAAGCAATTAAACTACCTGCGGCAGAACCTCTACCTGGTCCGACTGGAACTCCATTGTTTTTTGCGTAGTTAATAAAATCCCAAACGATAACGAAGTATGCGTCAAAACCCATTTTATTGATGATTTCCAGTTCGTATCTGCAACGTTCTTGAATTTCTGGTGTTATTTCTTCATATCTTTCGTGTAGACCTTTTCGTACAAGGTGCGCTAGATAGCTTGTAATATCGTAGCCTTCAGGTACAGGGTATGAAGGAAGTTTACTCTTTCCTAATTCTAAGATTACGTGGCATTTATCTGCTATTACTGCTGTATTTTCAATTGCTTGTTCGAAGAGTTCTGAGTCCATCCAGCGGAAGTTTTCTCTTAATTCTTCTGGCGTTTTTACATAAAATTCATTATTCGAAAATCTAAATCTATTTTCTTCTTTTTTAAGTGCGTTTGTTTGAATACATAATAAAGTATCGTGCCAAGAAGCATCTTCTTTTTTTAGATAATGGCTATCGTTTGTGATAACAAGCGGAATATCCATTTCTTGTGCTATTTTAATTAGTTCTGGATTAGAACGTTTTTGTTCTTCTAAACGGTGGTCTTGAAGTTCAATGTAGTAGTCTTCACCAAAAAGGTTTTTATACCATTTTGCTGTTTCCCTAGCTTTTTCTTTGTCTCCATTTAAAATGTCTTGAGCTAATTCCCCAGCAATGCAGGCTGACAAACATATTAGACCTTCAGAGTGCTGTTCTAAGATTTCTCTATTGATACGTGGTTTATAATAAAATCCGTCAATGTGCGCGATACTAACAAGTTTTACTAAGTTTTGATATCCTGTGTTGTTTTTTGCTAGGAGTACTAAGTGATATAGTTCACGGTTTGTTGCATCTTTTTGTGTAATGTCTCCGTGCAGAACATAAAATTCGCAACCTAAAATAACTTTAAATTGCATATCCTTGCTTAAACGATATAGTTCTAATGCACCATACATAACGCCATGGTCTGTAACTGCTACGGCTTCAAAGTTGTTTTCTTTTGAAAACTTAATTAGTTCTTTGTTTCTGATTGCACCGTCTAATAAACTATATTCTGAGTGTACGTGCAAGGGCACATAACGCATTTAAATATCCCTTTTCTCAACCCTTAACTATACAACTATCCTAGCATATATCTGTTTTGCATGTAAATTAATGGTGATGATATGTTAAGTTTAAATTAATTATGGATTATATAAAAATATATTTTTTGATTTCTTCTCTTTTTTCCTCTGGAATTTGATTCATTTTGAAGAAATCATCAAAATTCTTATAGTTTCCAAAATGACGTCTGTTGTGAACAATATGTTTTGCAGTCATTTTATCCATATTAGGTATAAGCATAAGAATCTTCCAAGAAACTTTGTTTATATTTATAAATGGAGCTGAACTGTCTTGCTTAAAGTCAGACAATTTAGATTTATAGTAATTGTACACAACTGCTTGTTTTGAGAATAGATATATTGCAGCAAGTATTGTTAAAACAATTGCTAATATCTTTAATGATGTGTTTTCTGAAATATAAAAATATACAATTATTGCTGTTAGAATAGAAATTATTATGCCGTTTTTCATATAATACCTTTTGTCTTTCCTTCTTTATTATACCAAAAATTTTTTGCTTTAAAATTTTATTTCAATCTGTAATAATTTGTAAATTTTTTCTAATTATTTATAAAGTTTTTTTCGTATTATTCCGTAAATTTTCTAGTATGCGTGTAAAAAGGTGAGTGAAGAAGATGTCGTACGAAAATATCAAATTAAACTTAAATGGAAATCTTTATCCTTTATCGCAACAAAATGATTTGAAAGAGATTGAAGATTTTGAAAACGTATTCTTTTCAGAGGATGGAGAGTACGACGAATCTTGGACATCATTTTCAGATAAACAAGTTAATAATAATGCTTCTTCAAATGTAAAAAATGAAAAAGAAGAACTAACAGAAGAAGAAATATTAATACAACAATTAGAAGCAGAGATTGCTCAATTAGAATCTGAGTATAGTGCAAACCAAGAGGGAAAAGGTATAGCAGGCGCTGTAGGCGGATTCTTTTCTTCTTGTTGGAATGGAATAACAGGAAAAGGCTTTAAAAATAATGATAGAGCTGAGCTAGATGCAAAAATAGCTATGTTAGAAGCTGTTAAATCTGACCCAGCAAAACTTGCTGAAGCATATAAATCAATAATGGGAACCGAGCTAACAGAAGAGGCTAAGCAAAGCGCTGTTGAAGCACAAAAGTTAGCAGATAGTATGTCTGAAGAAGAAAAACAACAAGTAGTAGAAATGCTGCAAGAACAAGCAGCTTCTTTATCTACATTAATGGAACAAACCCAAGAGGACCAAGGCTGGTTCTCAAAAGCCATGGGTGGTTTAAACAATGTATTGGGTTTTGGTACAAATTCAAATAAGGCGAATGCTAAGGTTGAAGAATATATAAAACAAGTTAATTCATTAGATCCTAATGATCCAGATTTTGCTGCAAAATATCAAGCATTAACTGGTGAAGCATTATCAGTAGATGGATTAGATGAATTATCTCAAGGTGTTTCAAAAGTTGGTAATTCACCAGCAGCAGAAGCGATTATGGACTATGAAGAGACACAAGCGGCTGCTAAAGAAATTGGTTCTGGTATTGTAACAGGTGTGGTTGTAGCAGCGTGCGTTATAGCAGCTCCATTCACAGGTGGTGCATCAATAGCACTTGGTGCGGCTGTAGGTGGTGCAACAACAGTATTGATTAATGGTACTGATACGATTGGAACAAGCAAAAAATATTCATTGGAACAAGGTATTCTTGATTTCGGTGGTGGTGCAATAAATGGTGCAATTACAGCAATGACACTTGGTGGTGCTGGTATTGCAGGAAAAGGCTTCTCAGCGCTTAAAGGTGCTGGTAGTGCTGCTGCTAAACAAGGCGCAAAACAAATGGTATCTGGTGGATTTAAAAATACAGTGAAAACAGCGTTCAATGGCTTTGGTAAATCTGCATTGAACGGTGCAAAAATTGCTGCCTTCGCTGCATCTTCAAATTATTTATTAGATACAGTGGGTACAAATGCACTGTATGATCTTACAGGGAATTTGGCAAAATCAGAAACACCAGCGAATATTGTACAAAATGAAGATGGAACATATTCAGTATATTATGAACTAAAAGATGCAAATACAGGTGAAGTAATATCATATGAAATAGAAACTGTTGAGACACTTTCTCAAGATGAAGATGGTGGATTGATAAAGGGAAATGTTGTAGATGTTTCTCGTTCAAATGATTTTAGCTTTACAGAAATGGCAAAACAAACGGCAATAAGTGCCGGAACAGCCGCACTCGGTGCTGGAATTGGTAAAATTACTGGTAATATAATAAACCCATATGCAACAAGTATGACAAACTCAGTAATTTTGGGTAATACAGCAGAAATAGCGTCAGATATGACATTATCATTAAGTGCAGATTATTTAATTGCAAGTGCACAAGCAGGACAATTTGTAGATGCAGATGAGTTCTTTAGTTGGGACAGAATACTTGGCGAAGGTCAAAACCAAATCAGAGGTCTGTTAATAGGTATTGCGTCCTCTAAGATGAATAGTCTTGATGCAGCTTCGGTAGATACAGTTAGAGCAGGATTTGATGGTAAAACAGGTTCAGATGATGTAGGAATTCCTGTTAAAACAGGAGACGAAACTGATATTTCAACAGGAAACGGAGATAATGACATTTCAGTAAAAACTGGAACAGAAATACCAACGGTTAAGATAGGTGATGTAGAAATTCCTAAAACACAACAGGAAGCATTAACTATAGCAGGAAGATTGATTATAGAAGAAAATAATCCCAAAAAAGCTGTTGAATTATTATCTTCATTTGGAATGAGCGAGGGGGAAGTTTTCACATTCCTTACAGAAACGAGTAAAGTTAAACAAAAAAATACTGTAAATATTGATGATTCTTCTGGTGGAGATACAGTATCTCCAGAAATAAAAGAGTCAAGATACCAAGACTTATTATCAAAAGATGTGCTTAAAGAAGTTGCAGAGGAAGCTTCTGGGTTTTCAGATGAGCAATATTTAAAATTTGAAAAATACTTTGAAGAATATGATGATTATATTGCTATAAACCTAGCTAAACTAAACGATGAACAATATGTAAAATTTGAACAATATACACAAATATACGGTGAGAGTATTGCTTTAAAACTTGCAGGCTTAAGCGATGAACAGTATGAAAGATTTGATAATTTTATTTCAAATGGAGTTAGTCCAGATCGTGCTATTAAAATTGCAAGTTCAGAAGATAAATTTTCAAGACTACAAAATCTTATCTTAAGTGGTCTTATTTCTGAGATGAGTACAGCTAGTGAAATTGCTGATTTTGATGATGTAAAATTTTCAAGATTTGAATCTTTAATTGCAAAAGGAATAGATGCAAATATTTCGAAAGATGCCTCTAAACTAAGAGATGAAAAGTATCAAAAATTTGAAATATTTTTAGAAAAGGGTATTTCTCCTAATGATGCATGTATAGCAACTGGCTATGATGATGTAAAAGCTGAAAAATTTATTTCTTTACGTCAAAAAGGATTTTCTTTGGATGATGTAGTTATAGCTTTAAGCTATGATGACGTTAAATCTGAAAGATTTATTTCTTTACGAGAAAAAGGAGTTTCTTCTTCCGATGCATTTACAGCTGTAGAATATGATGATGTTAGGGCTGAAAGATTTATTTCTTTACGTCAAAAAGGTGTTTCTTCTTATAAGGCGAAAGAATTTTTATCATTTGATGATGTTAGATATTCTAAACTTGAAGCATTAATATCTAAAGGTATTGTCGCTAGTGATGCACAAAGACTGTCCTTGTACGATGATAACATTCTTTCAAAAATTGAACCACTTTTATCAAAAGGAGTTTCTATAAAAACAGCTGAAAGAGTTGCTTCGTATGATGATGTAAAATATTCTAGATTTGAAACATTAATTTCTGAAGGTATGGATTCATATATTGCGTGCCGTGTTAGTGCGTTTGATGATGCGCAATATTCACAATTTGAGTCTTTACGTTTGCAAGGTGTAGAAACAACTCTAGCAGAAATAATGGTTTCTAAAAATTTAGATTATGAACAAAGTATCAAATATTTTTCTGAAGAAAAGTTAGGTTATGATATTTCTCGCGTCGCAGGAGAACTTTCCTTGTCACAGGTTCGAAACCTTGGTGAACTTTTTGATTCTATTAATTATATTAAAAATGGAAAAAGAATTGACCCCGAAATGGGTAAATGGAAAATGAAAGTTGGCGACTTAGAAGTTGAAATTTGTACTGATAATAATTTGGTCTTTGCACGAAATTTGACTCCAGATATGGATTTAAATACAGTTAAGATTATATTCCCAGAAAAAGAACAGGCTATAAAAGATGCATTGTTGCAATTGGCTGCAACAGGACAAAAGGTTCCAGAAAGAATATATATTACAGATTTATTTGCAGCTGGTTCGAACGCAGCTGGTGAGTATTGTCCTGCAAACAGAAGTTGTGTTTTCTTAAAGGCTGATTATTCTATGGGGATTTGTTCTGTGGATTATCTAAAGGATATAATTTATCATGAAAATGCCCATTCTACCGATTATGAAAATGGAGTAGGGGTATATTATAGTGATTTCCATGGTGCATCCTTGATAAATAGAGATGGAACATTTGTTGGTCATAATGCTGTAAGAACATCTGATATAAGAAGATTAATAAGTGATTATGCTTTAACCAATAATCATGAATTTGTTGCAGAGGTTTCTACTTTAATTACAAAGGGAATTATTAAAATAGATCAGAATGGTGAATATTTTATTGAAACAGATTTTTTTGGCTCGTTCGAAAATGCAAAAGGTCGTTCGTTCTATAATCATTCTACTGATTCACAAGCTTTGAAACAAATTATGGAACTGTATGAATATATGACTGATTTTAAAATTGCCAGAGCGCAACAAAGTGAACGTTTTTGATGGTAGCATCTTTACAAGATAAAATTATTAATGTTATTAATAAAATGAGTTAGGAGAACATATGACATCTATAATGACATACGAACAAGTTAAAAATTTTTATGAAGACTTTAAAAATAATCTTCCTAAAGATGATTTCACACGATATTATAAAGAAGTTTCTTTTATGCGAACATTAATTGAATTCGCAAAAAAGCAAGGCTTAAAGGAAGATGTTTTTGAATATAAGAAAATTGAAGAAACGGCTACAAAAAAACTTAGAGATTTGGGCTATAACATATAACGCTAAAGTTTGTTTTAGTTATTAAACAATTTCAGCAATCATTTTTTCATTATATTCTGATAAGCTTGTGAGATTTATTTTTACAAGTTTGTCTTTGTAATTATCGTTAGCATCAATTAATACGTTAATATAGTTCTTTGTTACGCCTTTTAACAATCCTGATTTCTTATCTCGTTGTTTTTCAATAATAACTTCATTTTCTGTATCAATATTTTTATTAAAAAACTCTGTTAACTTTTTATTCGAAACTTCTTGTACAAGGGCAACACGTTTTTTCTTCTCTGCTGTATCTATCTGATTTTGCATTTTATCTGCTGGTGTTCCTTTTCTTCTAGAATATGGAAATACGTGAATTCTTGTTAGACTAAGCTCTTTTAAATTGTTTAATGTGATATTAAAATCTTCCTCAGTTTCATTAGGAAATCCAACAATAATATCACTTCCAATAAATGCATTTTCAAATTTTTCATTAATATAGTTTACAAGTTGTTTTATTTCGTCTGCGCTGTAGTGTCTATTCATTGCTTTTAGTGTTTTATCACATACAGATTGCAGTGAAAGATGAAAATGTGGGCAAAACTTTTTTGATTTCGCTAAAAAATCTATGAAATCTTTCGTAAGTTCTAGTGGATTTAATGAACCAAGACGATAGCGTTTTATTTCTGTTTTTTCAATTGCTTCTAGTAAGTCTTTAAGAGTTTTTTTCTCTTTGAAATCTTCACCCCATTGTCCTATGTGTATCCCTGTTAGAACTGTTTCATAATATCCTTCTTTTGCAAAAAGATTTATTTGTTCAACAACATTTTCAATGCTATTTGAACGGTTCTTTCCTCTCGCATAAGGAATTGTGCAGTATGTGCATCTATTATTACAACCGTCTTGAATTTTGACGGAAGCTCTTGTTCTTTGTGTTTGGTGTAATTTCTCATATCTAAAATAATCGTGAGAAAATATATCAGAAACACAAACTTTTTCTTCTTTTTCAATGATTTTTACAATATCGTTTTTTTCGTAATTTCCAACAATATAGTCAATTAGGTTATTATTTGCTAAATTATCTTTGTCTAATTGAGCCATACACCCTGTTAAAACAACTTTTATACTTGGATTGTCTCTTTTTACTTGTTTTATGTATGAAAGATTTTTTGTATCAGCAACGTGAGTTACTGAACAAGAATTTAATATATAATAATTTGCACTAAAAACATCTTTAATTTCTTCATACCCATTGTTTGTAAGTATTTCTGCAATTAAAGCTGATTCAACTTGATTTGTTTTACATCCAAGAGTTTTTATTACGAATTTTTTCATAATTAAATTATAGTTTAAAAAAATTTTATTTTAATAGACTTTCTTTCGAATTTCTCCCTGTTAATTCTGCAACTTTTGCAATTGTTTCAGGGAAATATTTTGCAAGGAATTGGGTTCTTGTTTTTATTCTACTGTCCGTTGTTCCGTAGGTTGTAAATAGCATATTAGCTTCTGCAATAAGTTCATCAGAACCATCAGAATCCATTAAATCAGCTCTTGGGGAAAAATATTGTATATATTCCTGTTCATTATATGGAATACTCGATTGGAATGCTTGCATTTCACTTCCATATTTTTGAGAAAAGTCTTCATCTTCAAATATCTCTGGATGCAAGTTTGCAATTATGTGTCCAGCTTCGTGATAAATAATACTGTTATTTGTTCCTGTTGAAATACTTTTTAACGGTGGACTTGATATTGAGTCTTCATCAACGCAGTAATTCCATTTATCAATATTATCAAATATCGTCATAATAGTATCTACGTGTAAGTTTTTTATTTCATTCCACAATATCTCGCCAGAATAAAATGGTAATTTTTCTTTTACTTCAATTACTTTTGTTTTCTTTCCGTCTGTAATTGTAATTTTTTTGTTTTCATCATCAAAATTAGTTTCATACGTTATTCCATTAATGGTGTTTGTTATTGAATTTTCACTATTTCTTGTGAAAGTTCTAGAAATATTCATTACAGGAATTTCTTCATCTTCTTTTTTTATTACATAAGAATATTCAGAAAACATTATTCTGCCGTTGTTATCTCTTTTTTCGGTGTATTTTCTATCTATCAATGAGTCGTTTAATTCTATAAATTCTGTATAGGTTATACTTCCATCTTCATTTCTTGTAACTTTTGAAACAGTTTCACCGTCTCCAATAACAGAACTTTTAATGTCTGCATTTGGGTCTCCACCTACTTTAAATTCTGAAATATCATAATATGTGCATTCATATGCGCCAGCTAAAATGTCTGATAATTTTGAGTGAAAAACACCAGTTACCCCACCGGTTTTCTCATCTTGTACGAATTCTGTTAACTCTTTTATTTCTCCATTTTTATCATATTTTGTTCTGAATGTTCCAGAACGCCCAGACATAATTGATGATGTAGAATTATCGGCATATTCTTCTGTTCTTGTCTTTGTTTCAAAGCTGTATTCATCAAATGTTCTTACTAATGTTATTTTCGTTCCTTCTGGTGTTCTTATCTGTTTTGTACATATAGCCTCGTAGCTGTCATCATTTTGGGCTTCAATAATAACAATTTCATATTCATCTTTTAAAATATCTTTTAGTATTGGATTTTTTTCTTCTAATTTTTTTAAAGCTTCAAGTTCTTCTTCTGTTAATAAAGAAAGGGAATAGGCTGATGTTTTGCTACAACCTTGTGCTCTATAATTTTTATATTCTTTATTTTTTGTTTTGCCATTTTCAATGTCAATAATATAGGTAATATAATCTTCATATATTCCTTTTGTTAACATTTCAAGTGCTTTTTTGTAATCTTTATGATTTAATCCAGCAAATTCTCCAATATTTGTATCGCTAACTCTTAGTTCTCTTAGTTTTGGTAATCGTTGTCTTTGTTCTTCTTTTAGTTCTGCAACTTCACATACAAACTCAGGGTCAATTCCGTCATTTAACGCATCTATGCACTTTTGTCTTTTATCTTTATCAAAGGTGGATATATCGCATGCTAATTCTACATCCGAATTTTTATTTATAAATATTTGAGCGATTTCTCTTTGCTCTTTATTTAGTTTGCAAAAATTACCAGCAATTATTGGAGGGTAACCTTCTTTTAATAATGTTTCGGCTTCTTTTAATTCTGTTGGGGTTAAATTTACATATAAATTTATGCAATCTGAATCGAGCCCCTTCTTCATAAAGTCTAATGCTCTTTCAAATTTTTCTTTGTCTAAAGAAGCTATTTGGTGTAAATGAGAATCATAAATACCTTTTTCAACCAATTGCATTGCTTGAGCATAGTTTAATGGTTCTAGCTGCGCTAGTTCTTCAATGCAATCAACTCTAACTGCTTTATCATAAAGTTCATTCGCTCTTTTATACTGTTCATCTGGCAAGTTTGCAATTCTGGATGCAAAAGCTGTTTCTATTTTTTTCTCTTTAAGTTCTGCAAGTCTTGCATTGTAATGAGGATGTAACTTTTTCTTTTTTCTTTTTCCAAACGAAAGAGTATCTACGTAATAGATATTACTTAAAGAAGTGATTTTAGAGTTGTTTTGTGGTAAAAAAATTACTTCTTTCTCTCTATTATGTTTATAGCTAGATTTATAATTAACAACAATATTGTTTGATATTTTCATACTAACTTAAAACCTTAACGTATTAGATTTTGCTAAAAATAAGCAAAAAAAATGTTTGCAGAGTTTGCAAACATCAAATAAACACGAGGATATTAAGAGAGAGAGTAAAAAAAATTGTTTTTTAATCATTGTGCCTAAAATGGCTGATTGTACGAATATGTTCCCTTAACAGTGCCTCTTAGTGT
>JAFQNF010000012.1 GCA_017396025.1 bacterium
TGTCAATCATTTTTGAAAATGTCCAAAAAAATTTTAAACATAAGCCCTAAAAATTTGTTTTTTAGGATTAATTTTTTTAGTTAGGGTACTAGAGTGATTTTTAAAATTTGTTTTCAACATCATCATTTTTTCTACCCTTCATGTACCCTACGAAAAAATGATTAATTTTAAAAATCACTTTTAAGAAGCTTTTGCTAATTCTTTTTCAAATTTTGTTTGTTGTTTTTCCATAAATTTTTCGAATGATTCTCTTTTAAATGGGTGTGTCATTCTAGGTATGTAAATCCTTTTAGTTTCTTCTGGTAAAACTTCATCAAAATTCAAAGATTTAGCTTGAAATTCAGGTATTTCTTCAAGTGCAAAAATACTATCTTCAACAGTTGCATACAAAGATTTATCAAAAGCTTCAATTACCATACATTTAGTACCTTTTCCAAAATATATTGGAGTACCAACTGAATTTACCAATCTGTAATATTTTTTCTTAAAAGAAATCGAATGACCACTATCAACTACTCTTCTAGATAAAACAGCTAAAGTTAAATTGATTTTCTGTTTAGAAGGTTGATTTTCAAATACAGATTTGGTATTATCAATACATAGAGCAAACTTTGAATTGTATTTATCTAAGAAAGCTGGGAGGAAAGCATTTGCTTCCTCAAGGGTTGTAATATTAGCTAATCTTAGTTCAGATATTAACCTTGTTTGTAAAGTTTGAAAAAGTCTTTCTATACGAGGTTTAAATTCAGGTTCGCTACTTGTTTCAATGCTAGTGCCTAGTTGTGAGCAGGCATAAGCAAATTGAGTAAGGGTATTATCCTCGTCGCGGGTAGTACCTTTTCTTTTGTAGTCGAAAACTGTTCTTCTATCAGCTTTAAAAAGATAAGGAATACCGATATTTGGTTAAAATTTGGTAATAGATATTGTAATAACCATTTAAGGTTTCTTGGTCATCAAAATATGCAGCTAGAACTTGACCAGTAGAGTCGTCTATTGCAGCATGAAGTTGAGATTTTTGATTGCCAAACCAAACATGTTCAGAAGCATCAATTTGGATTTCTTCGCCAAAATATATACATCTAGGTTGTCTAGGATGAGCATCTTCAATAGCAACAATATTAGCTTGAATTTTAGCAATTTCTTTTTTAGAAGTTGCTTGTTTTTTCTTTTGGTTAAGTAATTTTTTAATATTTTTCTTAGTAATTTTGTGTGATCTAGGAGATAAAATATATCTTTCTTTTAAAATACATCTAGCTTCATCAATAGAAACAAAAATATTTTCTCTTTCGGCTAAAAATTCTGAAAATTGGGTATATGTACAATCAAAATATTTTGTATTGTATAAATCTTCAATTTGATTTTTAAGTTCATCAGATAAAGCATGAACTGGTTTTCTGCCACGATTTCCATGAACAAAGAATGCTTTACCAAACTCTTTGTATCCCTCTACCAAACGTCTAATTTGTCTTTCACTAAGTTTTAGTTCGTTGGCAGCACGTTTTTTGTTACCATCAGTTTCTACTAATTTTTTAATAACATCATATTTATGTTTTTCTTTCAATGTCAACACAACCTTTCTCATAGGTCCTCCTTTGAATTTAAATGATATTTTAATTATATCATTTAGGAGAACAAATATTTTTTAGTTCGGACATTTTCTCATCGGATTACTTATGACATTATCATAAATGAATTATATAA
>JAFQNF010000013.1 GCA_017396025.1 bacterium
GTTGGAAATGTTCCTTTTAAAGTTTTAGGAACACTAAAAGCAAAAGGCTCATCTGGCCCAATGGATCAAGATGATTTGATTTTTATACCTATTACAACAGCACAAAAAAAATTGTTTGGTGTGGCTTTTCCTGGAACAGTTAAAATGATTGTTGTTAAAGGTGAAGATGGTGATAGTTTAAATGATGTTCAAAAAGATATAGAAGAACTTTTAAAACAACGTCATAATATAGGTAAAAATCAAGTTAATGATTTTGAGATTAGAAATTCAGCTGAGTTTCAAGAAAAAATGAAATCGACAGTTCAAACTTTTGCAATTTTGTTAGCTTCAATTGCTTCTGTTTCTTTGCTTGTTGGTGGTATTGGTATTATGAATATTATGCTTGTATCAGTAACGGAAAGAACAAAAGAAATTGGTATAAGAATGGCGATTGGGGCTAGGGCTTCTGATATTCGTTGGCAATTTTTGATTGAATCATTTATGTTATCAATGATTGGTGGTTTAGTTGGTGTTGCAGTTGGTGTGTTAGGTGCAAAATCTGTTGAATTTTTCTCAGAAGGTATGAGCGTAACTATATCATTATTTTCAATCTTTTTATCATTAGGTTTTTCAGGCTTAGTAGGTGTAGCTTTTGGTTATTATCCAGCACATAAAGCTTCATTATTAAACCCAATTGACGCACTAAGGTATGAGTAATTATTTTTTCTTACCAACGCAGGCTGTGATTGCGTCCATTAATCTTGCTGCTTGGATAATTTCAATGCTAAAGTTATCTGCTAATTTTTTGCTTAATTTTGGTACAATAGCCTTTTTAAATCCAAGTTTTTGAGCTTCATATATGCGTTTTTCTAGGTTTGATACATTTCTTATTTCACCAGATAAGCTTATTTCACCAATGATTACACAATCAGGGTCAACAACTACATCACGATAGCAAGTTGCAATAGCTAAGGCTATACCTAAATCCGCCGCAGGTTCATCAATTTCAATACCGCCTATAACGTTCACATAAACGTCGTGTTTTGATAGATTTAAGCCAATTCTTTTTTCTAAAACAGCGATAATTTGTAAAAGTCTATTATATTCTAACCCTGTTGCAACACGTCTTGGTGCTGGGTATGAAGTTGCACCAACTAATGCTTGAACTTCAACTAATAACGCCCTTGTTCCCTCGTTTGTTGCAATAATAACGCTTCCTGGAGTTGCGTTATCTGTGCGTTCTTTCATAAATAATTCACTTGGATTTGTTACTTCTTCTAAGCCGTTTTCAACCATATTAAATACGCCAATCTCATTGGTTGAACCAAAACGGTTTTTTATAGAACGCAACAATCTTTGAGATTTGTACTTGTCGCCCTCAAAATAAATAACTGTATCAACCATGTGCTCTAAAACCTTAGGGCCAGCAATATTTCCATCCTTTGTAACATGCCCGATAACAACAACTGTTATGTTTTTATTTTTAGCTATATCCATTAGAGCATTTGTGCATTCACGAATTTGAGAAACGCTACCAGATGAACTTGTTATGTTTGATGTGTAGATTGATTGGATTGAATCGATAACCAAAATTTCTGGTTTTAAATTATCAATTTGAGTTATAACAGCTTCTAAGTTTGTTTGTGAATAAACATACAAATTATCAGAATTTACATTCAATCTTTGAGCACGCAATTTAACTTGAGAGCCTGATTCTTCAGCGCAAACATATAATAATTTTTTGCCTTGAGAACAGATATTTCCTGCTGTTTGTAATACTAAAGTTGATTTACCAATTCCAGGGTCACCTGCTAACAAAACTAAAGAGCCTTGAACTAATCCGCCACCCAAAACACGGTCTAATTCTTCAAAACCAGATGGAATTTTAATGCTTTCTGTAATTTCAATTTCATTGATAAGACAAACAGGGCTATCATCAATAACAACACTTTGAGCAGGAGCAATTGATTTTACTTCAACTTCTTCAACTAAAGTTCCCCAACTGTTGCAATCTGGGCATTTCCCTATATATTTTGGTGTTTCATAACCACAGCTTTGGCAAACCCATTTTGTCTTAACTTTCGCCATTTACTTTCTCTTTTCTTTGTTCTCTAAGATTTTCTTTCTCATCAATTATATGTATTGTTCTGATTACAGAGTTTGAAATTAACAATAAAAATGGATTAATACCAGAGCTTACATTTATGAATATTTCCGTTTGAGTTTTTTCATTTTTATCTTTGTTAAAAGCTTCTTTTTGTGCCATATCAAGATTGATATCAACACTATATTTTTTGCTTTCTTCATTCATTAATGAAATAAAATCTTTTTGTGGGAATGTTTCAGATGATGTAATTTGAATTAAAATTCCATCTTCTTTTGTTCTATAAATATCAGCCTGTAAATTACCATAATTTTCAGTTTGAATCATTATTGAAATATAATCATCATTTTCTTTTGCTTCATCCCCGCCATTGTTTGCAATTTCAAGCTTAAAGGCATTAGGGTCTGTTAATGGTAGCCAAGGTAAGTACATCAACATTGTTGTTCTAACTGCTTGAACATCAGAAGTAGCTGAAGCTGCAACAAATGAAATTAATTTTGATAATTCACTTGTTTGTTCATCTTTCATTGTCATACCAACTTGGTTAAACTGTGCTAGCATTTTGTACAAGTTTGACATAGCATCTTTTGAACTGTTCTGTAATAGAGCAGAAAGTTCTGCTGTATTTAAAGTTGAAGTTAATAATAATAACGCTGTTTTTTGAGTCGCTTTATCAGGCATTGTTGAAATTTGTGTTAATAGTTGCTCAAAGTTTTTAGGAAGTTTGAGTAAGTCTTTTAGCATATTTGTATTTTGTTGTTGATTTAAAAGAGCAAGTTCCGCAGTTGTTTGAGCTAATTGTTGGGTAGTTTGTGGTAGAACCTGTTGTGGTGTTTTAGGCGTTTGTGGTGGATTATACATTTGAGGACTAGCACCTAATAAATTAGCATTTTTTGATGCAAACCTAGCCACGTTATTGTTCATAGCGCTTGCAAAATTACTAATAATTTGTCCCCAGTTAATATTTGACATAATTATAAATTATCACATTGTTAGCTAAAAAGTAATATTTGTTTAAGAAAATAAATTAAAAAAGCAAAATAAATAGTTATATTATTTCCATTTCTTAATAATACAACGTTTGCATGATTTTAATTTCTACAAAAGTAGTATATAATATAAGTAGAGGTTGAAAAATCTCTAAAAGGTTCACTTTCTAACAAAAAGGTAAGAGATGTCTTTCGGTATCAATGGTCCTGATCATATTCCTGCAATCCAGAAATCACAGAAATCAAGTGATGGTGGTGCTGGTAATTTGGGATATTTCCAACAAGGGAAAAAGAAAAAAGATGAAGAAAAAAAAGAAGAACAAGATGTTTTTCAATCTTCAACAAAAAAGAATTTAGATGAAGACCCATTGTTGGAAGAATTAGATTCAATTGGTACAAAAATTAAGAATTTTTGGATGAAATTACACAATCCATTTATGCAAGAAAATCCCGAAGAAAATTAATCTTCGGGTATTTTATAATAGTAATGTGTGTGTATGTATTAATTATTTTTGAAATTTAATTCATCATTTTCAACATCAATAGTGACTTTTGAATGTGGATTAATTTCTTGTTTTAAGATTTTCTTAGATAGTGGATTTTCTATTAGTTGCCTTATAGTTCTTTTTAATGGTCTTGCACCGTAGATTGGATTATAACCTTTTTGTGCTAAGAATTCTTTTGCATCATCAGTTATCTCAATTGTGATATCTTGTTCCGCTAAAAGTTTATGCAAGTGTGCAACTTGAATATCAACAATTTTAGCTAGTTGCATCATTGTTAATGCTTTGAAGAACACAATATCATCAATTCTGTTTAGAAATTCTGGTTTAAAGCGTTGTTGCATTAATGCCATAACTTCTTCTTTTGTTTTTTCGGCTTGAGATTCAGATAGCATTGATTCAAGCGTATTTTTTAAGATTACTTCACTACCTATGTTACTTGTTAATATAATTAAAGTATTCTTAAAGTCAACTGTTCTGCCTTTAGAATCTGTTAATCTGCCGTCATCAAAGATTTGTAGCATTATGTTGAACACGTCTGGATGTGCTTTTTCAATTTCATCAAAAAGTACAACAGAATAAGGTTTTCTTCTAACTTGTTCTGTTAGTTGTCCACCTTCATCATAGCCAACGTAGCCTGGAGGTGCACCGATAAGTCTTGCAACTGTATGTTTTTCCATATATTCAGACATATCAATTCTAATTAGTGCATCTTCATCATTAAACATAAATTCTGCTAAGGCTTTAGCTAATTCTGTTTTACCAACACCTGTTGGCCCTAAGAATATGAATGTACCAATTGGTCGATTTGGATCTTTTAAACCAGAGCGTGCACGGCGAATAGCGTCAGATACCACTTCAACGGCTTCATCTTGACCGACAACTCGCTTATGTAAAAAATCTTCCATTTGAACAAGTTTTTGTTTTTCGCTTTCAAGAAGTTTATTTACTGCAATACCTGTCCATTTGCTGACAATTTGCGCAATATCATCTTCATCAATTTCTTCTTTTAAGAGAGTATTTTTATGATTTTGAGCATTTTCGCCAACTTCTTTTAGCTGTTTTTCTAGCGCCATAAGTTTTCCATATTTAAGTTCAGCAGCTTTTTGTAAGTCCATATCACGTTCTGCTGTTTCAATTTGGATTTTTACTTTTTCAATTTCTTCTTTAATTGAAGCTTCCCCTTGAATAGAATTTTTTTCAAATTCCCATTGGTTTTTAAGTTTATCAATTTTGCGATTTAAATCTGATAAAATTGCTTCAATATTCTGGATTTTTTCAGCGTTATCAGTGCTTTCTTCTTGTTTTAGGGCTTCACGTTCAATTTCTAATTGCATTTTTTGGCGAACTAATACATCAAGTTCTTCTGGCATTGAATCAATTTCAATTCTTAAGGATGACGCTGCTTCATCAACTAAGTCAATTGCTTTATCAGGTAAGAAACGGTCAGTAATATATCTATCTGACAATTTAGCAGCTGCAACTAAAGCAGAGTCTTTAATTCTTACGCCGTGATGTACTTCATAGCGTTGTTTTAAACCTCTTAAAATGCTAATAGTATCTTCGATTGTTGGTTCATCTGCCATAACAGGTTGAAAACGACGTTCTAAGGCTGGATCTTTTTCAATGTATTTTCTATATTCATTGATTGTTGTTGCGCCAATACATTTTATTACTCCGCGTGCAAGCATTGGTTTTAAAAGGTTACCTGCGTCTGTTGAACCTTCTGTCGCTCCAGCACCTACAACTGTGTGAAGTTCATCGATAAACATAATTATTTCGCCATTTGAGTCTTCAACTTCTTTTAAAACAGCTTTAAGTCTTTCTTCAAATTCACCTCTAAATTTTGCGCCAGCAACTAGAGCACCTAAATCTAGTGCAATAAGTTTTGACTCTTTTAAACTTTCTGGTACGTCACCACGAATAATTCTTTGTGCTAAGCCCTCAATTATTGCAGTTTTACCAACACCTGGTTCCCCAATTAAAACAGGATTGTTTTTTGTTTTCCTATTTAGAACTTGTATAATTCTTCTTATTTCGTCATCACGGCCAATAACAGGATCTAGTTTGCCTTTGCGGGCAAGTGCTGTTAGGTCTGTTGAATATTTTTCTAAAGCTTTATATGCATCTTCTGCGTTTTTACTATCCACTTTTCTGTTTCCTCTAACTTTTTTCATTGCGTTTAAAACAGCATTTTTTGTAACTTTATTATTATTCAATATTTGTTGAATTTTAGAACCATTTAACTCTGTCATTGCCATTAAGATATGTTCAATACTAATAAAAGAATCCTTTAAGCTATCAGCATTTTCTTGCGCCATATCAAACATATTATTTGTCATTTGAGATAAATATAATTGTTGATTTGGACTTGCATTTTGAACTTGCGGAAGCGAAGAAATTTCATTTACTAATTGGTGTCTGAAGTTATCAGTATCAATTTTAAGTTCTTTGCAATAATCTTTTGCAATCCCATCATTATCTTCTGCTATTGCAAGCATAATGTGGATTGGTTCCATTTGAGAGTTTTTGTATCTATACATCGCTTGTTGTGCAGCATAGATAATTTCTTTTGTGTAATCGGTTAGTCTGTTAAAATCTATCATAATAAGAACACCTCATTTTTGTCAGGCGGAATAAATCCTTATTATTATTTTAATAATGTTTTTTTAAAAATCAGAAAAAATTTATAATTAATTAAGATTTCAAATATAAAAAATTTATGCAGGAAGACAAAAAGAAATCATAGTGCCAACGTTATCTATGTCTTTTGCCCAGATTTTTCCATAGTGAGCTTCAACTATTTTTCGACAATTATAAAGGTTTAAACCAAAACCAATTTTTCTAAATTTATTTGAACAAGTTATGTACTCTTCAAAAATCTCGTCCGGATTTGTTCTTTTTTTTGGATAACCAAAATCGAAAAAGGAAATATTAATATTGTTATTAGTGTTTTCAATTTGAATAATTATTTTGGAGTTTTCAATGCTTTGTTCTGAAGCATTAATAATTAAATTACTAATAACTTTTCCTATTTCATCTACATCAATTTCGATATCATTAATATCTCCATTAATAACAAGTTCTATTGTTTGATTTTTTCGCTCTAAAACTTTAGAAAGCTCGTGTGCTTTATCCTTTACAAGCTCTATTATTGAGTAAGTTTGTTTTTGTAATTCATTTAAACTAAATTCATTTTTATACTTAATTAAAAGGTTATCTGTCATATAATTCATAAACTTACAAGAGTTTAAAAGTTCATCTAATATGCTTTTTAAGTTATTATCAAGTTTGCCAAATTTGCCATTTAAAATTAGTTCTAATATCTGAATGTTGGCTCTCATTGGGTTTTTAAGGTCGTGAGTTAATATATCAATAAAAGTCTCTTTTTGAATACGGTTTTTAATTTCTTGAGTAATATCTTGCAAAATAATTGAATATCCTTTTACCTTATTCCTTTTGTTGAAAATTTTGCAGATATGAACATCCATAGGGATATTTTGAATATCATTTTTGAAAATAAGTTTTAAAAATATATGTTTTTTATCAGTTTTTTGGAAGTTTTCAAAGCTCTTTTTTAATTTTTGCTTTTTATCATCAAAGGCTAGGATGGAAATATCAAACTTTCCTTTTTTGAAATTATATTTTGAATTTTGAAAAATAATATTTAATTTTTCATCAGTAATTATTACTTCTCCATTAGAGTATTTTGTTATGTGAGAGAATGCTTCTTTAATAATATTTGTGTTTTTGTCAAAAATTGTTGAAATTAAATCCATGTTTTTAAACCAAATTATATTTAAAATTTAAATTATAATTTGATTTTTTTAATCCCCATGTTAGGCAATATTTAAAGGTTATTTGCCTATACAGAAGTTGTCGAAAATATTAGTTAGGATATCATCTGTTATAACTTCACCAGAAACTTCAGAGATGAACATTAAAGCTGATTTAACATCAATAGAAATTAAGTCTTGAATTTCGCCATTTTGAGCAGCAATAAGTGCGTTAATTAATGAATTTTTAGTTTCTTCTAAGCATTTTTGTTGTCTTTGGTTTGTAATAAATTCAACTTCTGTAAGATTTTGCTTCATTACTATTGATTTAATTTGTGCTTTTAACTCTGGTAAATTTTCGCCTGTTTTTAAAGAAATACATACCGCTTCAGAGTCTTTATTTGTTGTTAAATCGCATTTTGTTGCAACTTTTATAAATGCCTTTTCTTTAACTGTATCAAAAATTTCTTTATCTTCTTTAGTAAATCCGTCGTTTAAATCGTATAAGAATAATACAACATCAGCTTCTTGAACATACTTTTTAGAAAAATCAATACCAATAGCCTCTACTTTATTGATATTTTCGTCTTCACGAATACCAGCTGTATCAATAATTGTTGCTGCAATTCCATCAATATCAAGTGTTTCTTGAATAACATCACGAGTTGTTCCTGCAATATCGGTTACAATTGCACGTTCTAAATTTAAAAGTGCATTGAATAGTGATGATTTACCAACATTAGGGCGACCAGCCAAAACTATTTTTATACCTTGTCTATAAATATTAGAACTTTTTGAAAAGCTTAAAATATGGTTGATTTTTTCTAAAATATTTTCAATAGTTTGCTCAATATAACTGTATTCAGGCTCTACTACATCTTCTGGAAAATCAACAGCTGCAATAATTCTAGATAATAATTCCATTATCTCTTGTCTTATTTTTCCAACTTCAATTGATAATTTGCCAAATAAGTTTTTTGCACTTGATACTGCAAATTTTTCTGTTCTTGCGTGGATTAAGTCAAGCACAGCTTCGGCTTGAGATAAATCCATTTTATGATTTAAAAATGCACGTTTTGTAAATTCCCCTTTTTCAGCGTATCTCGCACCATTTTGAATTGTTAAATCCAAGATTTTATTAGTTATGTGCATACCACCGTGGCATTGAATTTCAATTATATCTTCACCTGTATAGCTGTTTGGAGCTTTGAAAGGAAGCACAATAACTTCATCTAATTTTTCATCATTTTCCATAACCCAGCCGTGATAAATTTTACCAGCGGTCAAATTTTTTGAAGAAAACATCTTATCAATGATTTCAAAAGCTTTAGAACCAGAAATTCTAACAATACTAACACCCCCGTTACCAACAGGGGTAGCAATTGCGCTAATTGTATCTAAAGTAAATTGATTAATCATAGTTTAATTATACTCTAAATAGGTATTTTTTGAACTTTGAAAAATACCGCTTGAATCTTGCCAGAAAGTGAAAAAAAATATACTATTAGAGAAAGAAAAAAGCGAGGTTTTATGAGCTCTGATTGTATTTTTTGCAAGATTGCAAATAAAGAAATTTCAACAAATTTAATTTACGAAGATGAAAATGTAGTTGCGTTTAATGACTTAAGTCCACAAGCTCCTACACATTTTTTAGTAATACCCAAAAAGCATTATGCATCACTAAATGAAATTGATAATGATGAAGTTTTTGCAAATATTTTTTCAGCTGTGCCTAAAGTTGCCGCAAAATTGGGTATTAAAGAATATAGAACTGTAGTAAACACAGGTGCAAGTGCAGGGCAAACAGTATTCCATATTCATGTGCACGTAATGGCTGGAAGAGAGTTTGGCTGGCCAGCAGGTTAAAATATGTATAATCGTTGGTATGATAAATATCCTAATTTAAAATCATTGCTTATTCTCTTAGAGACAGTGGATAAGCAACATTTGGAAATCATTGCCCACGATTTTTTACAGATTATTTTGGAAAAATATGCTGATAAATTTGATGAAGTAATTCAACAAATGTCGGAAAATCCACCGCCTAGATATAGCCGTTGGTATGATGAGAATTATGAGCTTCATACTTGTATTGAATTTATTAAAACATTAGAAGATAATGAAAAAATATCATTAGTAAATTCTTTTATAATGTCGCTGATGAGTTTTATAACGAATGTAGATGATGAATAAGAAAAATATATTAGTTACAGGAGCCTCTCAAGGCATAGGATTAGCAATCGCAAAGTATTTTGCGAAAACTCATAATGTTTATATTCTTTCTCGAAACGAAGATAAGCTTAAAAAATTATGCAAAGAATATTCTTTTGCTGGTTATGTTGTTGCTGATTTATCAACAGAAATTCCAGAATTAGCTTTTAATATTGATATTTTGATTAATAATGCTGGTGTTTATCATTATTCACCAATAGAAAAAATGAGTGAAGAAGATATTAAAAATGCATTAAATTTAAATTCATTAGCACCTTATATGCTTATTAAAAAAGTTATTCCAAATATGAAGAAGCAACAATTTGGAAGAATTATAAATATTGGTTCTATATCTGGTGTTATGGGAGAAGCTAATGCTTCTATTTATTCAATGACGAAGGCTTCTTTAATTGGGCTTACAAAATCATTAGCGTTAGAGCTTGCTCAAAATAATATAACTGTTAATATCATTAATCCTGGTTGGGTTGATACAGAATTGATAAATAATGGAAATCTGGAAGAAGATTTTTCAAAAGATGAAATAATAGAAACAATTCCTCAACGTAGATTTGTTGACCCAGAAGAAATTGCTTCAACTTGCGAATTTTTAATTTCTGAGAAAGCTAAAACAATAACTGGTCAATCAATTAATATTTGTGCAGGATTATCATTAGGTTTTTAATTTAAAGGAGATAAGTATGTTTAAAAGAGGGTTTACAAATACAGAAATAGCAATAGGTTGCGGTCTTGCTTTAACAGCGTTAGTTATTGTATTTTTATTTTTCAATAATATGAGTGTAGATACAGTTGGTAGGACTAAACAAACTGCACAAATGCTTCAGGAAGCTGTTAAATATGCAGAAGGTGAAACTAATTTAAAATCTACACAGTGGGATTATAGTTTAAGTCCAAATGAATTCTTTAAAAGATATATTTCAGACCATTTAAACTATTCATATTTATTAGAAAGAAACCTTGAATATAATGATGAAACAACAGTATTTTATGCTTATTTTGTTAATGAATCATATATGATTTTGAAAAAGAATGAATGCATGGAATATCATTATGATGCTAATGGTGTAAAAAAGCCTAATGTTCTTGGTGAAGATCAGTACATTTTCTATTTATGTCCGCAAGAACACGCAGCTAAAAACAATTTTGTAAATATTAAAAGATAATAAAATAAAACCGCCCTGATTAAAGGGCGGTTTTTTATTGTCTAAATTTTTATACTGCTTGTTTTGTCATTCTTAAACAGTTAATAACTGTTTCAACTACAGTTTCTTGTTCTTCTGCTGTTAATTCAGGGAACATTGGAAGAGACATAACAAGTTTTGTATCTTTTTCTGTTAATGGTAGGTCACCAACTTTGTATCCTAGTTCTTTATGTAGTTTTTGTAAGTGAAGTGGAACTGGATAGTAAATCATAGCGCCAACACCATTTTCTTGAAGAAGTTTATGCACTTCATCACGGTTTTCAATTTTAATTGTGTATTGGTGGTATACGCAATATGAATTTTCAATTTCTTTTGGTGTTTCGATTTCTGGGTATTTTGCAAATAACGCATTGTATCTGTAAGCATTTTCTTGTCTTGCTTTATTCCATTCATCGATATAGTTTAATTTAACTCTTAAAATAGCTGCTTGAATTTCATCTAATCTTGAGTTAACACCTAGTTCATCGTGATAATATCTGATAGCACCACCATGGTTTCTTAGTGCAACAATTCTGTCGAATAAAGCTTGGTCACTGCAAGTAATCATACCGCCATCGCCCATACCGCCTAAGTTTTTAGTTGGATAGAAGCTAAAGCATCCGAAATCACCGAATGTACCAACTTTTTGACCTTTATATTCTGCACCAATTGCTTGGCAACAATCTTCAACAACTTTTAAATTATGGCGTTTTGCAATGTCCATAATTTTATCCATAGCAGCTGGTTGTCCATATAGGTGAACTGGGATAATTGCTTTTGTTTTTGGTGTAATTGCAGCTTCAATTTTATCTGGGTCAATGTTGAATGTGTTTTCATCAATATCAACAAAAACAGGTGTTGCACCAGCTAGACCAATAGCACTTGCTGTAGCTACGAAGGTGAATGCTGTTGTAATAACTTCATCGCCACGTCCAATATTTAAAGCTCTTAATGCTAAGTGCAATGCATCTGTACCAGAGTTTAAGCCTAAAGAATATTTAGAACCAACATAGTTAGCAAATTCTTCTTGAAGTGCTTTGTTGTGTTTTCCTAAAATATATGAACCTGAAGCTAGAACTTCTAGAACTTCTTTTTCAATTTCTTTTCCTATTTGTGCGTATTGACGTTTTGAATCTAAAATAGGTATCATCTTTATCTCCTTAACTTCCTACCAGCCTATAATACTAGTGTAGCACATATTGTATGTGCCTTTACATAATCTTTATAAGTTTAATAGATTTTATTTATTTTAAAATTATTGTTAATCTATACTTTATTGGTACTTTTCTTTGCTTTTTTCCAAAGAATATCCCATTCTTCAAGTGTTAAATGTTCTAATTCTTTTTCTGCAGCTGCTTCCATTGCTCTAAAGCGAGATACAAATTTTTTATTTGCACGAATTAATGCTTGCTCTGCATCGATTTTGTTCCATCTTGCTAAATTTACTACAGCAAATAAAATATCACCTAATTCATCTTCTTTTTCATCTTGTGTTTTTGCTTCTTTAAATTCTTTGATTTCAGATAAAACACAATCGTATAAAGATTCTTCATTTGGCCATTCAAAGCCAACACCAACAGCCTTTTTGCTAATTTTTTGTGCGCTCATTAATGCAGCTTGTGCTCTAGAAATTCCGTCCATAATGGATGTTCTATGTGGTTTTTCTTCTTTTTTTAATTTTTCCCAGTTATCTAATATTTCTTGTGTAGAATCAACTTTAACATCGCCAAAAACATGTGGATGACGATGAACAAGTTTATCTGAGATTTGTTTTGCAACATCTTCAATATCAAAAGATTTTGCTTCTTTTGCAATTTGTGAATGCAATACAACTTGTAGAAGTACATCACCAAGTTCTTCTTGAAGATGTTTCATATCATTGTCATCTATAGCATCAACAGCTTCATATGCTTCTTCTAGCATATTTCTGCGAAGTGTTGCGTGTGTTTGTTCTCTATCCCACTTGCATCCATTTTCACTTCGTAGGATTTCAATTATTTCAATTAATCGTTCTAAGTTTGGATAGTTCATTATCTCACCATTTGATCAACTGTCATAATTAAAATGCCTTGTCCGCCAAGTTTTTTCAAATTATCAATACTGTCAAAAACTTTATCTGCATCAACAACAACGTGCATTACAACGTGTTCGTCATCACCAGCTAAAGTCATAATTGTTGGAGATGATAACCCTGGTAAAAATGCTCTGATTTCATCTAGCGAACTTTTTGGAACATGTGCCATTAAATACTTTTTCTCACGAGCATCTATTACTGATTTTAAAGCTCTTAAAACAATTTCTGTTTTTTCCTTTTTTTCTTCGCTTAAGTTTTTATTAGCAATAACAATTGCTGTTGATTCTAAAATTTTATCAATAATTCTAAGTTTATTTGATTTTAAGGTTGAACCAGATGAAGTGATATCAACGACAACATCTGATAAACCCAAACGAGGTGTAATTTCTGTTGCTCCTGAAACTTCAATAATTTTAGGATTTTTACCAAGTTTTTCAAAGTATTCTTTCGCAATATTTGGGAAAGATGTTGCAATTTTTAAGTTTTGAGGCAAATCAGCAGATGTTTTATAAGTATCTTCATCTTTAACCGCAACAATCATTTCACAATATCCAAAGTCTAAATCCATAATTTTATCAACATTTGATTTTAGTTCTGTTAAAATATCAAAACCTGTAAAACCAATGTCAGCAATTCCGTTTTCAACAAACATTGGGATATCTTGTGTTCTTACAAAGATAATTGAGTATTTTTTATCTTTTGTTGTTACTTGTAAAGTTCTTTCATCTTTTGATGGAAAAACTAAACCTGCACAGTTTAATAAGTCATATATTTTTTCTGATAATCTACCTTTATTAGGTATTGCAATTTTTAAAACTTCCATTATTCTATTCCTTTTCTAAATTATTCTTCATCTGCTAGTGTGATAACAAAATCGCTTTCAGTACAGATATTTCTTACAGGGTTGTGAACATAATGTAATTTTTCAATTTGTTCAATTTCTTTTTGAATTGATTTTATCATTTCTGTAGAAACATCAGTATTGTAGCCAACAATTTCTGAATTATGAATGTGGCTAGAGCGTCCTGTGCAATTAATTTCATATCCCATTGTTTTTAATTGTTCTTTAACAGTAAGTGCGTCAACTTCTCTTGATTTAGAGTACATTATACCAACGCTAACATCTTTTTTTGTTACTTCTGATTTTTTTCTGTAAATAAGTCTATTTATAACTTGTTGTGTTTTTTCTGGATCTAAAATCCAATAACTAATTATTCCTTTTTTATTTGGTCCGCCAGGAAGCATAACAAATTCAACTTTATTTAAATCAATTTCTCTAGCAATTGCTGCGTATTGAGACATTTGATATAAATTTAAATCGGTTCTTGTATAAAGACTTGCTATTTTTAATGCTTCTGGAATTTTTCTTAAAGCTTCTGGTGATTTTATTTTTTCAATCAATGCTTTAATGAATTTTTGTTGACGGTGAACTCTACCAATATCACCAAGATAATCTTTTCTGAAACGTAAATAACCTTCAGATTGTCTTCCGTCTAAAACTTGTTGTCCTCTTAAAAGGTCTATGTATAGTTTTCCAGAATGGTCAAAATAGTGCATATTTTGTTCAACATAAATAGGCACACCGCCAATTGCATCAATTAATTTTCTGATACCTTCTGCATTAACTATTACATAATTATGTATTTTTATTCCTAAAGTTTCTTCGATTGTTTTTCTTGTTAATTCAACACCGCCTAGTGCATATGCAGCATTAATTTTTTGAACTCCGTGTTCTTCTGCTAAATACACTTTGCTATCTCTTGGTATAGAAATTGCATTTACGCTTTTACCGTGGATATCAATGTTTAAAATAATCATAGTGTCTGAACGAACTCCAGAGAATGGAAGAGTGTTTGGACCATTTGAGTCTACACCAAGTACTAAAATGTTTTGATATCTGCTTAACATTTTAAAGCTAAATTTTGAAGGAGTTAAGTCTGGCTTTTTATCGCTAACTTTTACATTCGCTAGCTTTTTATCTGTTATACTTTCAAAAATAGCAGATATATTTGATGAATTATCAAATAAAAATAATCCTAAAACAGTTATAACGACAACAATAAATGATATAAAGATAACCCTTAATGTAATGATAACTTTGCTATTATCATCATCGGTATTTTCTCTATACTTAAGAAAAACACTATATTGTTCGTCTTTATCCTTCAACTCAGTCATTTCTATTGTCCTTAATTATAATTTTACTTCAAAAAATACAAAAAGGTATCCGCCAGAAAAGCTAATTCTTATTTTTGTGGTAGTATTTAGATATGAGCAGAAATCCTATAATCCAACAAGCGGAAGAAAAAGTTAAAAAGTATTTTGAACTTGTTGATGAAATAAAAGAATATAACCAAGAAAAAGTTCTAAAAGCATTTTATGATAATAAAATTGGTCTGGAACATTTTTCGACTGTGTCTGGATATGGACATGATGATATGGGTCGTGAAGCTTTAGATAAAGTTTTTGCTGATGTTTTTAAGGCTGAAAAAGCTGTTGTAAGAAATCATTTTGTATCAGGAACACATACTTTAGCGTGTTGTTTGTTTGGTAATTTAAGATATGGTGAAAAGTTGATTTCTGTTGCCGGTTCTCCATATGACACAATGGAAGAAGTTATTGGTACACGTGGAGATAAAAGGGCTTCTTTAATTGGACATGGTGTTTTATATGACGAAGTACCATTAATCAACGGATTAGATGTTGATTTAGAAGGAATTAGAAATAAAGTTGATGAAACAACTAATATGGTTTTGATTCAGCGTTCTAGAGGTTATTCATTAAGAAAATCTTTAACAATCGAAACTATTAAAAAGATTGTTGAAATAGTTAAATCAAAAAATCCAAAGTGTATTTGTTTTGTTGATAACTGTTATGGTGAATTTGTTGAAAAGATAGAACCATTAGAAGTTGGCGCAGATTTAATAGCAGGTTCATTAATTAAAAATCCAGGTGGCGGTATTGTTGAGGCTGGTGGCTATATTGCAGGAAAAGAAGAATATGTTGATCAAGCTGCATATCGTTTAACTGCTCCTGGTATTGGCAGTGAGGGCGGGGCTATGTTGAATCAATCAAGATTGATTTTTCAAGGTATTTTTATGGCTCCATCAATTGTATCTGAAGCTGTTAAGGGGGCTATTTTGGCTTCTCAAGTATTTGAAGATATTGGTTTTATTTCTACACCAAAACCACACGAAGTTAGGACTGATTTGATTCAAACAATTAAATTTGGTGCACCAGAGCCTTTAATTGAATTTTGCAAAACACTTCAATCATATTCTCCTATTGAATCATATTTAACTCCAATTCCAGATGAAGTTCCTGGTTATGATGATAAGTTAATTATGGCTGGAGGTTCTTTTATTGAGGGATCTACACTAGAATTATCCGCTGATGGACCAGTTCGCCCACCATATGCAGTTTATATGCAAGGCGGTTTAAACTACGCACATGTAAAAATAGCGCTAAAAGGTATTGTAGAAAAATTAGTTAAATAAACTACATTCTAGAGAATACTTCAACGTCTAAGTTATCCATTGTATTTGCTAAGAAATAAGCACTTGATGCTATCATTGATGCGTTATCAGTGCAGAATTTCATCTCTGGTGCATATATTTTATAACCTTGTTCTCGAAGTGAAAATAATTTTTTTCTAATTTCGGAATTTGCAGCAACACCACCCGCTAAAACAATGGTTTTTGCATTAATTGCATCTGCTGCTTTTTTTGTTTTTCTAAATAAAGTAGAACTTACCGTCTCTTGGAAGCTTGCAGCTATATCTGCTTTTGGCAGTTCATCATATTCTTTTTTAAGTTTTTGAATTAACTGCAGTGATGCTGTTTTTAAACCAGAGAAACTAAAATCGTATTCGTTTTGTAATTTTGCTTCTGGTAATTTAAAAGCGAATGGATTACCTGTTTGAGCAAGTTTATCCAAATTAATACCCCCTGGGTATGGAAGTCCAATTAATCTTGCAACTTTGTCGTAGGCTTCACCAACTGCATCATCAATTGTTTCACCAATAATTCTTTGTTCTAAATAGCTTTTTACTTCAATAATTTGAGTATGACCACCGCTAATTAATAACGCAACAAATGGTGGTTCTAAATCTGTATTTAAATAATTAGCGCATACGTGAGCATTTAAGTGATTAACACCGATAAATGGTTTATCATTTGCTAGTGCAAGTGCTTTTCCTGCATTCATTCCTACCAAAAGAGAACCAACAAGACCAGGCCCTACAGTTGCAGCATATGCTGTAATATCTTTAGCCGTTAACCCTGCTTGTTCGTATGCTTGAGCTATAACTAAATTGATAGCTTCTAAATGTTCACGAGCTGCAACCTCTGGAACAACACCTCCAAATTCAATATGTGTTTTAATTTGTGAAGCTACAACATTTGCTAATACTTCACGACCATTTTTTACAATAGCTGTTGCTGTTTCATCACAGCTAGATTCAATAGCAAAAATAATATTATCTTGTTTGCTATCTGGGCCTATTAAAACGGGTTTGTTGCTAATTGGTGTTCTAAATTCTTTTACGGGCATTTCTTTCTCCGAGGTTTTATTCTATAATAATATCACTTAAATAGTTTTTGTGTGAGGAAATAAAATGGCAAGACCGATGAATATAACAGAAAAAATATTAGCAGAACACGCAGGCTTGGAAGAAGTAAAAGCTGGTCAACTTATTAGTGCAAAAGTTGATATTACTCTTGCAAATGATATTACTGGTCCGGTTTCTATTAATGAATTTAAAAAAATCGGTGTTGAGAAAGTTTTTGATAAAGAACGAGTTGTTTTTGTTCCAGACCATTTTGTTCCAAACAAGGATATTAAGTCAGCAGAGCAAGTTAAAGTGGTAAGAGAATTTTCTCGTGCTCAAGATTTAACTCACTTTTTTGAAGTTGGAAGAATGGGAATAGAACATGCATTATTACCAGATAATGGTATTGTAACTGCTGGTGATATTGTAATTGGGGCAGATTCTCATACTTGTACATATGGAGCATTGGGTGCTTTTTCAACTGGCATGGGCTCAACTGATATAGCTTGTGCGATGGCATCAGGTGATACTTGGTTAAAAGTTCCATCTGCAATAAAAGTTGAATTTAATGGAAAATTGAATAAATATGTTACAGCTAAAGACTTAATTCTTCACTTAATCGGTGATATTGGTGTTGATGGGGCTTTATATAAAACTCTTGAAATTGGTGGTTCTACAATTAGAGAATTACCAATGGATGGTCGTTTTACTATCTGCAATATGGCGATTGAAGCAGGTGCAAAAAATGGAATTATAGAAGCAGATGATATTACAAAAGAATATTTAAAAGGCCGAAGTATTAGAGAACCTAAATTCTATAAATCTGATGAAGGTGCAGAATACGAAAAAGTAATTGTATATAATACGGAAGAAATAGAACCAGTTGTTGCATTTCCACATTTGCCTGGAAATACCAAATTTGTTTCTCAAGCTGGTGATGTAAAAATACACCAAGCTGTAATTGGAAGCTGTACAAATGGTAGACTTTCAGATATAGCAGCAGCTGCAGAAGTATTAAAAGGTAGAAAAGTTCATAGAGATGTTAGATTGATTGTTTTCCCTGCGACTCAAGAAATTTATCTTCAAGCATTAAGGGCAGGATATTTAGAAACAATTATTGAAGCTGGTGGTGCAGTATCAACACCAACTTGTGGACCTTGTCTTGGTGGACATGCCGGAATTTTAGCATCTGGCGAGCGTGCTATTTCAACTACAAACAGAAACTTTGTAGGTAGAATGGGACACGTAGATAGTGAAGTTTATTTATCTTCACCATATGTAGCAGCAGCAAGTGCTGTTATGGGTAAAATTGCTTCACCAAAAGAACTTTAATGTCATTACGAGGAACAAAGTTCCGTGGCAATCTAGTACATGTTTATTTTGTGGTGTGATTTTTTCTTAAATATTTTTTATAAATTCAGATAGTAAGTTTTTAAAGCTTTCTTTAACTCTATCTGCTGTTTCAATTACTTCTTGGTGGTTTAACGGATTTTCTGTAACACCAGAAGCATAGTTTGTTAAACAACTTATGCCTAAAACATTTAAACCACAATAATTTGCTACGATAGCTTCTGGTACTGTTGACATACCAACAGCGTTTCCGCCTAATAATCTAAACATTTTTATTTCAGCAGGTGTTTCATAGCTTGGACCTGTTGTAGAAACATAAACACCTTTTTGATAATCAATGTTTAAGTTTTTAGCTATTTCCTCTGCTTTATTTATCAATTTTTTTGAATAAACTTCACTCATATCTGGGAAACGAGTTCCTAGTGTATCATCGTTTTTGCCCATTAATGGATTTGTTCCCATAAAATTAATATGGTCTGTAATGAACATTAAATCACCAGGTTTGAATTCTGCTGTTACAGCACCTGCGGCATTGGTTATAATTAATGTTTTTACGCCTAATTTTTTCATAACTTTAACAGGGAATGTAACTGTTTGCATTGAATAACCTTCATAGAAATGGTATCTTCCTTGCATCATAACAACTTTTTTACCATTAACTTCTGCAAAAACAAGTTGCCCTTTATGACCTTGAACGTTAGATTTTTCAAATCCTGGGATGTCGTTATAAGAAATTTTGATAGAGTCAAAAGCGTCAGCAAAATCGCCTAAGCCACTACCAAGAATAATACCAATTTCAGGTTGAAAGTCACAAATTTTCTCACGAATATAATTTACTGTTAAATCCATATTTTGCATCCCTTATACAATATTAAAAAACACAAAAGTTGCTACACCTATTATTATGCAGTAATACGCAAAAAATGCAAGTGAGTATTTGCCTACGAACTTTAGAAAATACTTAATGCAGATATATCCAACAATTGCTGAAACGATTGTTCCTATTATGATTGCGCTCCAATTGTATTGACTAAATTCACTCATGTCAATTTTTATGAACGGATAAAGCATAGAAGCACCAATAATGATTGGAATGCTTAATAAGAATGAATATCTAGCTGCTGATACTCTATCTTTTTTGCATAACAAACCAGAAGCTATTGTTAAACCAGAACGAGAAAATCCTGGAAGTGCTGCTATTCCTTGAAAAATCGCCATAATTATTGATGTTTTTAAATCAATGTTGTCTGATTTTTCAGCAAGTTTTTTTGAATATGCTTCTGCTGAAAAGAGTAAAATACCTGTGAAAACAAGTAAAATACCAACAATTGCAGGGGCAAATACTAAGTTTTCTGCCACATCATGTAAAGGAAATGCAATTACAACAGTTATTACTGTGCCAAGCAAGATATAAAGAGCAAGTTTCGCTTCTTTTGATGAGAAATCTTTTGTTTTTACTGCATGGATGAATGCTTTGATAATTTCCCAAATATCTTTTCTAAAAAAGATTAATACAGCAATTAAAGTGCCTAGGTGGAGCATAATATCAAGGAAAATTTCTTGAGAAGATTCTTGCCCTATTTCTATTCCTTTCAACACTTTGTATAGGTTTGATGTTATAACCAAGTGTGCTGAACTTGAAATAGGCAGGAACTCACTAAGCCCCTGCACTATACCCATTATAATTGCTTGTATAATATGCATTTATTATTCCTCAAAATAGCTTGCGCAAGCTCTTTCTGTTTCCCAAACAGAAACTTTATAAGTGCAAGCAATTTTTTCTTTTAGTTTTGTATAAATAAATTTAGAAAGAATTTCACTACTTGGGCTTACGCCTTTAAATTCTGGAAGTTCATTGATATCCTTGTGATCAAGCATATCCAAAATAGCGTTAAGTTCTTTTTTTAGGACTTTAAAATCAATTAAAAGGTTTGATTTATCAAGCTCTGTGCCACGAACATAAGCTTCAACTTTCCAGTTGTGACCGTGTTGGTTTTCACATTCACCGTTGTAGTTTAACAAATGGTGTGCTGCCGCAAAATGACTTTCTACTTTTAATTCGTGCATTATATTAAACCTTCTAATTTTTTGATAGTTTCTTGATTTGCAGCTGCAAATTCGTGTCCTCTTGCTTCAATAGCAAGTTTTAAAATTAATGGAAGATTTAATGCTTTACCTTCTTTTAGGTTGTTACAATAAACTTCTTCGTAGTTATCTGGAATTCTTAATGACCAGTTAGCGTCACCAGATGTTCCAGGGCGGTTGTAAACATCATATAAACCTAAGAAGTCTGTGAAGAATACTTGAATGTTTGCTGATTTGCAAGCAAATAATTCGATTAACTTCATTTGATTTAAGAAATCAGCTTCATTTGAACATCTAACAGCAACTTGTTCTTTTTCTTCAGCAGTTGCGTCTGGACATAAGTCTTCAGCTAAGTTTTTACCGTTTAAATAACCTTCTTCTGTGTGAACTGTTTTATCCGCCCACATTCTGATAGGTTCATTATCGTGAGTACCAACCATTGCCCAGCTTCTTTCGTTGATATTTTTACAACGGTATGGGTGCATTGGTTTTTCTGGTACTACGAATTGAATTAGCTTCATACCTTGTAAGTCATATTCTTTCATTACGCTAACAACAGGCATTGTTAAAGTACCTAAGTCTTCGCATACGATAGAATCTTTATCTAAACCAACTTCTTCAGCAGCACCGATAACGATTTTTTCAACTAAACGACCATACAATCTAACTTGTTCTGGTGTTAGGCTTAAAATTCTTTCTTCTTTGTCTGCTTCAACTTCGTGGTTTAAATCTTCCATTTTTGCAACAGCATATCTTGAAAGAATTGGGTGTTCTGGAGATGAATATAATCTTCCAGCACCTTCTTCGATTTTTGGTTTTTTGCCAGAAACATATACCCAAGGGTCAATTAAACCGACCATGTGGTCAATTCTTACACCACCAGGGTTTTCTGTGAACATTTTTTTGTATAGTTCCTTCATTAACAATCCGCCTTCACCAAGTGAACCATCTGGATTGAATAATTTTTCAGGATCCATAACAGGGAAGCCCCAAGCTTGACCATCATCAGAGAAAAGGTCTGGAGGGCAACCTAGGCACCAACCTTTTAAGAAGTATGCTTGATAAGCCCAATTGTCACGGTCAGAGAATGCTACTTGGCGGTCTGCAATCATCTTCAAGCCTTTTGATTGAGCATATTCTCTTGTTTTTTCATTTTGAACAGAAATAACAAACTGACAGAATGAATAGTATTCAATAATATCAGCATATTTTTCTTTTAATTCTTGAATTCTTTGAGCATATTGAACTTTTTGTTCTTCTGTTTCTGGATTGAATAAAGCTTTATCCATTTCAGAAGTCCACATTGGCCAATAGTCGTTGCCGTGTTCTTCAATTAATGCTTCATATAAAGAGTCTTTTTCTAACCAGAATTTGTTAGCTTCTTTATATGCTTCATATTTTGCTTTTAAATCAGCATTGTCTAAATTTTTAAAGTTTGCAAAAGCTTCTTTTAAAGCTTCTTCTTGAGCGTTAAAAATATAAGAATATGCAGTTTTATTGATGTTTTTGTTTGGATTGTTTTCTGTAATTCTGTTATAAGTTTCAACAGATAAAATGTTGAACCATTCTTCTGTTGTTAACTGTTCTAAGTCGATGAACAATGGGTTATTTGAGAAAATTGTACCTGTATATGGAGAAGCGTCGATAGACTTTGTTCTTCCAGCAGGTCCAAGTTGAACATCAGTAAAAACCCCAGATAAGAAGTCCATTAATTTTTTTGCAGCTGTTGAATTGCTTGTGCCAAAACCTGTGTTTTTGCCATATTCCGCAGGGAAACTGTTTGCGTGAGAAATAAATGCAAAATGTTTTTTACCTAAAACGCCTAATGCTTCTCTTATAACACTTTTTGCTTCCACACTAGAGAAAACTGATTGTTTTTGTTCATCGCAATAAGTCATAATTTTCCATATCCTTAAAATCTAACTACCATAGACTTTATTTTATATTCTTCAAGGATATTTTACAAGTTAAATATTATGACTAAAGCGAAGAATAATATTCATCTGTTTTTTTAGATAAATTATTTACTGAATCTATAATGCTTTGTTGATTAGAATTGTCTTTTAGATATTCTAAAATTTCTGCTTTAGTTCCCTTTAAAAGATAATTTTGAGTTAATCTGTCGCTGTTATTATGATGAACACCAACAAATAATCTTCTTTGGGTTTTTGGCTCAGCTTCATCGTATTCAATACCTAATAATGCTTTATTGTCTGTATCAGGAACAGAAAAAGATACAAATACTTTTCTAAAAAGGCCGTTTTCTGGAACTTGCTTTTCTGCAGTTTCTGCCAAAACTTCTTTTGTTTTTGGTACCAATATATTCATTTTTTGTTCGTATGTAAGCATTATAGGTGAGTCCTTACCTGCTTGAGAAAACTGAGTATTAAATTTATTGTAATTATTGTTTATTTTCATTTTAACTACATTCCTAATTGTACCATATTTAAAACATATGAATTATTTTTTTGCTAATGAAGTGATTTTGCAAAGTTTGTTAAACCGCTTCTTGTTAGCATTTGCATTGCTTCATCACTTATTACTTGACCAGCTTCTGTTGTAAATGTTCCTCTCAAAACTGGTTCAGCTGCTTCAATACCTAATTCTTTCAATCTTAACCAATTATAAACATCCGTTAGATATTGATTATATTGCTTATAACTGTCTTTTGACATACTTTTGATTGTGTCATAAATCGGTGCGTATTCTGTATCAAGATCTGTAATTTTATTTTGACGAATATCGTACGGAATATGTTCAACATCTGCAAATTGGTTTACTTCTTTTCCTCTAATTTGTAATTCGCCGTTGATAGAATCATCAAATGAATATTTAGTGTTCATTTGCGTTGAAGTATAACCTGATTTTTTTATTGCTCCTTTTTCTGTCAGATTTAACTTGTCGGTTTTAACAACAGTTTTATCTCCATCTAGTGAGACATCTGAGTGTTCAAATGCAAAGTCTTTATCCATTTTAGAAACAATATCAAGTTTTCCATTAGGGTATGCATCAGCAATTTCTTGAAGTTGTCTATTTGTGAAATATGAAGATAGGTCATTGCCATAATTATTTAATTCTGTTATTGAAATATCACCGTTTCTAATACCAGCAACTAAAGCATTAAAAGTATCTGCGGTTTGAGCTTCTTTTAATGCATTAATAACCGATGGTTGAACAGCATCAAGTGATGTTAGCATTTCTTTGCTAAAACCACTTTTGTCACCGCTTAAATATTTTACAAAATCATCATATGTAATTCCTGTATTTTCTAATTTTGATTCAATTAATGTTTTGGCTTCTGTCGGAGTTAAACTCTTCATTTGAACACGAATACCAACACCATCACCGATTGCTTCTAAGCAACTTTTTTCATCAATTACTGATATTTCACCATCTTCTAATTTTTTTGCAAGTTTTTCAAAAATAGAATTAGAACTTTTGGGTCTACTTGTAATTTCTATTCCATCGATTCCTTTAAATGCATCTTCTGTTGAAGAACTTGCCTTTTTTAAATTTTTTGAATATTTACTATGTAATGAGTTTGCTTGGTCTGTTAATTCTGCAATTTGTTCTTTTGTTAAATTACTAAATTTTGTTTGTCTTTTAGTAAGAATTGCATTCATATTTTTATATTGAATGCCAGAAGTTGCACCGCCCATTACGCCACCAGCTAATGCTCCACCAGCTGCGTTTGTTAGTGTTGATTTTGTTAAATCACCAATATTAAATTGAACATCATCTTCAAATGCTGCTTCAATTGTATAATCACTTGCGCCTGTTACAGCGCCAGAAATAGCACCATCTAAAGCGCCTCTTTTGGCACCTTGAATAATTGTTTGTTTAACTGTTTGAGTTGCAACTGTTTTTCCTGTAACAGCTGCTGTTCCTATACCCATTGTGGCGACTGAGATAGCACCATCAACCGCACCAGATAATGCATCTTTTGCGATTTGTTTGCCATCTAATGCGTCACCTTCAACTTTGTTAGTGGCTCTATCAGCAAATTTTAAACCTGCTTTTGTGGCTGCACCAACACCAGCTGCAGCGCCAATTACACCAAGTGATAAACCACCAGTCATAACTGCAGAACCTACAACAGCTACAGCTGCTACGCCTGTTGCAATATTAGAAACTAAATTTACAGAATTTTTTTGTTTTGTTTGAAATTCTGAAATAATTGTTGAAGCTTCTTCATAGGAAATACTTCCGTTTTTGAAATCTTCAATAGCTTTTTCGCATTTATTTGTGCTTGATCCAATCCCTGTTGCACATTTTATACCATTCCAGATATTACTTATAATACCTTGTTCATTTTTAACACTTTGAAGTTGTGCTTCTAAGCTCGCAACTTGTTCTTCTGTTGATTCGGTATTAATTTCATTGAAAAGAATTTCAATACCTTCTTGGTCTGATATATTTTCAATTTCAAATATAGAAAGTTCCCCATTTCCATCTGTATCGTACGCTTGGAGTTGGGGGTTTTGGAATTTATATGCTTCAATATTACCGTTAATACCTTCAGCCATAAGTTTGTTATCGACTAAAAAGAGTTAAACTTTAATTTTATATTAAGTTTATTTAAAGCTTAACCACATTGTTTCATATGGTTTTAATCTAACAACAATTTTCTTATCTTCAATTTTAAATGTTTTTTCTTCTTTTGTTATTAACTCTGTCATTTTTATAAGTGTATTTTCGTTGTTTAATCCTAAATCAGAAATGTTAATTTCTGCAAAAATTTTTGATTCTGATAAGTTGTTTAGCATTAAAATTTTGTCGTACTTTCCTGTTCTTAGATATGAAAATACTTCGGATTTATTTGTTTTAATTTCTGTAAAATCACCACGAGAAATTGTTGGGTAATTTTTTCTTACTTCAATTAATCTTTTTACCTTTTTATATATTCTGCTTTTAAAATTATTGTTTCTATACATTGCGCGGTAGAATGTATTTCTTTTAATGGCTCCTCTATGGATATCTCGGCTATCAAAATATGAAAGCATTTCTGTTTTTTCACCATTTTTGCTTTTATTTTTTCTTTCTCTTATTTTTGCCCAGCGTTGAGCGTAAGAAAAATTATTTCTACTTCCAATTTCATCACCATAATAAATAATTGGAATACCTTTTAAAGAAAGTAAAATAGCAAACGCCATATTAATTCTATCTGGGTTGTTATCTAGAAAATCTGCCATTCTACCACTTATGCCATAGCCTTTTCTAAATTCTGCGCCTTTATCTGCTAAATCTTCATAAAGAAGTTCTCTTGTTTCTTTGTTTACCATTTCAAGAGTTAATTCATCGTGAACCCTTAAGAAAATTGCCCAACTAGCACTATCTGGAATTTGCGGGGTTTGTCTATGAGTTTTCCAAAAATATTTATTATCTCCAGATACTAAAGTTGCCCAAATTGCAGGCATGTAAGGGAAATGATATGCAATTTGTGCTTCGTTTGTTCTTGTTAGTTCTTTTGTTTTATCATCAATATTTATGTTAATTGTTCTTTCTGTGCCAAAGTATGGCAAAAGCTTTCTTGGTGGCTGGCACGCTTCAACTTGGATTACACTTCTTGGAGCTGTTTCTTGAAGGAATGTGCTTAAAATTTTCACAATTTCATGAGTTTTTGGTAAGTTTTCTGCGTTTGTTCCATCTTCTTTAATTAGGTATGGAATGGCGTCCATTCTAAAAATATCAATGCCTAAGTTCGCCCAAAATGCTATTGTTCTTAGGTTATAATATAAAACTTCTGGATTTTTCCAATTAATATCTAATTGAAAAGGGTAAAATGTGTGATATAAATAGTAATCTTTACCGTTTATGTTTTCTTTTCTGTAATGTGTTTCTGTTATTTCTGGGAATATTAATCTTCTTTTTGAAATTGTTGTTAAATCGTGTTTGTATTCTGCGATATATCCAATTTTTTCATCTTTATAAACTTTTTTTTCTGGTTCTTCCTCTGAAACAACAAAATAATTTAATTTGTCTAAATCTCCTTTTTGTGCGTCTTTAAACCATTCGTGTTGGTCGGAAAAGTGATTTAAAACTAGGTCTGATTTTAGTTTAAAACCACGCCTTTTTGCTTCTGTTATAAATTGGATAAATTCAGGCATTCCTCCTAAATCACTTCTTACGTCACGAGGGTTTCTAACATCAAAACCAGCATCACCCATTGGTGAATCTGCAAATGGAAGCATATAAATTGTGGTTACACCTAAATCTTTTAAATAACGAAGCATTTTTACAGAGTCAAAAAATGTATTTGGACTCATATCATCATCAACACCAAATTGGTCAACATAAAGCATATAAATAACTTCGTCTTTATACCAATCATTGCTTCTATTTAAATCGTCTTCTTTTAATCTTGGTTCTCTGTTTAATCGGCTTTCTTTTATTATTTTTAAAACATTTATGTATATTTCGTCTGTTTGTTTTGAACCGTAAACTTTGGAAATAGAATCTTTTAATCTTTTTTCAACATCTTTAGATACAACATTTTCAGTTTGTATTATATCTATAATTTTTTGATTAGTAATAAACCCAGTAGAAAATGCCATTGCAGGCAAAGAATAGTTTAACAAAATACTAACGGCTAAAAACGATACAATGAGTTTCTTCATAAAATATTCCTTCTAGGTCGTTATATTTTATTATACTAAAAACAAATTATAGAGTTTCAATAATGTTCAAACCATTGAAAATAGCTTTGATATTTGCCTGAACAGTACTTTCGTCGCAACCTCTTGAAATAATTGTTTCTCCATTCGGTGCTTTAAAGTACATAATTGTCATAGCGCTAGCATCTGAACCCATATTTAAAGCTTTTTGTTCGTAGTTTAAAAATTCACAATTAAAACCAGCCTTTTTGATTGCTTTAATGCAAGCGTCAACAGGACCGTTACCAGATTCTTCTATGCAATATTTTTCGCCTTTATAGCTGAATGTAAGTTTAATTGTGTCATCAGAAACTCTTTCAAGGTCGTGATGTTTGAATGCACCCTTGATATTAAGAACATTGTTATTATAAATGTCGATAACGTTTCTAGTTGAAAGTTCGCCAATTTTTTCAGCTTCTGCTTTTGCAATAGGTGCAATTCTTTGAGCTTCGTGAATAGAAATTGGATAACCTGCTTTTGCGATGATTTCAAATATTGCAGTTTTACCAGATTGAGATGTGAAACCAAGTTTTTCATCATCCTTTCTACCAATAAGTGATGGATGAATTGGTCTATATGCACCTTTTTCCATATCTTTTGTTTTAATAGCACCATCTTGGTGAATGCCGCTTCTGTGTGCTAAAGCGTCTGGGCCAATTAGTGCAGCTTTTTCGTATATTTTTACGTTTGACATATCAGAAACAACAAGGGCTGTTTCATAAATTTTTTCTAGATTTAATGGAACATCAACTCCAGAATTATGAAGTGCAATAGCTACTTCGTACATATTTGTATTACCTGCACGCTCACCTAGTCCATTTAATGCGCATTCTAGCTGAACTGCACCAGCAAAATAGCTTTCAACTGTTGCAGCTGTTGCCATACCTAAATCATTATGGTTATGAACAGCAATAATAATATCTTTTGGAAGAGCTGTATAAACTTTTTCAACTAATTCTACAAACTTTTTAGGACGAGTACGTTCAACTGTATTTGGAAGGTTGATAACAGTCGCACCTGCTTTTACAACTTCTTGAAGTGAGTCAATTACAAAATCGATGTTTTCATGGCAATCGCCAAAGTGTTCAACAGAAAATTGAACTTCACCACACTTACCTATAGTTTTCTTTGCAAATTCAACAGCTTCAACCGCAATTTTTCTAACTTGTTCAGGTGTTTTATTTAGAACATATTGCATATTAAATGGGCTCATAGCAATAAATGTATGAATTCTTGGTTTGTTAGCTGGTTCAATAGCTTCAGCTACTTTTATAATATCGCCTTGAACCGCACGAGCTAGTCCGGAAATTACAATATTGTTCGGTGCGATTTGTGCTAATCGACTACAAGCTTCAAAATCCATATCTGAAGCAGCAGAAAAACCAACTTCTACACCTTGAACACCGAGTTCAACGAGGTGATTAAATATTATTTCTTTTTCGTAAGTGTTCCAAGGTTTTTTTAATGATTGATTACCGTCTCTTAAAGTAATATCGTAGAAAAATGGTTGTCTTTGCGTCATATTACCGCCCTTTGTCTCATTCTTGAACTCTGCATGGTGTTATTGTAAAATAAAATCATAGAAAAGGAAAGCAATATGATTGATAGATATTCAAGAGAAGAGATGAAAAAAATATGGGAATTAAATTCTAAGTTTAGGTATTATCTTGATGTCGAATTAGCTGTTTGTAAGTCGTATAATCAAATGGGACAAATCCCTGATTCGGCGTTGCTTGAAATTATTGAAAAAGCAGACTTTTCTGTTGAAAGAATTGATGAAATTGAACGTGAAGTTCATCATGATGTTATTGCTTTTCTTACTAATGTAAATGAAAATGTTGGCGAAAACTCACGCTATATTCACATGGGAATGACAAGCTCCGATGTTATTGATACAGCTTTAGCGCTTCAAATGCAAGATGCTGGAAAAATTATTTTAAAAGATTTAGATATTTTATTAGAAACTTTAAAGGAAAAAGCAAAAGAGCATAAAGAAACAATTTGTATTGGCCGTTCACACGGAATCCATGCAGAGCCAATGACTTTTGGTGTCAAAGTTTGTGGTTGGATTGATTTAATTGAACGTAATAAAAGAAATTTTGAAAAAGCATTAGAAGAAGCTAGAATTGGTCAAATTTCAGGACCAGTTGGTACATATAGTAATATTAACCCAGAAATTGAAAAACAAACTTGCGATATTTTAGGTTTAAAACCTGCAAAATTCTCAACACAGGTGATTGCTCGTGATATTCATGCGCAATATTTACAATCTTTGGCTTTAATTGCTTCTGTTGTTGAACAAATTGCAATTGAATTAAGACATCTTCAAAGAACTGAAGTTTTAGAAGTAGAAGAAGGATTTGCAAAAGGTCAAAAAGGTTCAAGTGCTATGCCTCATAAAAAGAACCCAATTTCTGGTGAAAATTTGTCAGGTTTAGCTCGCATAGTCCGCTCTAATTCTCTTGCTTCAATGGAAAATATTGCGTTGTGGCACGAAAGAGATATATCTCACAGCAGCGCTGAAAGAATTATATTCCCAGATTCAACAATTTTGGTTGACTATATGCTATCTAGACTTGAAAAAACAATTAAAAATCTTGTTGTTCATAAGGATAATATGCTTAAAAATACAAATCTTTTTGGCGGAATTGTGTTCTCTCAGAAAGTTTTGTTAAAGCTTTGTTCAAAAGGAATGCTTCGTGAGGATGCATATAAAATTGTTCAAACAAATGCCCTTGATGCGTTTAATAACCACGGAAGTTTTATTGAAAATCTTCTAAAAGACGAAGAAGTGCTTGCATTGTTAACAACAGATGAAATTATTGAATGTTTTAATATTGAAGATTATTTAAAAAATATTGATTCTATTTATAAAAGGTTTGAAATTTAATAATCTATTTCTCTAATTTCAACATTTTCAATGGTTATATTATCTTCTTCATAGTATTCTTGGGTAAATTCTTGTTTTGTAATCTTAACGTCTGCTAAATTTTCTAGCACTTTAACGTAAGCAAGGCATTCTTTCCCCTTTATTCCAACTGTTTCCATTTGTACTTCACCATTTGGAAGTAATTTTATTTTAAGTTGTTTTCCCATTTTTACTCCAAATTTATGGTTAAAACTATTGTATTATCTTCATAGACTTCTTCATCTTCAATTTCAAGATTTTGATATTCAAGTCTTTCTTTTATCTTATTGTATGAAATTTCTTGAGCATTTGTGGAATATTCATTTCCTAAGTTGGATAGAAGTTCCGCAACTCCATTTTCATTATGATAAGTGATTCTTACTTTGTATGGTTCGTTTTTTGATTTATAAAAATCTAGTTGAAATGTTTCGCATTCGCAAGATATATCACCTTGGCATTCAACAATGTTAGTTGCACCGTGTTCTTCTAGTGTTTTTAATAATGCATCTTTATCCATTATTAAAGTATCAAATTCTTTATTGCAAAGTTTTTCTAAAACACCATTATCTAGGTGAATATATTCTCCACTTTCAATTTCTGTTGTTTGGGTATTGTGTAATGCAATAATTTCACTAATTGTACTTGATAATACAGAAAATAATGAAGTTGGATATGCTGATACTGTAATTGACATAAATTCTCCTTATATATCCAATCTTCTACCGCCACGAGTTGATGTTACATCTTCTTCGTCTTTTGCTTTTTCTGTATATTTCTTTATGCTTTCTTTTGATGAAGCGCTTACAGCTCTGACATTTGCCCATTCTCTTATTGCAAGAATAGATTCTTTTTGTGTTTTTGAAAGTGGAACCGTATTTTCTATTGCTTTATTAAAATCGTCAATTTCTAAAGCTCTATTTTCAAAAAATGCATCACAAAGGGCGCTTATAACGGCTTGTTCTATTTCTGAACCTATAAAGCCTTCTGTTTTTTGTGCTAAATCACTTATTAGCTTTTTATCATTAGCTTTTACATTTGCGCATACTTCTTCATCTTTAAGGCGTTTTGCTAAGTGAACTTTGAATATTTCTTCGCGCTCTGTAAGTGTTGGCAAATCTACAAAGAAAATTTCGTCAAAACGTCCTTTTCTTAAAAGTTCTGGTGGTAGTTTACTAATATTATTTGCTGTTGCAATAACAAATACAGGTGCTGTTTTTTCTTGCATCCAAGTTAAAAAAGTACCAAAAATTCTTGATGATACTCCACTATCGTTGCTAGAACTTACACCATTTAATCCTTTTTCAATTTCATCAACCCATAAAATGGCTGGTGCCACAGCTTCAACAGTTGCTATAGCTTTTCTCATATTTTCTTCGGAACTTCCAACAATCCCGCTGAAAATTTTGCCTAAATCTAGTCTTAATAGTGGCAATTGCCAAATAGTACTCATTGCTTTTGCTGTTAAACTTTTACCGCAACCAGGGATGCCTGTTACTAAAACTCCTTTTGGTGCTGGTATACAATATTTTTTAGCTCTTTCTGACCAAGAATTATTTCTTTTTAGTAGCCATTTTTTTAGATTATCTAATCCCCCGATGTCGTCAATTCCAAGATCTGTTTGAATATATTCAAGCATTCCTGTTTTTCTTATAACTTGCATTTTTTCTTCAAGAATTATGCCAATATCGTTTTTATTTAGTTTTCCATCTTGAACCATTGCTAAAGCAAATGCATTTTCTGCTTCTTGCATAGTAAGACCTAGTGCTGCTTTGCATAATTTATCTTTGTCTTCTTCTGTAAGTTCATTTATATCTATTCTCTTGTTTACAGAAATCATTTTATTCAATCGTTCTTTTATGTCTTCTAAATTTGGTAATGGAAAATCATATATTACGATATCTTTTTGAAGTGATTCTGGAATATTTAATTCTGGAGATATAAAAATAACATTTTTTCTTGCATTGCTTGTTTTTAATGTTGGAATTAAATCTCTTAATGAACGCACAATAACAGGGTCTGCTGGACGTTGTTTGTTTCCAAAAAATACGTGAAAATCATATAAAATAAATACAGCATCTTTGTCATATTTTTCTATGAATTCTATTAAACGAGCAGGATTTGAAGTATTTGAAATAACATCGTCTTTATTTTTTAAACCAATAGCCTGAGTCCAAACAAGAACTTCTCTTTGCACTTTTACTTTTGCTTGGTTTGATACTACTGATTTTATGAATTTTGTTGCTCTTTCTTCTTCATAAGTAGAAATGTATATATATGGGAAACGAGCTTTTAATAAATTTGAAAGCTTTTTAGAGTTATTTTCCATCTTTTTATACCTCATTAAATTTTCTTAAATTTTAGCATATTTTTAGTGCTTTGTGTGCATTTTTAGCTCTTTGATAACTTTTTCAAAATCGCCCATTCCGTTCATAAATATACTTCCATTTTTTTCTATATTTATTTCAATTTTATTCTTATATTGTTTAATTTCTTCTTCGCTGAATTTATTTGTTAAAAAATGATATCTTTGATTTTTTGAGCCAACCCAAGGGCGCGAATAATCTTTTTCTTCTTCTATAAATTCGCCATCAATTAACAAATCAATATAGTTAAGAATATCATTGTGTGTTTTTCTTAGTTCTTCAATTTTATTGCCGGTAAAACATATAACAGATAACCCTAGTTTTTTTGTATTTTCGCAGATGTATTTTAGTGCTTCTGCTTGTTCAAATGGTTCACCCCCAAGAAGAGTTATTCCATCAATATTTTTCATTTTTTTTATGTCTTGAATAATTTCTTCAACATCAATTTCTTTTCCTGCATTAAAATCCCATGTTGCTTTTGCCCAGCAACCTTTGCAGTGTTTTGAACATCCTTGAAACCATATACAGTATCTTGTTTTAGGTCCCTCAACTCGTGATTTTTTTAATATTTTATAAACTCTAACTTTCATTATTAAAAATCGATAATTCTTTCGTTTTGGACTTTTTGTTGTTTTTTCTTTTTGAATTCTTTCACGCAAATTAGTTTGCTTAGCTGTTCTATGAAATGAGGCTTTATTTTCATTTCTTTATAGAATTCTTCTAAATTTTCAAATCCACCTTGTGTTTCTCTATATTTTATGATTTTTTTTGCAAGAATAACACTAACACCAGGAAGCGCAGTAATATCTTTTTCGCTGGCTGTATTAATATCTAGTAAATTATCATTTGTAGCGCCTAAATCTACTTCGTATTTTTTTTCTTCTATTTTTGCCTTGGTCTCTTTTACCATAAAATGCATTTTTAAATCATTAGCAATTTTAAAATAACTTGTTTTGCTATCAAAATACATGCATATTTCATCAAATTTTTGGTTAATAGGACTGTCTTCAATAGCATAAATCATAGAGTTATTTAGCATTAAATTAATTTCAATTGTATCTTTGAAGTTTTTTTTGTTGTAAGCCCTTAAAATTTCTTCTTTTTCATTGAACGCAACAATTACAAATCGGTTTTCTAATTTGTAGGCTCTTCCTTCTTTTCTTACAAAGTTTTTGCTTCTTTTTAATGCTCTTCTTCTTCGCATTGCCACTTCAAGTTTTTGATAAGCTTCTGCTATATATTCACTCCTGTGGTATCTTGAACCAAAAAGTAACCAAAAAGCTATTTCTAAAATAATGGTTATTATCCTAAACATATTATTAGTATACACATTTTTTGATTTTTTTAATCGTTAAAAACTTTTTCAACAAATTTAGGTGTTAACATGTCCCATGCTGTTTCTGTTGGGTGATAATTATTTGGTATTTTGTATTTTATTTCATTTAAATTATCATTTGTGAGATCTTCTGTTGATATAACAGTAAAATTATTTTCTTTTAGTTTTCTTGTAAGTTCTTCTTTGTATGAAATTTTTTTGTCTTCATATAAAAAAACAATAAATTTTATTTTCTTATTCCATTTTTTTTCAAGTTGATTTCTTGTTTCAACAAAATAAATTAGTGCCATATTGGTAAGCTTATCGGAATTTTGTTGATTATTTATAAAATTTTGAGCATATTTTAGATTTAAAAATTTGATAGTATAAGATGATTTTAATGCGTTAAGTAATGGGTTTTTTAGTTCGTCAGCAACTAATTTATTGTTAATGATGAAATAGTGTCTTAGTCTAAATAAATCAAGTGTATTAAGGAAAGAAACCATCATTCTTGTGTAGTGATCATCAATCATTACGTAAATTACAGTATCTGAAGGTGGAACATTTTTATAAAAAGATTCATCTTCAGTTTGCCAATACATATGAGCTAATCCTCTTGCAGAAATGGCTCTATTGTATACCGGACGTTTAAGAATATGGGCTAATTTGTGGCTAAAAGTTTGATTATAATTTAAAAATTGCCCAAGGGCATATGAACAGCCAAATATTACTATTGGGTTATTAGTTTTATACTCTGTTCCATCTGGTTTTCTACCTTTAAAAATGTTGTCAGTACCATCAAAATAAGTTTCAAAATCTATACAATAATTTGGTTTTGTTAGGTATTTGAATTCACTTGCACTGAATTCTTTTGGCCCATTTTTATTGTATTCCTTCTTTAATTCTTTATAGATAAAAATGTCACAAATAAACAGTAGTAGTGCTATAAGTAAGAAATTAAAAAATATAACTAGAAAGATTTTCTTTAAAATTTTCATTTTAAATTAAGCCTTTCTGCGAGTTTTGGTACTAATAAATTCCAAGCATCTTCTGTTGGGTGATAATCTGCTGTCATATATTTTGAATTGGTTATATCTTCACTTGTTAATTCTTTATTTGTAATAACGGTGAAATTTTCTTTTTCTAACTTTTCTTTTAATTCGTCATCTTTATAAAATGAATCATAAAAATATACTACATATTTTGTATTATCCCAGTATTTTTCCATCTCTTTTTTGCTTTGGATGAAATGTTTTAATGCAAAATTATGATATTCTTTGTAATTAGGATACTTTAATTTTATTTTTTCTATATAAAGATTGTTATAAATTATATTTGTTAAATATAGTCGTTTTATAAAATTGAAAAAATGATTTTGATTTTTTATTTGGATAAGTTTTTCATCTTTTTCTTTATAGCGAAGATTAAAGTCCTCATTAAGCATGTGTCCTCGCATAAAAGTGAGAACATATAGTCGTCTAAAATGATCGTTTATGAATGTAAAAATAACATATTCTGGTTCTGGTAATAATTTATATGTATCAGGATTTTCTGCTTGTAGTAACATATGTTGAATTCCCCAGGCAGAAAAAGCTCTATTGTAAATTGGACGTTTTGTTAAATATGCCAGCTTATAGGATAATGTTTGTTCTTTTTCTAGATTATAACCATACGCATATGAACAACCAAATAAAACAATTGGTTTTGATTTAAATTCTAAACCTTCTGGCGCACGCCCCCAGCCGGTTTCTGGTGATGGAAAGTATTTAGGGTCGAATTTAAAATGTTTTATTCCTGAATGAAATTTTAGTAATCCTTTTGCTCTAAATGAATCCTTTTGTCTTCTCAAAATTTCATTCTCAATACCCCAAATGGATACTTCAATTATTGTGATTAAGCAAGCAAAAATAAGAACATTTGCGATAATGGTTTTTATGATTTTTTTCATAAATTTAGTTCTCTAATTAATGCAGGAGTAATTAAATCCCATGCTTTTTCATTTGGATGGCATTTATCTTCTGTTATGAACTCTTCTTTTGTTAAATCTTCTGATATTAATTTTTCTGCATCAACAATAATGAAATTATTTTTTTCTAGTTTATCTCTTAAATATTTATCACTTTCTACACTATCGTAAAAAAGAACAACAAACTTTGAATTTTTCCAGTGTTTTTGCATTTCATTTTTTGCACTAACAAAGTGTTCAACAGCAAAATCATAGTGTTTTTCTGGATTTTTTGTACGAGCTATTTGTTTGTTTACTATAGTATTTTGAAGTTTATTCACGAAATATAATCTTTTAATTTGGTTTAAAATAGGATTTTGATTTCTGATTTCAACTAGCTGATTATTTTTGCTTTTGTACCTCAAATTAAATTGTTCAGCTAATATGTTCCAAGAAGAAAATGAAATTAAATATAATCTTCTTATGTGGTCGTTTATGTATACATAAATAACATATTCTGGTTCTGGAATTTTGCTATACAAGCCTTCTAATTTTGATTGATATAGCATATGTTGAATGCCCCAACCTGTAAATGATTGGTTGTAAACTGGTCTTTTTGCGCTATGAGCAAGTTTGTAAGAAAAAGTTTCTTCGTTGTTTAATTTATATCCGTATGCATATGAACAGCCGAATATAGTGATTGGCTTTTTCTTATATTTTAGACCCTCTGGTGCTCTTCCATAGCCATTTTCTGGTGTTGGGAAGTAATTTAAATCAATATTGAACTTTGTAATCCCTTCGTGAAATCCTATTTGGTTCATTGTTTTTGGGAAAGTATTTGTTCTTCTTAGATAGTCATTTTCTTTATGCCAAATTACAATTTCAACTATAAAAAAAGAAATTAATATAAGTAATATATTTGCAACAAATAAAGCTATTTTCTTTTTCACTGAATCGTCCTACCAATCATTGAAAATTATATTTAAACTTATATTTGATGTCAAACTAGAACAAAAATAAAATAAAATGCGACTGTTTATTAAAACATAGGAAACATTTAACATGTTAAGAAAAATTTACAAAAAGCCGAATAATTCGTAAAATTCGGTACTTTGGGAATGTGCTCTAGAATTGTATATTTCGTATAGTTTAAAAAACAATTGATATTTTTTGGGCAAAAAATGGCAAAAAAGATTAATTACATGGGAAAAACGCTTGATTTGAAAAATTTAACATGTAGGATAGTTATATTGGCTAATCATAAAATGAGGAAATAGATGTCAAAAGACGTAATTGAATTTGAAGGAACAATAATAGAATCGCTACCAAATGCGATGTTCCAGGTGCAACTTGAAAACGGGCATGAAATCCTAGCTCACATTTCAGGAAAAATCAGAAAAAATTTCATAAAAATTTTACCAGGCGACAAGGTAAAAGTGGAAATGACACCATATGATTTAACAAGAGGTCGCATTACTTACAGATTAAAATAACAAAGAAAAGGAAAATAAAATGAAAGTAAGAGCTTCAGTAAAACCACTTTGTGATAAATGCAAAGTAATCAAAAGAAAAGGCAGAGTAGCAGTTATTTGCGAAAACCCAAAACACAAACAAAGACAAGGTTAATTAATTAAATAAAGGAGAAACAATGGCAAGACTTGCTGGGGTAGATTTACCTCGTAACAAAAGAATGATAATTGCATTAACCTATATTTTCGGTATAGGACCTGCAAGAAGTGCAAAGATATTGGCAGCTTGTAATATATCTGAAGATTTAAGAACAGATGATTTAACAGAAGACCATATCAGAGCATTAAGAGAAGAACTTTCTCACTACACTATCGAAGGTGACTTGAGAAGAGAAGAATCTCTAAATATTAAAAGATTGAGCGAAATTAACTCATACAGAGGAATGCGTCACAGACGTAAACTTCCTGTAAGAGGACAAAGAACAAAAACAAACGCAAGAACAAGACGCGGTAAAAAATCAGGCCCAATCGCCAACAAGAAATAATTGAAGGAGTAATATAAACAATGGCTAGACCCGTAAAAACTAAAAAGAAAGAAAAAAAGAATGTATTACAAGGTGTTGTACATATTCAATCAACATTCAATAATACAATCGTAACTTCAACAGATACTCAAGGTAACGCTATTGCTTGGGCTTCTGCAGGTGGTTGTGGATTCAAGGGTGCAAGAAAAGGTACTCCATTCGCAGCACAATCAGCAGCAGAAAAGGTTGCTAAACAATCTATCGACCAAGGCATGAAAAAAGTTGAAGTTTATATAAAAGGACCTGGTTCAGGCAGAGAAACAGCTATCAGAGCTATCCAAGCTGCTGGACTAGAAATTACATTAATCAAGGACGTAACACCAATCCCACATAACGGATGTCGTCCACCAAAAAGACGTAGAGTATAACAAGTAACGTAAGGAGTCATAAATTGGCTAAGTATACAGGACCATCAAATAAATTATATCGTAACTACGGAGTTACTGATTTATCAAATAGAAAGTTGGTTTCTTCATTAAGACAAAATGCTTCTGGTCAGCATGGCGCAGCAAGAAAAAAACTTTCTGATTACGCTTTACACTTAAACGAAAAACAAAAAATTCGTTTAACATACTTAGTAAGCGAAAAACAATTCGTTAGATATTATAACGAAGCTAGTAGAAGAAAAGGTGTAACAGGCACTATCCTTTTACAATTATTAGAATCAAGACTAGATAACATTTTATTTAGAGCTGGTTTCGCTATTACAAGAAAACAAGCTAGACAAATTGTTGGTCACGGCCACATTCTTGTAAATGGTAAAAGAGTTGATATCCCATCATTCTTAGTAAAACCAACAGATGTTATCACATTCAAAGCAGGTAGCGCTGATTTCGTAAAATCAGTTTTATCATCAATTGATATGGCTATTGCACCAGCTTGGATGACAATTGACAAAGATGCTTTAAAAGTAACTTTCGACAGAATTCCTGAAAGAGAAGAATTAGACCCTGAACTTAAAGAGCAACTTGTAATCGAGTATTATTCTAAATAATTGTAGGAGATTAATTATAATGGAATTGAAAATTAAATGTATAAATACAACAACTAGTTCAGACGGATCACAATACGGTAAATTCGTAGTTGAACCGTTAGAAAAAGGATTTGGTCAAACAGTTGGTAACGCTTTAAGAAGAGTTTTATTATCTTCTTTAGAAGGCGCAGCTGCAACTTCTATCAGAATTGAAGGTATTACACATGAATACACATCAATTCCAGGTATCGTTGAAGATGCTATTGATATTATGTTGAACTTAAAAGGTCTAACAGTAAAAACTGAAGATAAAGACCCACAACATTTAAGATTAGATATCGACAGACCTGGCCCAGTTCTTGCAAGTGATTTGCAATTACCTGCTGGTGTAAAAGTTGTTAATCCTGACTGGTTAATTTGTACAATTTCTGAAGGCGGAAGCATTTCTGCAGACATTACTATTGAAACAGGTAAAGGATACAGAACAGTTGACGTTCTTAAAGAAAACAAAGGTAGCATTCCAATCGATTTGTTACCAATCGATGCAACATTTATGCCAATCAAAAGAGTTAGCTACAACGTTGAAAACACTCGTGTTGGTGACGTTATCGACTATGATAAATTAACTCTTGAAATTTGGTCAAATGGTAGTATTGATGTATCTAGCGCTTTAAGCCAAGCTGCTAACTTATTAATTGAACACTTTATGCAAATTGCTTCAATTACAGGACAACCTGCAATTCTTCCTAGCCAACACGTTATCGAAGAAGTAGAAGAAGAAGCACAAGCTCCAAGCATTTCAATTGAAGATTTAGAATTATCAGTAAGAGCTTATAACTGCTTAAAAAGAGCTAGTATCAATTCATTAGCTGAATTGTTGAAAAAATCAGAACATGATTTATTGAATATTAAAAACTTCGGTAAAAAATCTTCTGATGAAGTAATCGAAAAATTACACCAAGTTGGTTTGGAACTTCAACCAAATCCAGAAGGTGTAGAACTTGAAGAAGTGTAATACAAGAGGAAAAATAAAATGAGACACCAATGCAATAGAAATAGACTTGGCAGACCTCAAGACCAAAGAAAAGCTTTATTAAGATCTTTGGCTACCGAGTTATTCTTACATGGCGAAATCACAACAACAATTTCTAGAGCAAAAGCTTTAAAACCTTATGCTGAAGAAATTATTACTCTTGCTAAAAGAGGCGATTTACATGCAAGAAGACAAGCTGCTAAATATATCTTTGATGTAGAAACATCAAAATATATGGATGCCGAAACAGGTGAAGTTTTTGCAGAATTACAAGAAGGTAAAAAATTAATCCCTCAAACAGTTCTAAGAAAATTATTTGCTGAAATCGGTAAACAATATGAAGACAGAAATGGTGGATATACAAGAATCTACCACTTACCACCAAGACGTGGTGACGCTACTGAAATGGCTTTAATTCAATTAGTATAATGCAAAGATACTTATTAGTATTAGAGTATATCGGTACAAGATATATGGGAAGCCAAAAGCAACCCGAAAAAATGCCTAACACAAGTAAAACTGTAGTAACAATACAGGATGAAGTGGAAAAAGCAATAAGCACATTGACAAAAACAAAAACCAAAACAATTTTTTCAGGCAGAACCGATGCCGGAGTTCATGCTAAAGGTCAAACAGCTCATTTTGAGTCAGAGCTTGAACTAAACCCGAGTAAGTTCGTTAACTCACTCAATGGAATTCTTCCGAATGATATTAGTGTAAAAGAGTTAAAAAAAGTCGAGAAAACATTCCATGCACAAAAGAGTGCTAAGGCAAGGCACTATAGATATGCAATTGCGAATAGGACTCAAAGAAGTGCGTGGGATGCAAATTGTTTGTTAGTTAGGTACCCGTTAGATATAAAAAGAATGAATAAAGCTTTAAGTTATCTAATTGGTGAGCACGATTTCACATCTTTTAAAAAGGTAAGAACATCTAATCCAGCTAAAATTTGTAATATGTATAAAGCAGAAGCAACTCGTGAGGGTGATTTTGTTTATATAGATTTTATTGCAGATAGGTTTTTGTACAATATGATCAGATTGATCGTCGGAACTCTCCTAGTGATGGAAAGGAATTCTTTAGCCCCCGAGACACTTAAAGAAATTCTTGAAGCAAGGGATATAACAAAAGCAGGTTCGACCATAAGCCCAGAAGGCTTAACTTTAGTAGAAGTAATTTACAATAATATAAATGGAGAAAGCAAATGAAAACTTATTCAGCTAAACCTCTAGAAGTTGAAAGAAAGTGGTATCTAATCGATGCTGAAGGTCAAACTTTAGGTAGATTAGCAGTTACTGCTGCAAACCTTTTAAGAGGTAAGCACAAACCTCAATTTACTCCAAACGTAGATACAGGTGATTTTGTTATCATCATTAACTCAGCAAAAATCTGCGTTTCAGGTAAAAAAGAAACAGATAAAATGTATTATCACCACACAGGTTATCCAGGTGGTTTAAAATCAGCATCATTCAAAGAATTAATGCAAAAAGATGCTACTATGGCTTTAGAAAAAGCTATTAAAGGTATGTTACCACACAACACTTTAGGTCAAGAACAATTCAACAAGTTAAAAATTTATGCTGGCGCTGAACACCCACACGCTGCTCAAAAACCTGTTGTTTATACAGAAGTGGAGGCTAAATAATGGCTAATAAAGAAATTATGGCGACTGGTAGAAGAAAAACAGCTATCGCAGTTGTTAAACTTGTAAAAGGTAAAGGCAGAGTTTTTGTTAACGGTAAAACATTTGATGCTTACTTTGGTAACAGAGCTGCTTTAGAAATGATGGTTTACAGACCTTTAGCATTAACAGATAACCAAGAAAACTTTGACGTTAAAGTTAAAGCTGTTGGTGGCGGTGTAAGTGCTCAAGCTGGTGCTATCAAACATGGTATTTCAAGAGCTTTAGTTAAATATAACGAAGAATACAAATCAGTTCTTAAAGCTGAAGGTTTATTAACAAGAGATGCTCGTGTTAAAGAACGTAAAAAATACGGTCGTAAAAGAGCTAGAAAAAGATTCCAATTCTCTAAACGTTAATATTCA
>JAFQNF010000014.1 GCA_017396025.1 bacterium
AGGAAAACACAGTTAAATAAATATCCATACAAGTTTCAAGATGATAATTCAATGGAGTACAATTTCTACTTTGATTTACAATGGAACTTCAATCATTTGGGAAATTCTCTCTGGTATATTGAAAGGATGTAAACGATTTATAGCGTCTCTTTATATGTGTTTTATTAGTCATATTGAATGTTTTGACGCTAATTTTATGTTAAAAAAATAATTTAATAATAATGTTTCCAATCTACTTTTATATTGCATCTTCTGTATAACAAATTAGATTTGTGTCGTCTATTTGCTTCTTTTTCTCTTCTTGTTTTCTCTTCTTCAGCTATTCGTTTTTCTTGTTCTTGTTGTTGTTTGATATATTCTAAACCGTCAATATGGTAAGTCTCAGGTTTTTGGTACTTTCGGGTCGAAAGTAAAAGCTCACCGTTTTCAAAATTAATTGATTCACATTCATCTAAATTTTTTATAATTTCAAAACCGTCTTTTGTCTTCATCATAAGTACACAATCTCTTAAATCGCCATTGATGTTATATTTTCTATTTTGTCTTAAATTTTTGTTTGTTTCAAAGCAAAATTTCACATCAGTATTTTGAATTGTTGAATTTTGTGCATTTATAATTGATTTTGCATAGTCTTTCAAAGTCTGTAGTCCAGCTGTTTTTGAATATATTAATGAACTAAGAGTTTTTAAGACAATATTTGTCTCTTTGTTATAGCGACTTCTTGTTGTATTTGGTGAAAAATATTTGTCGCATTTTTTACATCGAAATTGAGAGAGTTTTTTGTTGTATTGAACTACTTCGTCATTTGTCTTGCAGTAAGGGCATTTTGGATGGTTTTTGTCTTTCTTGTTCATTGTGAAATTTCTCCTTAAATATCCGTTTTTGAAATTAAAACGGATAAAAATTTTAGTTGCAAAAAGTGAATACCCCGTCGTTATTGGCTTTGAGTATTATATCGACCCTTCTTTATATTTATATAGGAGAGAATCAGCTCTCTGGCTTGGTAACAAGCGTAGATTTGATAGGGAGAATACCTATGAATAATACCACAAAACTAGAAAAAAGTGAAGTTATCGACTTCTTGACTGAAGCAAACTCAGGTAGCACTAATCTTTTAGCAGCTGTAGAATTGGTTCCGATTGATGAACTGGTGATTTTGGAGAAAAATCCGCGAAAACATCCTAAAAAGCAGATTTTCAAAATCAAGAAGAGCATTGAAAAGTATGGCTTTTTAAAAGTTGTACTGGTGAACGAAAATAACATTGTTGTATCTGGTGAGGCCAGAATTATGGCGCTCAAAGAAATGAATGTTAATGTTGTACCAGTTCTTCGCGTGGCTAATTTATCAGAAGCACAAATTCGCGCTTTCAGAATTGTTGACAATAAGTTGGCTGAAGAAGCAGAATGGGATTTTACAATCTTTCGCGAAGAAATTGAGAGCTTGCTTAAATTTGATTTTACTTTAGACGACCTTTCAATTGAGCCTGTTGATTACGATAAAATCTTTTTTCAAAAGGATTCAAGTGATGCTAAAGTTCACGATAAAGAAGTTGAAGAGGCTAGTTGGCTTGATGCGAATGTACCACAAATTGCTAAAAAAGGTGATTTGGTTCGCTTAGGTGATCACTTTGTTTTCTGTGGCGATTCACTGAAAGCACAATCTTTTCAAATTGTTATGCAAGGAGAAAAAGCAAAAATCGTTGTTACGGACCCGCCATATAATTGTCCGGTTAATGGTCACGTTTGTGGGAGTGGCAAGGTTAAACACGAAGAATTTGAAATGGCATCTGGAGAGATGAGTGATGAAGAGTTTGCGCAATTCACTTCTGATTTTATGAAAAACCTTGTTGAATTCAGCGAAGATGGTTCACTTCATTATATTTGGTGTGATTGGCGAATTTTAAATACATTCTTGAATGTTGGTAAACAATACTACACATCATTGTTTAACATTGCTTGCTGGGTAAAACCAACTGGAGGACTAGGGGGAATGTACCGATCAAGGCATGAACTTTGTCCTATTTTTAAAAATGGTAAGGCTAAACATCAGAACCACGTCTTATTAGGAAAGAACAATCGTTATAGAACTAATGTATGGGAATACGCTGGTGTTCACGCATCATCTGGAAACTCTGCTGAATTATTAAAGTTGCATCCAACTGTTAAAAATACAGCAATGTTGCAGGATATCCTTCTTGACTCTTCGTCAAAAAATGATGTTGTACTTGATTGTTTTGGAGGTAGTGGGTCAACTTTAATTGCTGCAGAACGCTCTGGTAGGCGAGCACGATTAATTGAAATTAGCCCTCGCTATGTTGATGTAATTATTTACAGATACGAAAAAGAGACTGGTAAAAAACATAAAATTATTAAAAACTATGGGGAAATGAACGATGGACAATAAACCAAGTAAAGACGAGGATATTGAATTTTTGTGTGATATAAAAGAAGATGTTGCAAAAAAATTGCCGGAGTATGAGGTGGGGTATTGCAAGCCCCCAACTCATACACGGTTTAAAAAAGGGGTAAGTGGTAATCCTGCTGGTAGAAAAAAGAAGGTTCAGCCAAAGTCCTTTAATGAGTCTATGATTCTTGAATTAGCATCTGAAGTTTCTTGTAAAAATGATAATGGCGTTGTTGTTAAAATGCCTAAAATGCAGATATTATGTCGAAAAATAGTACAGGATGCAATTCTAAATGATGGTATGTCAAGAAAACTCATTCTTAATGATTACAAAAAGTTCGATTTGATTAGTGCAGCTAATTCTATAAAGAAGAAGGCAGAAGAAGAACCTATTGAACCTGAACCAATTTTAGATGATGAGAGGAGAAGGAAACTTATAAACATGGTTGGAAGAATGATTATACAACAAGAAGACGCAGAGCTTAATGAGTCTGAGAGAGACGAACTTATTAGGCTTCGCGAATGGTACAAGAATCAAAATTCTCTGAAAGAGAATAATTAGTCTCTTTAATTAAAAAAAAATTCCCTGCATATATATGTGCAGGGAATTGTTTTAAAGGCTCGTGGTTATTGGGTTTGTGTCATAAAATAACGCACAAAAGGCGAAATATCGCTGTTATTTTTGTTTTAGCAGGGAATTTATACCTGTAAATACTAGCCCTTTAAGCTAAGCACAAAGACGCAAGTGCAAATCGCGATACGCAGATGAATTATCAAACAGTAATTGAGGTCCGATTTTTACTTCACTAAATTTGCTCTTTTTCTCAACACTTAGGATTAAAGTAGAGTAAACAAAAGTGAAATTTATCCCACTTGAAACTTTAACATAAAAGAGTTATATTAAAGTTAAACACGTTAAACTTTAATATGGAGTTTTTATGATGAAGTCATACAAAGCTGGTAAATATATTTTACATAAAGGTTATAAACCATTTTTACCGTCTTTTATTAATGCTGATATTGATTGGAAGTTGGGAGAACTTTCAAGTCTTATTCAAGAATCTAGTTTGTGGCTTGGAAAACTAAATTCTTATTCTGATTTAATTCCTGATATTGATTTTTTTATAAAAATGTATGCGACAAAAGAGGCTACTAATTCAAGCAGAATTGAAGGAACACGGACAACTTTTGATGATGCGATTTCTCCAATTGAACAAGTAAAGCCAGAATTCAGAGATGATTGGCACGAGGTTCAAAATTATCTTGCTGCAATAAATTATTCAATTGAAAAATTAAATGAATTGCCAATTTCTATTCGTTTAATAAAAGAAGCACATCAAATATTGCTTTCTGGTGTTCGAGGTGAACATAAAGCACCAGGAGAAGTTAGAAAAACTCAAAATTGGATTGGGGGTTCATCTTTAAAAGATGCTTTCTTTATTCCTCCGGAACCAAATATGCTGCCAGACCTTTTAACTGATATTGAAAAGTTTTTACACAACGAAGAATTGGAAATCCCTGAAATTGTGAAAGCTGGTATTGTTCACTATCAATTTGAAACAATCCACCCATTTTTAGATGGTAATGGCAGAACAGGTAGACTTTTGATAATTTTATATTTGATTAGTACTGGACTTTTGAATAAACCGGTATTATATATTTCAGATTTTTTTGAGAGAAATAGAATGTCTTATTATGATTCATTAGCTATGGTTAAGAAAACTGATAATATGACTCAATGGCTTAAATTTTTCCTAAATGGTGTTGTCGAAACAGCAAAAAGTAGCATTAAAACTTTTGATAAAATAATAAAATTGAAAAAAGATGTTGATAATAAGATTGCAAAAATAGGGAAAAAATCCGTTAATGGACAGCGTTTAATAGAATTATTGTATTCTGAGCCAAAAGTTAATGGAAAAACAGTTTCTGAAAAACTTGGAATTTCTGTTGTCTCTGCAAATGGATTATTATCAACATTTGTTGAAATTGGAATTTTAGAAGAAAAGACAGGTTTTAATCGTAATCGTTATTATGCTTTTGAAGAATATGTGAGAATTTTTAGATAAGTAAAGACTTTTTATTCACATTCTTTTCTAATTCGCCCATATCCGAGCTTTCTGGCAAACCCGAGCATAGCTTTGGTTTTGACGATTTTGCGGGATTTTAAAATAGACGACAGCAGATAAAGTGATGGAAAAAGTCTCCGGTGTATCGTAGTCTCTGTAAGGATTTTGTCTCTTTTAAAGATAAAAAAATCAACTTCATCGCGTATTTGAATCATATAAAAAATAAAACCATTAATATAAACTAATGGTTTTATTTGTATTTAATTTTAATATTTTTATTTTATATTTTATCATACCATTCTTGTAGATCTTTGCGTTTTACTTTTCTTGTTGAAGTTTTTGGTAATTCTTCTCTATGTAAAAGAACTACTGTTGGTGCTTTATATGGTGCCAAGTTTTGAGCACTTAGATTTTTTACTTCTTCTTCTAAAAGTTTATTTAATTCTTCATCAGATTTAGAAGCGATATTATCAGCTGGAACAATTACTGCTCCAACTTCTTCTGTGCCTGCTTTATTTCCAGATTTGATTTTTACAGACATTACGCAAACTTCTTTAATTTTGTCAGAAGTTTCAAGTACTGCTTCAACTTCTTCTGGGAATATTTTCTTTCCACCACCAAGAACAATCATATTTTTGATACGTCCAGTAATTTTGATATAGCCTTCTTTATCTATTTCACCAATGTCACCAGTGTGGAACCAGCCGTCTTCGTCAATAACTTCTGCTGTCATTTCTGGCTTGTTATAGTAACCTTGCATTACATTTGGTCCAGTTGCTAGAATTTCCCCAGTTTCTGCAATTTTAACTGTAACAGAAGGAAGTGCTTGACCAACGGTTCCAATTTTTGAATATCCATATCTGTTTGTTGAAATAGTTGGAGATGTTTCTGTTAGTCCGTATCCTTGGAAGATTGGAATACCAATTCTTTCAAAGAATTCTGCAACATTATCTTCTAATGGTGCGCCACCACAAATAAAACATTCTAATTTGCCACCTAATCCATCAATAATTGTTTTAAACATTAATCGACGAACATTCATAGGCATATATTTTGCAATTTTATAAAGAACTTCAAATGCTTTTTGAGCTTTTTTAGGTTGTTTTTTTATTTGTTTATCAATGCTGTTTTTTAGCATTTTTGCAACAAGCGGAACTACAATCATATTTGTAATCCCTTTTTCTTTCATTGTTGATGTTAGTTCTTTTGGGTTTAAAGATTTAATATAAACAACTTTTGCTCCCATGTATAACATTCCAAAGAAACCACAATCTAACTCTAATAGGTGGTTTAATGGAAGAATAGATAGAAGAGTATGTTCATTTGTTAGTTTGAACATTGATTCAAAGTCGCGTAATTGAGAATATATGTTTCCAAAACTAATCATTACACCCTTTGGATTTCCAGTTGTTCCTGATGTATAAACAATCAATGCAGTTTCATCAAGATTTCTTGGTCTGCCTAAATCTTTTTCTATATCTGCTTCAAGTTGTGAAACACCTTGAATATCTTTGTTCTCTCTTTCTTCATCATCTAAAACAAATATGTGTTCAATTGAAGGAACATTGTTTTTTACTTCAAGGGCGTGTTCTAAATAATGACTAGAACAAAGAATTATTCTTGGATTACAGTCATTAAGTATATGAGTATGTTCTGGTACTGTTAATTTTACATCTAATGGAACTGTAATTGCCCCAGTTTGAATTGAACCAAACATACCAACAGAAAATTCTGGACGAGATTCACAAATAATTGCAATTCTTTCCCCTCTTTGTACATTGATTGTTTCTATTAAATAGTTTGCAAATTTCTTTGCTTTTCTAGAAATTTCAATATAGCTTAATTCTTCATATCCATTATCTGTTTTCAAAGAAAGAGCTTTTACTTGTCCATAAATATCACCCTTTTCTTGCATTAAGTCTAAGAAGTTTGTATGGAATTTATCTTTTATTTGGTAGAAAGCTCTTCTTTCCAGTGAGTTTTTCATAAAATTAACTCTAGTTTGAAGTTCTTTTGCTATTTGTTTTTCATCTAATTCAAAATTTTCAAGTGGTTGACCGAATTGAATAATGATTGTGTTAAAAAGCTTAGGTAATTTTCTTGTTTGTCCCCAAGTTTCAAATCCTCCTTTTATTGCAAAAGGAACAATTTTTGTATTTGTTGCTTTTGCCATTAAGCCAACGCCTCTATTAAATTTACATAAATTGCCGTCTGGTGTATATTTGCCTTCTGGGAATATAATTACAGCTTCACCTGCTTTTAATTTTTCATTTGCAGCATCAATAGCTTCTAATCCTTTACCAAATTTTAAAGGTAGAACATTAAAGTATTTTAGTAGGTGTCTTACAACCGGTACTTGAAATGCTGCAGGCCCTGTTACAAACCATAAATGTCTTTTTGTTGCCATTTGTATAATAAATGGATCTAAGTGTCCGGTGTGGTTACCAGCAAGAATAACTTTGCCTTTAAATGGAATATTTTCTGCGCCTTCTACTTTATATCTAAAAAATGTTAGGAACATTTGACCTAGTGTTGCTTTTAGTAAGAAATATCTAAATGATTTATCAACAATAAGGACTAATGAAGCAAGGATAAATGAAATTATTGCAATGCCTTTAAATACAGCAAATTGACTCATTCCACTTAAAACATTTGCAAAAAGTACAGTTCCAATTAAAAAGCTGAGAGTTGTAAATGTTAATTCAAGACCGAATACTTTACCTCTAACTCTATCGGGTGTGATTTTTTGCAAGATAGTGTCAATCATAATTAACACAACAGCATCTGCCATACCAATTGGTAATAGCCAAATCCAAGCATCAGAAATATCTTTACAAAATGGTGCAGTCAATAAAGTTACACATAATACTAGAAAACCTGTTGCAAAAAGATGAGGAATTCTCATTTTTCTTGCAAAATATATTGTTGCAACTGTACCTAAAATTATACCAACACCTAAAAGTGTTCTTAGGTATGTTAAGTCTGAAAAAGATAGTCTATAATGGTCTGTTATTAATGAATTTAAACCATTTGAGAAAATGGCAACAATAAACTCAATACAGATTGACATATAAACAAGAAACAATGCTCTCTTATGATTTTTTAAATAAGAGAAAGCTTCTTTTAAATCTTTTATAGGACAGTTTTTTTCTGCTTTTTTTTGCGGGAACTTAAATTTTAAAGAAGATGTTAACGCTCCTGCAATTATGTACATTGTAGCAATAATGATTAAAGCATTTATTACGCCAAAGTTTAAGATGTAGTTTGTACCAAAAGCGCCAAGAAGCAGACAAATTGCACCGATAGATGAAGTTAATGCGTTTGCAAATTTGAGTTGGTCGCTATCTACAATATTTGTTACAGCAGCCATCTTTGTTGTATAAAATAATGATGCACAAATACCGAGTACAAAAATACCGGTAAAAATTGCCCAGTTTTCAATGGCAGTTCCTGATAATTTTAAAAATATAAATAAACCAATTATTATAGTTCTTAAACCACAACTTATTCCCATTGCCAGTTGTCTTGGAATTCGGTCTGCAATTTGACCTGTTAATGTACTTAATAAAAATTGTGGCAATAAAAAGAAAAAGAATACCATTGCCATATATTTCCCAGCATTTGTATTCTGTTGTATTAGTATTGCTACTACTAAAAATTGAATCATTGCATCAGCAAAGTGTGAAAATAATTGACCTGTAAATAGCTTATTGAATTCAAAGTTTGCTATTGGTCCTAATTTTTTTGTAAAATTCATATTTCCTCTTCCTTATATCCTTCTTCTTTATTATATATTTTTTTCTAAGAAAGTTTAATTTGTAAATTTATCCTACAAATTATATATTCTGCTATTTGCATCGTATATGTATAATTAGAATATAGATAAGTTATTTATTTGTAAAAATGAATATAAAATTATATGACAAGATAAATATATCAGAATTAATTCTTAATGCTGATGATAATCAGAAAATGGTTCTTAATTATTTAGAACCTATTATTTGTAATGGTATTAATTCATTTATTTCTAATATAAATTGTGAAACTAAAATTTTAAAGGTTGATAATTTTTTAATTCCTATAGTTATTGCTGATAAAAATTATGACGATTCTTTATATGTTTCTTTGCTTTCCCATTATATAAAATATATAAAATTAGAATTAAAAGGTATGTTTTCTTCTCCAATTGAAAGAATAGTAAATTGCCTTTTCTCTTTACTTGAAAAATATTTAATATCAAATGATATCAATAAAGTTGTTTATGTGAATAATTGGTATATATCCACAAATTTATATCCGAACTTAACACCAGAACAAGTAAAAAAAATAACTGATTTTATAAAAAAAGAGTATCCAGATTATCTTGTTGCATTAAGAAGTATCAACAAATATTATGATGAAGCTTTATATAATAATTTAAAAGAAAATAACTATAAGTTTATTATTAATAGGCAGACCTTTATTTTTGACAAAAAAATTGAAAATTCTATGCGTGCAAGATATAGGTGGAAACTTAAAAAAGACAGAGATATATATAACAAATCAGATTATAATTTTTTCAAAGCAACGAATGATGATGATTGCAACAAAGTAGAAGATTTGTACACACAACTCTATATTAAAAAATATTCTATTTATAATCCTTTATATTCATCAGAGTTTTTTAAATTGGTACAAAAATCAGCACTTTTTGATTTGAATTTGTTAAAAAAAGATAATCAAATTTGTGGTATATGTTTAAACTTTTGTTGTGAAAATAAAATAACGGCACCTGCAGTTGGGTATGAAATGAAAAGAGGACAACATTATGGGTTATACAGAATGATAATGTCTTTTCTTATGAATAAGTATAAAAATTATCATGAAATATATAATATGAGTGCTGGGGTTGGTGAATTCAAAATGCAGCGTGGTGCAGTCCCTGCGTTTGAATATATAGCAATTAATTATGCGCATTTGTCAATTAACAGGAAAATTGTATATAAACTATTAGAATGTTTTGCAAATTTTTCAATACCAATATTGTGCAAATATAAAATATGTGGTTTTGTTAATAATAAGCTTTGATTAACTTTTCATTGTTGGTAAAAATGGTATCGTTAAAACCTAACTCTTTAAATAAGAAAAACCAATCATTAAATATGTTATCTTGTTTCTTATTTAAGTTTATATATGGATAACAAGGAAAGTCTGTTGCAAATAACAGTTTTGATTGTAAAAAATTATCTTTTCTTAGCTTTTTTAGGTAATCTCGTCTATAAAATAGAATCATAGCACCTAAATCTCCATAAAAATTTTCATATTTATGTGCTAATTTACACCAAATATCAAAGTAGTCTTTTTCCCAAAAATTTAGTTTTGTTCCACAATGTGCTGCTATTATTTTTACTCCTAATTTAGCTGCTAATTCAAGTCTTTCTGGTGAATTAAAATCTTGATTGCCGCCTTTTATTGTATGTTCAATTCCAGTGTGTACAAGAAGTGGGATATTGTGTTCTTTTAGAAGTTCGAAAAATGGTATACATCTTTTTGAAGACAAATCTATATTTTGAAAAGAAGGCAATATTTTCACTAGAACAGCCTTATCTTGAATGGCTTTTTCAATCGCTTGTTCAATATCTTTATCATATGGATTTAGATTTGCACCATATAAAAAGTTTTCGTTTTCTCTACAAATTTGAGCTGTTTGTTCATTATTTGAACAAGTAACAACATTTTCAATAGCGCACAAAACTGCTTTATCGACATTGCTTTTTTCTAATGATAAAGACATTTTTTCATAGTATTCATTATAATTTTTTGTTTGAAGTCTAAGAAAAAACATTTTTGTAGTGAAATTATGCTTGTAGGAACTTAAATCAAAGTTCTTATTTATCATATGTGAATGTATGTCTATTATCATAATAACTCGCATTCTATATAAATATTATGTTTTTTTATTTCTTCAATATTTAATTTTTTATTCCAATCTACAATATAAACAAAACTTTTATAGTTTATAGGTGTATAAATATTCTTTATTGTTTTTGTTGTTCCATATACAAAAAAAGCATAATCTATGTAATGTGAAATTTGTTTTATAAAATCTTTTAAACATATTTCGTTATCATATAGGACATATGATAATGTTTGATAATTTATTATTTCATTTTCTTTTGGAAAAGGTGGTAAATTTATCAGATTTAGTATAGGATTTGATAATTTTTTTAGAAGTTGTAGTTTTTTTGAGTATCTTTTTATTATGAGTTGTTTGTGGTTCATTTGCTTTGTGAGTTTGCCACAAGCACATATATTATTATTTGAATCTTTTAGTACATAAAAATCTTTATAATTAAATGTGTTTAATGGAAAAAATATTATATCTTTGGTTTTTTCCTCTATAAATTTTTTAAGTTTTGGAATTTCTTCTTCTTTTAATAATTCAATATTCTTGTTTGATTTAAATCTAATATTTTTTTTGTAGATATTAACTGTATAGTCTGAAATCTTTTTGTATTCAGGCATGAACTTTCTTTTTTTTGTTAACATTTTTTGTGCATAGATATTATCTTCTAAAATTGTAGTGTATGTATATTTAACATTGTTTTCTATTACAAAATTTTCAAGAAGTTTGTATGCGGAGAATATGTTTAAATTTGCTGTTTTATCTACCCTTAAACCACCTAAATATGCAATTCTTTCTTTGTTATTGTCTACTAGCATTTCAAATATCTGGCATATTCCTACACCTACTATTTTATTTGTTTCTGTATTTCGGCCAATAACTATAGCACTTTTTATGCTGTCTTTGTTCACTGATACAAATGCATTTGGTCTTTTTGCATACACTAAAGTTATATCACCATCAAAAGCAGTTTGTTCTAATAGAGCTGAAATTTCTTCTCCATCTTCTTCTGTGGCAAATTCGAAGATATATTTTTTATTTATATATTGTTCCATCTAGACCTTGTCCTACAGGTAAATTTAATTTTTCATCAATTTCTTTTCGCAAATTAAGGTTTTGTGAGAAAAAAATCATTAATAAAAATAAGTCTTTATTTCTAAAGAATTGAGCAATACCACGTTTTATTATATTCTTTATAGAGAAAAATTCTCTTCTTGCATTTGCGCAAAAATCTCTTAATTCTATATGATTTGTTGCTACTGGAGAATAAGGAATATCACCATATTTATAGTTGTCTTTTAACCACCATTTTTCATATAAAAGTCTATTTGAATTTTTTAATCTTTCATATAATGGTGTTCCTGGAAATGGAAGTAAGTGATTAAATGCTGCATAGAAAAATTTATGTTTTAGTGAAAAGTCTATGGTCTTTCTGAAGTTTTCAGGATTATCAAAATCAAAACCAAATAAAAATGTTGCATATATGCTTATGCCAAATTTGTGGATTTTGTTTAATAGTTTATCTGTTTCACCCAATTTGTAATTCCAACTTTTATTCATTTGGTCTAGATTCCGTTCATCCATTGATTCTAGTCCAATTAAAATATTTTTACATCCACTTTTTGCCATTAACTCAAGTAATTCATCATCTTCAGCAACACTGAGCGCGGCTTGTGATGTCCAACTAATTTTAAGTGGAATTAATTGACGACAAAGCTCTTTTAAATGAGCTTTATTTGCACAGATATTATCATCTACAAAGAAAATCATTTTGGGCTTTATTTGTTTTATTTCTGAAATAATATACTCTATTGGTCGTGGAATGTATGTATGTTCATAAAAGGATGTAATTGAACAAAATTCACATTTGTTTGGACATCCTCTTCCTGTTTCTATTAATGATAGAGGTAAATATTTTTTACCTTGAAAAATACTTCTATCCGGTATAATATTGGTGAATTTGTTAGTTCCTTTATAATATTTTTTTAATTGATTATTACTAAAGTCATTAAGCATTTCTTGCCAAATAGATTCTGCATTACCAATTAAAATAGAATCTGCGTGTTCTTGTGCTTCTTCAGGAATTGCTTGAACGTGGTAACCACCTAAAATAACAGTTTTCCCTTTTTCTTTAAATTTATCTGCTATAGTGTAGGCGCGTCTTGCCGTATATGTTTCAACACTTATTGAAACAAGGTCAATATCGAGGTCATAATTTATATTTTCAATTCTGTCATCAAAAAAATAAGTTTCAATTGAACTAGGAGTTAGTGCTTTCAATGTTGCAACTGTTAGTGGTTCCATTTTCCAAGTTCCAATGTACTTCTCATTTTCTTTTTTCCCAATTGCAGGTATAATAAATAAAATTTTCATTTTAACCTCTTAAATTGTAGGTATATCACTGTTGTCACATAGTCTTTCTTTTGTATATGCTTTGAATTTTTTTGCCCAATGCATATAAGCAAAGTTTGTTGCATATTTTATAAAGAATAAACTATCAGGTTTAAACCCGAGTCTTTCTACTATATTCCCAATTTTGTAGGTTTCCTTCCAAGCCCAATCGATACCTTGATATAGTTCGTCAACGGTCATATTTTTAGGTTGGAAACAAACGTGTTCCACATCATACATAGCGTTTTCTGTTTCAATGATTCTGTTTTGAGCTTTTAAATCGTTATAAAATGGTGTTCCGGGAAATGGAGTGATAATTGAATAACGAGGCAAATCAATTTTTAATTTTTGTACTGCTTCAACTGTTTTTTCAAAAACATCCTTATCGTCCTCATCTCCACCAAATGCAAAACATCCGTTAACTGTTACTCCAATATCGTGAAGCTGTTTCATTAAAAGTTCATAGTTTTCTGTTTTATTTACACCTTTATTTACGAATGTTTGTGCTTTTTGATTTATTGATTCAAATCCAATCAATAATCCTCTACAACCACTTTTCTTAAGTAAAGACATTAACTCTTTGTCGAGGACTACTGCTGATGTTGTTAGTCCAAACCATTTTTTCTTTAATGGAATCATTGCCGTAAATAATCTTTTAGCATAATCGATGTTGCTAATAAGATTCACATCTGGAAATAGTACTTCGTCTCCTTTTAATGTTTTCATTTCATTAATTACATCATCAATTGGTCTATAAATTATATTTCTACCAAATGCCGCAGGATATGCGCAAAATGAGCAATGGTGTGGACAACCTCTTATTATTTCCATTGTATTGTATGTTACATAAGAATTCTTTTTCAAAATATCTCTTCTTGGTAGTGGACGTCCAGCAATGGATGTATTTTCGTAATCAGTGTATTCAGATTTTAAACATCCATTTTTATAATCTCTAAGTGCTTGTGGGAAAGTGTAATCGCCGAGTCCTCTAAATAATACATCACAATGATTTCGTGCTTCATCTGGACATAAAGAAGGGTGTACACCACCTAAAAATACAGTTATTCCTCTTTTTCTAAAATAATCTCCATAAGTATATGCCCTAGAAGCAGTACCTGTAATTGCCGTCATACAAATTATATCTGCTTCAATGTCTAAAGGGATTTTTTCCACTGTTTCATCATAAAATTTTATTTCAGCATTTAATTCTGGAGGTATTAATGCAGCTAAAGTCGGCATTGTCATTGGAGCATAATGCAGGGCCTTTCCAAAACTTCCATTATATCGGTGCATTGCACCAGCTGGTGATATAAACACAATCTTCATACAGTAAATTCTCCAATAAAATTATAATTTGTACAACTTGTAAAATTTTTGACTTTGATATTTCCTAATTTTTGCCCATTTTTTGTGCAAAAATTTAAATATTGTTTCATTCCATTTTTTATTTTCATTATTTTAAAGTGTTGTAGTTGACCAAGTTCTCTAGCATATTTGTAGTGAAAATTTGCTAAAAGTTCTTTTTCTATTTCATTTTCTAATTCTTTAAAATTAATATTATCTTTTGAGTCAATATAAAGGGTATAGAAAAATTCCTTTTCTGTTTTTTTAGGGCAAAATATGTGAAAATTACTATTTTCTTTTATATTAAATTTGTCTAATATTGTTTTTACAAATTCTTCATTTAGTTTTTCTCCAAAATAATCACTTGTATTATGTTCCCGTCCTATAAAACTAAGTAATGGAAAATTTTTATAGAAGCCATAAACTTTAACTATATCTCCAATTTTATAACGATATAGACCACCTTGATTAGTTATTATTATTGAATATTCTTTTCCAAGCTCCAATTCGTTTATTAGTTTTATTTTGTTGCTTTCTATATCTAGAAATTCAAAAAAATGTGAGTTTATACACAATAATTTACCAATATTTTCTATTGGAATTGTCATGATAGCTTCTGTAGCAAGGAGTCCTTTACCCTGTATTTTTGTATTTGGAAAATATTCTTTTAATTTTTTCGCATATAATTCTGCATTCGCTTCATCCCAGCAACTTATTAACTCTATTTGTTTCCATATTTTTTCTGGTTTGTCTTTAATTTTTTCTAAAAATAATATTAATAAATAAGGATTCCATATTGATATTAGTCCTAAATTCTCATAGTTTGATAAAAAATTCGCCATGTTTTTTTGAAAATCGTCAGTATTCTTTGGTAATTTTGAAGGGTAAATTATGTTTTTTGCTATTATGGATGAAAATATACTATCAAGATATTCTAAATCACTATCAAAACCAATTTTGACTTTTGAGTTTATTTTAAGTTCTTCTTGTATTGGTGTTATTGACCAATACATTGGTTTTCTAATAACATCTGGATAATTTATAAAAATATCGCTTAACCAAGGTTTAATACCTTCATTAAATGCATTTTTAAGACTTTGTGTGTAAGGAATATATTTTGTAGCAGAGGTAGAACCACTAGTTGGTTCCAATAATAATATTTTCTCGCAAGTAAGAATATTTTCTTTTCCTTGCATTATTTTATCTATATATTCTTTATAGTTCTCGTAATTTGTTATTGGAACATTTTTTTGAAAGTCTTTTATATCTTTAATGGATGAAAAATTATATTTAGAACCATACTCACAATTTTTATTTGTATTTAAAATTTCCATTAAAACTTTTGTTTGATTTTCAAGGGGATGTTCTAGTGAATCTATAAACTTTTTTCTAATATTTATAAATAGTTCTTTATACACCAAGAACCCTTCTTCCTGTTTTGTTTAAGTTTTCAACAGCAAGTTCAGTAACACAAACAAGTTCATTGCCTTTATAAAATTCTGGATTTTTATTTGCAAAAAATTGTATATTGGGGTCAGTTAATTTTTCTTTTGGAATTTGTGAAAATTCATTTTTTAGATAATCTTTTGCTTTGTTCATAATGATTAAACCTGAGGTCTTATCAAATTTTTCAGGGTAGAACATTTCTCCGAATTTGTTTATTATTTGTTGCTCAAAAATAGGTGTTTGTTTGTTATATCTTGGATAAAATTCATTATAAAAAGCAGAAAGATATTTGTAAGTTTTATAACCTTTTGACATTAGTAACCAATATAATTTTTCATTAAATTCTTTTTTCAGATTTAATGCATTTTTTATCCATACTGGCATTAAATCCGTGTTTGACCAATAATCTTTATGGATTACAGTGTCTCCAGAAAAAAGTAATTTTATTTTAATATTTTCTATTTCTACATCATATAGAACAATACTAGTAAACCCCTTTATTTCGTTTTTTTCTTCATCTTTTAATAAGATTACTTGTTTTTTCTTTGAAAGATCTGATACAAAATTTGTTTTTTGTATATTTTCATAGTATTCATTCATTAAATTAAACATAGTATCTATGTCAGTATTAGTTAATTCATTGATATTTAATACACTACTTCTTAACATTTTTGTTCCTTTCTAGATACTGTTTTAGACCAAATAACATATTATGTTTTTTATAAACTTCTTTTCTAAAAAGAGGATTATATAGCCAGTATGTTGTGAACCTAAATAGTGATGACATATTCGTACTAGGTTCAAATGCTCTATATAAAAGCGAAGATAATTTATTGAATTCATTTCTACAATAAAATCCAACTTCTGTTAATTCATCTGGAGTCATATTTTTAGGGATATATGCTGCGTGATTAAATCTATAATTATCATCTAGCCACCATTTACCACCATACAAAAGTCTATTTTCTTCTTTTAATTGATTATATAGTGGGGTATTTGGATATGGCATCAAGATATTATATGCAGCGAATGTGAATTTGTTTTGTATTGCAAAATCACAAGTTGCTTTAATACTTTCTAGTGTGTCTGTATCGTGTCCTATTGTGAATGCAGCCCAAGTTTGAAGTCCCCAATATCTAAGTCTTTCGATTTCCCATTTGTATTTATCAAAACCACGTATTTTATTTACTCTTTTCCCCATATGATCGATACTTGCTTCATTAATGGATTCAAATCCCATTACAAAGCCCATACAGCCAGATTTCACAATTAATTCCATTAATTCGTCATCATATAGCATATCTATGCTACCTTGACTAACCCAATGAATTTTCAAAGGAATTAATTCTCTTAAAAGTTGTTTTGCACGTTCTTTATTTGCAATAAAATTGTCATCAACAAAGAAAAGAAACTTTCTTTGTTGCATTTCAATTTCAATTAAGACATCTTTTATACTTCTGCAATAATGTTGTCTATCAAAATATTTACTAACTGCACAGTAATTACAATTATGCACACAACCACGAGAAAATTGTATTAATGAAATTGGTAAATATCCTTTACCTTTAAACAAATCTCTTCTTGGAAAGACTCCTTTTTGTGGCGGCTTTACAATTTCTCCGTTATATATTTTCTTTAAATTCTTATTTCTAAAATCATTAATTACTTCATCTATAATATTTTCTGCATCACCAATAATTATAGTATCGCAGTGTTCTAAAACTTCTTCTGGAATGAGCCTTGCGTGCATTCCCCCCATGATAACTGTAATGTTTCTTTTTTTATATTCAAGTGCAATTTCGTAGGCTCGTTTTGCTGTGTATGTTTCAACAGTTATCATTGCAATATCACAAGGTTTATCATAATCAATTGCTTCCATTCTGTCGTCATACAAAGAAAGTTCTGCTGCTGATGAAAGCAAGCCTCCAAGAACCCCAAGCATTAGTGGTTCCATTCTTCCTTCATCAACATATAGTGAATGAAGTTTAGTACCGATTGTTGGTTTTATTAACGATATTTTTAACTTGTTATTCTCCACCTAGTTTTTTCCCTTGTTTTGTATGAATTTCTATTTTTGAAACGATATTTCCGAGTAAAAATAAACTAATGTTTTGTAAATTTCTGCAATTTGATTTGAAATTTAAAAGACGAATAAATATATTTTTAAAAGAGTTAAATTTATATCTTGCATTTTTGCAACTGTTCATTAAATCATCAGTTGTCATATTTTTGGGTGTTAGCATTGCATTTCCGTACAAATAATTATCATCTAACCACCATTTATCATATACTAGCATATTTTCAGCTTTTAATCTGTCATATAATTTTGTTCCAGGCATCGGCATAAGTGGATTAAAATTTGCAAGAACAAATTTATTTTCTATCGCAAAATTCATTAAATTGCTGGCTGTTTCTTTTGTATCATTATCATATCCGATTACAAAAGTTCCGTATATCATTATTCCTGCATTATAAATGTTGTTGATGATTTTTTTATAATCATTGTTTTGTAAATTTGCACCTTTCCCCATTTGTTTTAAATTTTCATTGTTTAAAGATTCAAATCCAATTAATACTAATGTACATCCTGCTTTTTTCATTAATTTTAATAGTGCTGTATTTTTTGCTGCATCAATACTGATTTGGCAAGCCCATTTTCTCTTTAGTGGTATTAGTTTTTCAAATAATTTTATTGCTTCTTGTTCATTTGAAAATAAATTATCGTCAATAAAGAAAAGGAATTTTTCTTTAATTTGTTTTATCTCTTCAATAATTATATCGATTGGTTTTGTTCTAATTGAATTCTTAAAAAATGCGTGTACTGAACAAAATTCACAAGAATATTTGCAACCTCTAGAAAATTGTATAAGACCAATATTGTTATATTTTTTACCTTTAAAAGCAGAATAATCATATTTTATTTTCGAAAGTTCTATAAGGTTTTCTGTTTTGTAAAATTTTTTTAGAGCATTGTTTTTTATATCATTTATTATTTTTTTCCAAATGGATTCTATTTCTCCGATTAGAACAGAATCACAGTATTCAATGGCTTCATCAGGACAAGCTGTTGGATGAAAACCACCAAGTAGAACTATTTTCCCTTGTTCTTTGTATTTTTTTGCTAATAAATATGCTCGTTTTGCAGAAAAAGTTTCTACTGTCATTGCAATTATGTCGGCATCAATTGATTCTGGTATCTTTTCTACTCTTTCATCATAAAATATTATTTCAACATCTTTTGGTGTGATTGCTTTTGTAATTGCAAAAACTAATGGATACATTGCATCTTTTGAATTATGTCCAAACATAGAAGGACGTATAAACGCGATTTTCATTATTTATTATCTCCTAATTGAGGTTTGTACGCAGAGACGCCCCAAGTTCCGTGTCTTAATTTTGAATATATAGCATAAAGTAATGTTGGTATTATGAGAGAAGCAAAATGCATTAAAATGATTATTTGCCCATTAATGTTATTGTTAGTGAGAAAGTGTTGTAATATTTTTAGATAGGTTGCATATATAAATCCAAAAGTGAAAAAATAGATGATAGCATAATCAGCTGCTACTATATATGCATTTTTTTTCTCGTATGCAGGTTTGTTGTGTACAATAATATATTCACATTCTATTGCTTTAGCATCATAAATAAAATTTACAACAGACATAAATACGCCAAAATAAAATGCAGATATAATTACATCGTTTAAAGTTGTGTGTGTTGAATATAGGGATAAATATATATAACCAAACAGTGATGTTGCAGAGCCCAAAACAAAACCGTGATACAACCTAAATTTCCCCATCATAAATTTATTATTGTTAAATTCCCACAAATTAGTAACATTTGTTCCTATTGCAGGTACAATGTATGCAGTTATTATCGGTAGGCTTAAAGACAGTATTGTATATACAATATTATCTAATTTTTTATACCAAATAATAGTTATTAATGGGAATATAACAAGTAAAGCAACATATTGATATAAGTTATAAAATTTTCTATTCAACTCTACTATTCCCAAAACTATACCTTTAAATTTATATCATATATCAAGTAAAAATTGAATAATATTGAGATGTGTAATGTTGTTTCTAAATGATTCAATGTTGAATTAATTAGTTTATATACATTTGAAGTAGAACGATACTATGTGTAGGATGGTAAAATGGGAAGAACTTCACTCTGGGTTCGAGTTATTTCGAGACCGGATTAAATTTTTAAAAGCAATGAAGTGCTAATACAAAAATAAAAAAACCATTTTACGGGATTTTTTGATGTTTCCATATTAGAAAAAAATCTCTAAGTAAGTAGGTCAGGAATTGCCTGACCTTTTTATCTTTTACACTTTCGAAAACTCTACTGTTGCAAGGTGGGTGTTTTCCTTATCTTCATAAATACAAACGCAAGGATTTTCGCTATCCATAAGTTCAATTCTTATTGTATTGCCTTGTTTTACTTGCATTTTATATTCTATTCTGACTCTGTTGTAGTCAAATTCCTCGTTCAAAATATCTTCTGCTAACCTTAAATAATAAGAACTATTCATATGCTTGTTCATATCAATAAAAGATTGAGGAATAACAACCTTTTCCACTCTTTTTATGTTGCCACTAATAGTTATTTTGCGAGGAAGTATCTCCATATTGATTTTATTTTCGTTGATTTCAGAGTCGTTTATAATCTCATCTGTTAACTTAATCGGAGCCCCTGTTTCCATATTCACAAAAACGCCAGTCAAATGAGCCTTGTAGCAAACTTCATTTTTATCGTTTTTAATTGTTATACCTCTGAGCCCATAAATCCCTTTGCCGCTATATATCTCGTCTGTAATAGTTAATTTATCTCTATAAACAGGAGTCTTTATTACATCAATCTGCGCCGCTTTTAAAAATACGGAGTAGTTATTTTCTATAAAGAAATCATTGAGAACTTTAATGTTATCCATATGGAAAGCGCAAATATCAAGCATAAAATTAAAGGCTTCGTGTAAGTGCAATTCCCCATTTTTGTTCACATTGCTAGAAGAAATCTCTCTTTTAATCGTATACATAATTCATTCCCCTCACCTATTTCTATTATATTACGAACACAATGAGTGATTTGCCTTATTTATTTTGTAAAATTTATACTATAATTATCTTGAGGGCAGTATGGAAAACAGTAAACAATCTAAAACAGTTTTTGTGCTTGAGGGTGGCGCTATGCGTGGGCTTTATTCTGCTGGTGTTTTAGATGTTTTTATGCAAAATGGCATTACTACTGATGCGATTTATGGTGTTTCTGCAGGTGCTTTATTTGGTATAAATTTTAAATCAAAACAAATTGGTCGTGCGATTAGGTACAACCTGAAATATGCTCACGAAAAGAACTATATGGGGCTTTATTCGCTTATAACAACTGGGAATATAATGAATGAAAAGTTCTGTTTTGACAGAATAGTTAATGAATTAGACAAGTTTGACTTTGATACATTTAATGCTTCTCCGATTGATTTTTATGCTGTTGTTACTAATGTTGAAACAGGAAAAGCTGAACACATAAAAATAATTGATTCTAGAGCGCAGTTAGAAGTATTGCGTGCGTCTGGCTCTATGCCTTTTGTATCGAAAATTGTTGAGTTTGAAGGTTCAAAATATTTAGATGGTGCAATTTCTGACCCAATTCCTCTTCAAAAAGCGCTTGATGAGGGTTATGAAAAAATAGTTGTTGTTTTAACACGACCAGAAAATTATGCAAAACACAAAGAAAATTTGCCTTATAACTTTGTTTATAGAAAATATCCAAATTTTGTTGAGTGTGCAAAAAAACAATTTGAAGTTTATAATCAAACTCTTGAACTAATTAAAAAATGTGAGAATGATGGTAGAATTATTGTTCTTCGTCCATCTCAAAACCTAAAAATAGCAAGGGTTGAAAAAAATCTAGATAAATTAAAAGCGATTTATAATTTGGGCGTTAGTGATTGCACTTCAAAATTAGATGAAATAAAAAAATATCTTCAACAAGAAAAAAGTGGGCAAGTCACATTATAGCCAATCGCCTAAAATACAATTATAATAAATTTAATCTATAGATAATGTGTTGAGGTGTCAATGAAAATAGTAATTATTGGTGGTGGTGCTGCTGGTGCTAGTTGTGCAACAAGATTAAGACGATTAAGCGAAAATGCTGAAATTGTCATTCTTGAAAAAACAAACGAGGTCTCAATTGCCAATTGTGGTTTGCCATATTATATTTCAGATGTTATTCCAAATAGAGATGATATCTTAGTTTCTTCACCTCAAAAATTCAAATCTTGGTTCAATGTTGATGTTCGATTGCAAACAGAAGTTGTTGAGATAAATCGAGAAGAAAAATTTGTTTTGACTAATAATAATGAAAAATACAGTTATGACTATTTAGTCTTGGCAAATGGTGCAAGCCCTATTATCCCTGATTTAGAAGGTTTAAATTTAGAAAAAACTTTTGTAGTTCGCACATTAAATGATGCTGATAAAATTAAGCATTTTGTGAAAACAAACTTTGTTAAGAAAGTTGCTGTAATTGGTGGTGGATTCATTGGTGTTGAAATTGCAGAAAACCTTGTTGAACTCGGTCTTGAAACGACTTTGTTTGAGATGAACAATCAAATATTATCGTCTGTTGATTATGAAATTGCTCAAGTTGCACAAAACGAGATGGCGAAAAATGGAGTAAATTTAATTTTAGCTGATGGTGTTAAATCTTTTTGCGAAAATAAAATTATTTTAAATTCAAACAAAGAAATTGATTATGATTTATGCATTTTAGCCATTGGTGTTAAACCTGAAATAAACATGGCAAAAAATGCTGGTTTAAAAACAAATAGAGGCATAATTGTTGATGAGTACTTAAAAACTTCTGATGAATTCATTTTCGCCGCTGGTGATAATATTGAAGCTGAAGATTTTGTGAGTGGACAAAACACATTGTTACCACTAGCGGGGCCAGCTAATAGACAAGGTCGAATTGTTGCTGACAATATTTGTGGTTTAAATTCAACTTATAAAAAAACTCAAGGAACAAATGTCGTTAAAGTTTTTGATTTAACAGTTGCAAGTTCTGGCAACAATGAAAAACAATTAAAACAAAAACAAATTCCTTATTGGAAAACGTATGTTTTTGGTCGTTCTCATGCCGGATATTACCCAAATTCAGAGTCTATTTTGTTCAAATTGTTATTCAATAACGAGGGCAAAATTTTAGGAGTTCAAGCTATTGGTCAAAGTGGTGTGGAAAAAAGAGTTGATGTTGTTGCAACTATAATGAGAAATAACGGAACAATTCAAGATATGATTGATTCTGAATTGTGCTATGCACCGCCGTATTCATCTGCAAAAGACCCTGTAAATATTATGGGAATGACAGCTGATAATATTTTAAAAGGGTTGTTAAAACCAGCTTATTTTAAAGATTTAGATAATGCGGTGGTGATTGATGTTCGCCCTAATTCTATATATAAATTGGGTACAGTTAAAAATGCTATAAATATTCCTATTATGGAAATTAGAGAAAGATTAGATGAAATCCCAAAGGATAAAAAAGTTATTTTATCTTGTAATACAGGTTATACAAGCTATTGTGCAGCAAGAATACTAATGCAAAATGGATACAATAACGTTTATTCGTTAATGGGCGGTTATGAATTATACAAGATTTTTGCTAGTATTAGTGAAAAAGTAGCTATTAAATAATTTAGGTCAGGCATTGCCTGACCTTTTGTTTGTTTTATTATACTTTGCTTATTTTGACTCATCAATTTAAAAACTTAATAACTTCGTCAACGTGACCTTTTACTTTAACTTTTCGCCATTCTTTGATGATGTTTAAATTTTCATCAAGAATAAATGTTGAACGTTCAATCCCCATATATTTTCTACCGTACATTGATTTTTCTTTCCATACATCAAAGGCGAGTGATAGAGTATGTTCAGGGTCCGATAAAAGTATAAAGTTAAGTATTTGTTTTTCTTTAAATTTAATGTGACTTTTTATACTGTCTGGGCTGACTCCAATAATAGTTGCATACTTTGTTAGCCTATTTATGTTATCTCTAAAATCACAGGCTTCTTGTGTACAACCAGATGTATTATCTTTGGGATAAAAATATAAAACCACTTTTTGACCTTTGAAGTCTTGCAATGAGTATTCTTTTTCATTTCCGTCAATATCAAGTCCTTGTAATTTTATGTTTTGCATTTTTGCTCCTTTTTTGAAAATTATATCAGTTTTCTTTTCTTTTTAGCAGTTATATCAAAGCTTATTTTAATAAGTCTTTCTAAAAGTTCAGATGAAATAGAATTGACATCAACTTTGTACCAATGGCGTTTGTTCATATGCCAAGCAGGTTTTATACTTTCTGGAAATTGGTCTTTTAAAATACAAATTTCTTCTGGACGTGCCTTTAAATTCAAGTATAAAATTTCTTCTTGTTCAAATACAACGCCAAACCATTTTTCGTTTGATTTATGCCTTAAAATGGGCGTGCCTTTATATTTACTATCAGCAAATGGATAAGTTACAATTGCATCTTCATCAATAATGCATTTGTTTATAAGTTCATCTTTATTCATAATGAAATCATTATACTATATAAAATTTTTTTATATTTTATGCATAATAATCTGGAACTTCCACACACATACAGTGCAAGCCGCCTTTACATTCTTCTAAAATGCTTGAAATTGGTCTTCTTCTATCACCTTCTATGAAGTGAACATTTTCTGGTCTTATGTGTTCTGAAACAGATTCTCTAAATAAGTTTTCAAAATCAATTCCAATTTTCTTTGCTATAGTATCGGTTAATCCTAATTGTTTTTCTAGTCCTGATTTCGCTGCAATTAAAATTGTTTCATTTTTATCGTTTTTGAAAGTAACAGCATTTGAGTAATTTAATTGATGAGTTAAATTCTCTCTATTTTTTGGACTATGCCATTTTGTGAAATTATAAATTCTTGATGGTACAGGGATTACTTCAAATCCATTGTCTTGCAGAATTTTAGCCGCTTCTTTTTCGCTTCCTTTATTTAAATATTTATGTTTGCACTCATCAAATGAATCTATTAATTCAATAAGATTTCCTGCAACTTGTTTTATGTCTTTTGAACTTTCATCTTGTGGATTTTCTTCTGTGAACATAACGCAAGCTTCTAAAATTTTATATAGTCCATCAAGCATTAAATCGTCATCAGCAACTAAAATTTTATTGTCGCCAATCGGTGTTATAAATAAATCTAAGTGGTAGTCTGCACGCGGAAGAGTGATTACCTTATCGGCTTCAAAAACATTATCATATCCTTCAAGTTCGCTATATCCTTCTTTGTTTCTTCCGGATAAAATTACTTGTTTGCCATCTTTATCTGTCACAAAAAATAAATTACCACCGTCAACACTTCTAGTTCTAAATGGATTTTCATTGTTAGTTATCTCATCTGGTTCCAAACCGCAAATATCTGCATATCCAGTTGCGTAACGATAATTAGATGAAATAACCTTTTTATTTGGTGTAAAGTATATTTCATCTTGTATCCAAGTATCTGGGAAGTATTTTACTCTTTCTACGTGAACTTTATGTTTGGATGCTATAGCATCAAGTTGCCTTAATATTGCATCTGCACCATATGATTCATTTTGGTGCACCAAAATTCTATCAAGCTTTTTTGCTTCATGTCCTTTGAAATTTAGCGAATATATTTGAGGGATAGAGTTTTGAATTTTCATACTAAGATAAAACTTATAAATAAAAAATTTGCTTTAAAGTTTTATTTTGTAAACAAAAATCTGAAAGCTATCAAAAAATATGATTTAGTTGTTTTAAAGTAACATAGGTAAGGACGGATAATATGATAGTTAATAGTATAAATTTAAATTCAGTTAATCAAAACAATAATATTAAAAGACAATCTAATATAAATATGTATACACAAAGTAGCGATTGCGTTTCCTTTTCTGGTGCTAAAAAAGCAGATAAGGCACCTATTCCATATAGGCTTCAATCAAAACTTCAAGATGATTTCCATATTACAGGTCGTCAAGTTCGAATAAGAGATTTTCTTGAAAAACAAAGTCAAGGTTTATCAAATGAAGAAATTGCAAAAGCGACATTTCCAACAACTTTTGAATCTGGTTCAGAAGAAGAAAAAGCTGAAGTTTTAGCTTATACACAAAATATGCAAAAGAAAATTGATGAACTAGATGCTTCTTTTAAAAAAGTAATTCCGTCGTTATTTCCTAAAACATACTATAGAGGCATTGTTGATAGTTCTTCAAATAGAGCATTAGAGGTGATTAAAGAAGCGAAAGTTGGCGATGTAATTAATCCTGATTTGGGCTACCCATTTATGGCATCAAAGCTGGAATATGCAGAAGGATTTTCTCAATATACAGATGGTTCATCTGATCCTGAAACTTGTGCCGTTATGATTATTAAAACACCAGCAGGTACCCCAATTTCTCGTGATATTAGTTTTAATATGTTTTCAGGTGACAGCAATGCAGTTCTTGCTAGGGGAGCAAATTTCGAAGTCCTAGATAAGAAAATAGAAAATAACAAAACATATATTACACTTCAATATCTGAATTGTGCCCTAGATGAGTAGTTGTTGTTTCGTTACAATCTAGCAAAAAATTCTTGTTTCGTTTTTTATAATCTTGTAAAATTTACCTAAGTGGAATTAGGGGTGTGAGATGGAAAATAAACAAGTAGAAAAAGTAGTGTGTTATAACGGAATGAATTCTCTTTCTGAAGTATTAGAAAATTGTATGGAGAGGTTTTCTGAGTATCACGCTATTACAGATAAATACAATAATGTATTTATGACTTATGGTGAACTTAGAAAAACTATGAACCTTTTTGCAACAGGCTTACAAGCTTTAGGTATTAAAAAAGGTGACAAGGTTGGTCTGTTTGCTGAAAGTAATGGTATGTGGATGGCTACTTCAATGGCAATTTTAAAATGTGGTGCTGTTGATGTACTTCGTGGTTCTAATGCTCCAATTGAAGAATTAGAATACATTACAGCTCATTCTGATTGCAAAGGTTTAGTCCTTCGTGATGAAAAATTGTATTACGCATTGAAGCCTTTCCTTGAAAAATTTAAGTTAGATTTTGTTATTGTTACATATGTGAAAAATACCCTAGATGCAAAAAATGTTAAAGCTAAGGTATATTCATATGGCGACATTTTAAAACTAGGAGAAGAAAATACATTTAAACCTGTTAAAATGAAAAGAAGTGATGATTGTACTATTCTTTATACTTCTGGTACAACAGGAAATCCAAAGGGTGTTTTATTAAGCCACGAAAATTCAATTTATCAATTAGAAGTTGTGCATGATGGTTTCCAATCACAGCCAGGTGAAAAAACACTTCAAGTTTTACCTATTTGGCATTCATATGAAAGAATAGCACAATGTTATTACGCTTCTCGTGGTTGCAATATGCATTATACAACATTAGCAGGTTTAAAAAATGATTTGGCAACTTATGATATTGATACATTTATGTCTGTTCCTCGTATTTGGGAAGCAATTAGGCTTGGTGTTTATCAAAAATTAAAACAAGCATCGCCAGCTATGTATAATATTTTTGACTTTGCTGTTAAAACTTCTATTTCATATAAAATTCATAAAATGTATGGGGAAAGAAGAATTACAAACAAATGGAATTATCATTTCTGGTCAACAGTTTATCATAGAGTAGTTCGTTCATTTATTAAGCCTTTACACATATTATTCTATAACACTTTATACAAAAAAATTAAAAAGGCAGTTGGTCTTGATAAAATTAGGGCTTCTATTTCTGGTGGTGGCGCTTTATCAATGCAAGATGAACTTTTCTATGATGCAATTGGTGTTAATTTAAGAATTGGTTATGGTTTAACTGAAACAGCACCTGTATTAACATTGAGAAATGTTGGTGATAAAAATTTCTTGGGTTGTGCTGGTTCACCTATTGCAGGTACAGATTTAAAAGTAGTTGATCCAAAAACATTTAAGCCACTACCTACATTCTCGAAAGGTCTTGTAATTGTAAAAGGACCGCAAATAATGAAGGGGTATTACAAAGACCCAGAAGCTACTAAAAAAGTAATGACAGAAGATGGCTACTTTATTACAGGTGACTTAGGCTGGTTAACAAGGGATAATAATTTAGTTTTAGTTGGAAGATTAAAAGAAACTATTGTTTTATCTAGTGGTGAAAATGTTGAGCCTGTGCCAATCGAAGAAGCTATTTTGTTAAGTCCATATATCGACCAAATTGTTCTTGTTGGACAAGATAAAAGCGGTATTGGCGCTTTAGTTGTTCCATCTAAAGAAGCACTTGAAAAATGTGGAATTAATATGAAAAATATTCAAAGCTTTAAAAATAGCAGAAATACTTTAAATCATTCAGAGTTAGACGCTTTAATCAAAAGTGAAATTAATACGCACATTGAAAATAAACCAAATTTAAGAGCGTTTGAAAAAGTAAAATCATTCTCTGTTTTAGATGAAGGATTTAGTGTGGATAATGGTTTGATGAGTGCAACTCAAAAAGTAAAACGAAATAAGGTCTTTGAAAAATACGAAGAAGTTATCGGCAGTATGTATAGCAAATAAAAAGAGGGGCAAATAAGCCCTTCTTTTTATTCGTAGCAGTAAATATTTTTGAAACTTTTAATCATTAGTGTGAATAATCCTCCTAGTAGAATAAAATATTTTCCAAATAATAAAATAGATAGTAATAAAATTAATAGTTTAATTAATCCTGTCATATTCTTTTTCCTTTCGATTTAATCTTAAAATCTTCTAACGACAAAATTGGACGTATGTGATAAAATTGATTTTAAAGTGAGGGAGTTATGGCAGAGAATAAACCTAGATATTCAAGAGTTTCAGATATTTTAGACTTGGCGATTTTTATGTCGTCAAAAATACAAGGGGTTACTATTAACGAAATCGCAGAACGCTACAATGTTTCGCGTAGAACAGCAGAACGTATGCGAGATAGCTTAACTTGTATTTTCCCATCTGTTGATGAAATAGAAACAAAAGATACTCAAAAACATTGGGGTTTTATTAATTATTCAATAAGTCATTTGATTTCTTTTACTCCAAAGGAAATAGGTAATATTGAACAGTTCCAACGCCGTACTACAAACAAAGAAATGAAGGTTGAACTTGCTAGAACTGTTGAAAAAATAAAATCTTTAAATAGAAAAAATATGGATATTGTTGAAAATAATATTGATTTGTATTTGCAAACAGAAGGTTATGCTGTTCGTCAGACTCCTCAGTACAAAATTGATTTGGGTGTAATTGATGTTATTCGTGAGTCTTTGCAACATTCAAAAATGGTAAAAGGTATTTATCATAATAAAGAAAGATTGCTTGAGCCTTTAGGTTTGATTTATGGTGAAAAAATTTATCTTGTTGCAAGAGAAAAAGCAAAAGGAAATGAAATTTATAATTATCTATTGCATAAGTTTGATGAATTAAAATTAACCGATAAAACATTTGAAAAAGGTGATTTTAATTTGCAAGAATATACTAATATTTCTTTTGGAGTCTATCACGGAGAAGTGTTAGATGTTAAGCTTTCATTCTCAAAGGAATTAGCGCAAGATGCAAGTCAATATAATTTCCATCCAACACAAAAAATAAAAGAAGAAAAAGACGGAAGTATAACCGTCTCTTTCAAAGCCAGTGGAAGCAAGGAAATTATGTGGCACGTATTCAAGTGGGGAGCGAACTGCCGTATCCTTGCTCCAAAAGCACTTAAGGAAGAGTACAAGCAGTACTTGGAAGAATGTTTGAAAAATAATTAAGTTTCATATTATTAATATAAAAAGATGGTGCGACAAAATTGGACACATTGAAAATAAAAAATATTAAATAAAAAAATCACTCCCAAAGGAGTGATTTTTTGCTATGAATTTGTTTCTTGGAATTTTTTAGGAACTTTGTATCTAGATTTGTAATCTTTATATCTATTTTTAAATTCCAAATCTTCATCTTTATTTCTATGGTTATATTCGTGTTTGTTGATTGTAATATCGTGAAGTTGAATTACACCTGTTGCAACGTTTCCACAGTGTGCAGCTATTCTTCTCAAATCGTTTAATAAATCAGAGAAAATAAAGCTTCTTTGTGCATTACATTGGCCAGCTTGAAGTCTTTGAATATGGTTTTTCTTTGCTCTTTTAACACCTTTTTTAATAACGGCTTCAAGTGGTTCTATTTTTTGAGCTAATTCAAGGTTATCTGTTTTATAACACTCAAGCGCCATTTCATAGATTTCTTCAACAGCATTAACGATTGTTTTAATTTCATCAACAGCTTCTTCTGAGAATTTTAATTCTCCTTCGTTTAGTTTTTTTGCGTATTTAAGAATGTGAGAAGCGTGGTCTCCAATTCTTTCAAAGTCACCAATTGCTAGCATAACTTGAGAAATCTTGTTGTTGTTTTCTTCTGTTAATTCTTTTCCAGAAAGTTTTAACAAGTATGAATTTAGGTAATCTTCAAAGTTATCAATTGTTGTTTCGTTTTCAACAATTTCATCAGCTTTTTTAGAATGGAAACTTTTTAACATTTTTGTTGCTGCAATGTAGTTATATTGAACAAGCTCTGCCATTTCAACTGTTTTGTTGAAGGATTCTGATATAGCAAGAGCAGGAGTGTTCAATAATCTGTCGTCTAAGAATACTTTTTTGCCAGCATCTTTCTTTGAGTCTGGAACAAGTTTTATTGCTGTTCTTTCTAAGAATTTAATAAAGTTAAATAACAATATTGCTGTAAGTATATTGTATATTGAGTGAACAACAGCAATACCAGCTGGATTGATGTCTGTATTTACAAAAGAGAAGTGGAAGACTGCATTTGATAGATAGAATAGTGGTAATAAGACTATTGCTCCGATTGAGTTGAAGATTACGTGTACGACTGCAACTCTTTTTGCATTTGTACTTACGCCGATACTAGCTAGTACTGCTGAAATACAAGTACCTAAGTTTTGACCAAGTACGATTGGAATAGCAACGCCCCAAGATACACCGCCAACCATTGATAATGCTTGAAGAATACCAACAGATGCTGATGAACTTTGGATAATTACCGTTAGAATAACCCCAACAATAAAGCCTAAAAATGGGTTAGAGAAAGCAACCATTGTGTTTCTAAAACCTTCATCATTAGCTAATGGGGCCATTGAACTAGACATTAATCCCATACCAAACATTAGGATTGCAAAGCCTATCATTACAGAACCAATGCTCTTTTTCTTTGTGCTTTTTGCAGCCATTATCATACATACACCAATGAATGCCAATAATGGAGTGAATGATTCTGGTTTTAACAGTTTTAGCACCATAGATGTACCTGCATCAATACCGCTTAAACTTAAGATCCAAGCTGTAATTGTTGTACCAATATTTGTACCAATAATAACGCTAATTGTTTGTGATAATTCCATTAGCCCAGAGTTTACAAGACCAATCAACATTACTGTTGTAGCTGATGATGATTGAATAACTGCTGTAATACCTGCACCAAGTAATAAACCTTTTAATGGGCTAGATGTCATTTTCTTTAACAGCTTTTCAAGTTTGCCACCAGCAATTTTTTCTAAGCCAGATGACATAATTGAAATACCATAAAGGAAAAACGCTAAACCACCAATAAGAGTCAATATTGAAAATATATTCATACTTTTCTCTTTCTATTCCTCTATAAAAATCTTCTCACATTTTTAAATATATTAAAAAGAAAAATCTCTTTATATTATTTATGACAAAATTGATACAAATATTCTTTTTGAATTAAGTTTGTTTTTGCTACAATTATTCTTATTTGAAATTTGGAAAAACATAATGTTTGAAACACTTGAAAATGTAATATATCCATTTGTTGTTAAATTTAACGAGTATTTATCTAACTATATTTTAGTTTTTTTACTTGTTGGTATTGGTGTTTGGTATTCAATAAAAACGAGATTTGTTCAAATTAGATGTTTTGTGGAAGGTTTTCGGAAACTTTTTGGTGGAATTGATTTATTTCATAAACATACTAAAGATAGTATGACATCGTTTCAAGCACTAGCGACAGCTATTGCAGCTCAAGTTGGTACAGGAAATATTGTTGGTGCGGCAGGTGCTATATTAATTGGTGGACCCGGTGCTATTTTTTGGATGTGGGTAATTGCGTTTTTTGGTATGGCAACTATGTATGCAGAAGCTACATTAGCTGTTAAAACCAGAAAAATTGAAGAATCGGGTGAAATAAAAGGTGGACCAGTTTACTATATTACGACAGCATTTAAAGGTCGTTTTGGCAAATTCTTAGCTGGTTTCTTTGCTGTGGCAATTACTTTAGCTCTGGGATTTATGGGATGTATGGTTCAATCTAATTCAATTGCAAACTGTATGAAAACTGCATTTGGTGTCAATCCTTGGGTTATTGGAATTTTGTTAGTTATTGCCTGTGCATCAATATTTATTGGTGGAATAAAAAGACTTGCAGCAGTTACTGAAAAACTGGTTCCTATTATGGCTGGACTATTTATAGTTGGTTGCTGCTGTATTTTAATTGCCCGTATCAACTACATCCCAGAAACATTTGCTTTGATTTTTAAATATGCTTTTGCTCCACAAGCAATTTTGGGTGGTGGATTTTGGGTTGCATTTAAAACTTCTATTAGCCAAGGTGCTAAAAGAGGTTTGTTCTCTAACGAAGCTGGTATGGGGTCAACTCCTCATGCTCACGCGTTAGCAAATGTTAAAAATCCACATGATCAAGGTGTTATTGCAATGATGGGTGTCTTTATGGATACGTTTGTTATTCTTACATTAAATGCACTTGTTGTTATTTCAACTTTGTATACTTCTGATGGTGTTTTATCTGCTGGCTATTCTGGTGAAATTGTTAGTGTTTTAAATAAAACTAATTTGGTACAAACTGCATTTGGAAGTATATTTGGTTCTTCTATTGGTGCTATGTTTGTTGCTATTTGTTTATTATTCTTTGCTTTTTCTACAATTTTAGGATGGAATCTTTTTGGTAAAATCAACATAGTCTATTTGTTTGGTAATAAAAATTCCAAATTGGCTAAAATGATTTATACGATTATTGCTCTTATATTTATTTTGGTTGGAACTTTAGTTTCTAGTGATTTTGTTTGGGAATTAACTGATATGTTTAATAATTTGATGGTAATTCCAAACGTTATTGCACTATTTGCTCTTACAAGTGTTGTTGTTTCTATTTCAAAGAATACAAATTAAAATTTGTTAACAAAAATATTATTTTATTAAAGTTTATTTTATAAAATCCGTTATCTTTTTTATGCATTAGGAATGTAAGGAAAAGTAGTGGAAATTTTTAATAGGATTGATCCTTCTATTCAAAAGGTTTCAAGTATTAATAAAAAACAGAATAAAAAAGAGGTTTCTTTTTCAGGTGCTAATCAAGTAAGTTCATCAGATGCTGTTGCTAGTATGGCAAAGGCAAAAATTATACTTGATAATGTTTATTCAAAACCTATTCCTTATGAAACAAAATTGAAAATGCTTCAAGAAAGAGAAATACAGGAAAAAGATAATGGAGTGTTTCTTTCTACTGATGATGAAACATTTACAGAAATGATGGGATATGTTGACGCAGGATTAACAGTTGAAGATATTAATTCTGTTTATAATAATTTTTGGAATCGAGAGCAAAATCAAAAAGCAGCAGAACTTTCGAAATTTAATATTCCATATAAATTTGCAAGAGATTTATTTGGATATTCAAGTGTTAGTGATGAAAGAATTGAATTTTTAAAAAAAGCAAAATTCGATTTTTCACCAAAACGAACTCACTTTAAACTCGATGAATACTCTTTAAAAAGAGTTTTACGTGATGATAATGAATTTGAAAAATTTAATTCAATGTATAAACGTGGATTAGATCCAAATCTTGCTTTATATTCTATGCGTTTAAACGATAGAGAATATGTAGGTTTAAACAAAGCATTAGAAGAAAATAAAACACTGAGTAATTCTGCAACAGCTGCATATTATATGGGTTCTGTTTCTCCAGAAGATACCAAAAAAATTCAAGAACTAGCTAAAAAACACAAGTTAGATGCGAATGATTATGATTTTTGGTTGCCTATTTCAAAAGTTAGAGATTTAGAAAGAACAGGAAAACTTATTGAGTTAGGAGTTCCATTAGACTGTCTTCACAATCACATTATTTTGGAAGATTCTCAAGTTAAGGATGCATTAGAACAAGCTAAACTGCATAATATTCCTGTTTCAACTTCAATTGATGTGTATCAACGAACGATTGATAAAGAAGAAAAAAGAAATGTAGCTTATTCTCTATTAGATAGAGAAGAAAATGTAGCTCAATATGCTATCCCCTTAGCTCAACTTGATAATCCTGTTGTAGCACAAAAAGCTGCAGAATATATGGAAAGAGGACTTGAGTATTATAGTGCTGTAAATTTAGCTAGTTTAGATAAAACTGAAGAAGAAAAAGAAAAAATTATTTCTTTATTGCCAATTTTTAAAGATATATCACAAACGCAAACTTTTATTGAGTCTGACTTATCTGAAGAAGATTCTGCTAAAGTTTTAGAATTAGCAAAACGAGGTGCAAATCTTTATTTGGCTAAATTCTGTTTGCAAACACCAAGTTGTTATGAAAAGGCAAAAAATATTATTGATTCTAATCCTGAAATATCTTTAGAAGGTATTTATGGTGGATGGGAACCAGATACATTGAAACATTTAGATTTGCTTTCTATAGGTGTTCCTAGCTCTGATATTTCATTCTTTGATTATTCTGCAACGCCAGAAGATGTTGAGCTTTTAAAAAGTGGTGTTAAATACTCAGAATTAAAAAAATTAAAAGAATACGAAAAAAATGGTACGGATGTTTCTGCTCTTATTCCTTTCTTACAAAAAGGTGCTTTGTTAAGTACTGCATCTGATCTTTACTATAGTAAATTACCATCAAGTGATATTCCTGTTGATATTGTGATGCAAAATATAATTCCTGAATTAGAAGGTGAAAATGCCGACAAAATTATGGTAATGGCAAAACTTCAACATGAACGAGGTGATGATTGGATAACTCCTGAAGAAAAAGAAACTTTAGTTTCTTTTCTTGCAGAATTAAATAATGTAAGAAACGTTTCCAAGTTTGTTGATTTAGGTTTTATCAATGAAAAAGCTCTTGAAAATTTTAAAGAATTAAAAAAACGAGGTGCAACCGTAGATAATTCTGATACTGCAGTAGTCTTGTCACAATTGGATTATAAAGATTCAGCTCAATTTGATAGAGTGTCAGAAATGATAAAAAGGAATGTGCCTTTAGAAAAAATATTATTTTCAATGTCTGATGATAAGTCATTTATAGATGCAGTCAAGTCTTCCAATAAAAATGAATATCGCAGCAACAATATTACGTTGTATTCTCACTTGATGAAATTCTATAATGCCGGACTGAGTTATGAAGATTTAAGTACACTTTCTAAAGAATGTTCTTATTTAAGTGATGAAGAGTTTAATTGCATTAATGAATATTTAGAGAAAGGGCATACGCTTAAAGATGCTATAAAAATATCTACATATAATGCTTATATGCCTGATAGTTATATAGACCCAGAAATTGATTATGAAAAAACTGCTGAACGTAGAGAGTTTTATTCTAAGTACATTTTAAAAGGCTGTTCTTATGATTATTTAACTAGTATTTCTTATTCAGAAGAAAAAATGAAAAAATTTGTTTCCTTGGTTGAAGAAGGCTTTGAAGCTTCAATTGCGCAAAAAATTGTTACTTGCGGTATAAGCCCTAATAATAAGAAAAAGATTGAACGAATAAAAGAACTTGAAAATTCTACGATAAAAGAAGATTTGAAAAAGATTGCTGGTAATCCAAATCTTTACCCAATGATTGATAAGTTATACGACTTTAATAATTATTCTGTTAGTGCATTTTCAAATCTTGTTAACTCAGATGTTTCTCTTAAAGATTTGTTTGCGAGTGGAAAGACATTTATAAAGTCTCCATTAAAACAGGCTATGAAAAGACCAAATTTATATTTGGCAGATATTCCTTTAGAACATACAGAAAAAGTAAACGGACAGTATCCTACACTTCCGCCTGATGTATTAGCATCTTATCAAGATAGAATGATTGGGTTCTTTAAGGTGCATATGGGACCTATATCAAGAATGCTTAAATACCTAGATGTTGATACTTTTAATCAAATGATGGATAAACGAACTTCTATTTTCTCTGATGAATTGTGTTTATTAGATAAAATGGATGATAAGCACTATGAGCTTGTTTCTAAACTTACAAAATGTCGAAAAGAGGATGGCAAACTTTTAAGTTCTAAAGAAAAAATAGATTTATCAAAAATAGTTTTATATCATAAAATGGGCTATATAGATATTTCATACTTAGAAAATATTGTCAAAGATGGAACTGTAAATGTTTCAGATTTGAATAATAAAATATTTGATACCCTAATGCAAACTATTGGTTTAACACCACAAGAAGTTAAATCTCATCCTGACAAGTTAGATTTTGATAAAGATTATATGTTCTTGCTTCTTCGTACTCAAAAAACGGCTGATTTCGCATTTATAAGAGATTCTATTTATAATGATGATAAAAGGCTTCAACTTATACATGAATTACAAGAACTACTAAAAAATCAAGAGAGTTTAATCCATAATGGTTTCACGGAAGAAACCGCAACTGCATTAATTGACTTGCTGGAACGAGTTGAATCTATGGAAGAAAAAGACGTGTTTAATGAATTCTGTAGAATTTCTCCATTTGCTTCTGTTGATATTACGGCTCAAGATGTTGCAAAACTTGCTATTCTTAAAGATTTTAAAGAACATATTCAGCATATAACTAATCCTTTGGGCCGAACTAATGCAAAAACAAAAGCTAAGTTTAAAAAAGCTGGACTTAATTATGACAAGTGGCTAAATTATTCAGAAAAAACTTCTATTGAGTTTAATGGACATAAATATGATATCAAATTGTGGGATAGAAAACCGCAAAAAGATTTATTTATGGGAAATAGAACATCTTGTTGTACCGCAATTATTGATGGTGGTAACGGCAAAGCAACGCCTATTTATCTTTCAAATACTGCGTTTAATGTTGTTGAAATGACAGATGAAAATGGTAATATTGTTGCAATGTCTAGAATTTTTGTTGGAAAAATTGATGAAAAACCATCTGTAATTGTTGAAAATGTGGAAATAAATAATGCTTTCTTAAAAAATAGAGATGAAGCTGAGTTAAAAGAACTAAGAGATAAAATGTTTGGTTATATTGGTAATTTAGCTTCTTCGGTTTCTAATGATAACGAAATGCCTGTTTATTTCTCTAAAAATTACACAAAAGTTCCAGTTTCAGACCTCGCTGAAGAAACAAAAAAAGTTGAGTTTCTTGGTGATATTTCATCAGAAACAGTATATTTAAATTGCGCTCCAGGATGGACATCTCTAGATGAATTAAAAGAAAACGATTGTAATTTTTATTTAATTTCTTAATTATGCTTTTAAAATAATTGCATGCAATAGTTTTTCGTACTAGAATTTATATTAGATTAAACGAAATTAACTATTTATATAACTAGAGAAGTGAAGATGGACAAAAAGATTTTTGTTACTCAGCCTTTATTGCCTGCGCTAAGTGATGTTGAAGCTGAACTTGCGCAAATTTGGGCATCTAAATGGCTTACAAATATGGGTGCTAAACATAATGAACTTGAAACAAAGTTAAAAGATGTTTTAAAGGTTCCTAATGTATCTTTGTTTAATAATGGAACTATTGCACTGCTTGTTGCCATAAAGGCTTTAAATTTGCCAGCTGGTAGCGAAGTCATTACAACTCCATTTACTTTTGCTGCAACACCTCATTGTATTGCTTGGAATGATTTAAAACCTGTTTTTTGTGATATTGAACCAAATACAATGACAATTGATGCAGATAAAATAGAGGCGTTGATTACTCCAAATACTTCTGCTATTTTAGGTGTTCACGTTTATGGCTTCCCTTGTGATGTAGAAAAAATTGATGCAATTGCAAGAAAACATAATTTAAAAGTTATTTATGATGCTGCTCATGCATTTTCTACAGAGGTAAATGGAAGAAGTATTGGTACATATGGTGATATTACAATGTATTCTTTCCATGCAACTAAGTTGTATAACTCTATTGAGGGTGGATGTTTAACATATAATAATCCGGATTTAGTCAGAAAAATTTATAATCTTAGAAACTTTGGTATTCGTTCTGAAGAATTGGTTGAAGAAGTTGGAATTAATGGGAAGATGAATGAACTTCAAGCAGCTATTGGATTATTAAATCTTAAATTGTTTAAAAATGAACAAGAAAAACGAGCTAAGGTTAAAGCTTTTTATGATGCTGGCTTAAAAGACGTTAAAGGTATTAGAATCCCACAAATGCCATCTACTGCTACAAATTCATATCAATATTATCCAATAGTTATTGAGGATGATTATCCTTTATCTAGAAATGAAGTTTATGAAAAATTTAAAGAACAAAATATTCTTACAAGGAAGTACTTCTATCCGGCATGTCATGATTATGAGTGTTATAAGAACGATTTAGCTGTTAAACTTGCGGATTTATCAGTGGTGGATGATTTAAAAAACAAGGTTCTTTGCTTGCCATACTATGGCGATTTGGAAGAAGAGGTTCAATCAATTATTTTAAATAGGATAAAATATGGATTCAGAAGTTAAAGTTCAGGTTGTATGTGTTACCTATAATCAAAAGGATTATATTAAGGACGCTCTTGATAGTTTTATAATGCAAAAAACGAACTTTAAATTCCAAGTATTGGTTGGTGATGATTGTTCTACAGATGGTACTAGCGAGGTTGTTGCTGAGTATGCAAGAAAATATCCTGATATTATTGTTCATATAAGAAGAGAACAAAATTTAGGCTGTTTGAAAAATTTCATTGATTTGTGTGAACAAGCAAATGCAAAATACGTTGCTTTCTGTGATGGTGATGATTTTTGGACTAATGAAAACAAATTGCAAATCCAATTTGATTTTATGGAAAAAAATGAAGATGTTAATGTTTGTGCACATAGAATATTGTTAAAGGGTGCAGATTCAACATGGGCATTATATGAGTATTATTCAAAACAAAGAGAACCATTCTTATTGCCTCAAAAAAAACGAGTGCCTTTGAATAAAAAAATAACAATATCTGAGATTGTTAACGAAGGTATACAAATGTCTGCTTTTTTTATTCGTTGGAAAAAAGTAGATTACTCAAGTATTTGTGAAAATGGCTTAATTGGCGATTTTCCAATTTTATTCTTTCACCTTGCTAATAAACACTTGTACATTTTTAGTGACGTAATGAGTGTATGGCGTCAAAACGGTCAGGGTGTGTATACGACATCAAAAGATATAGATTCTCACTATATAAAAACAAGAAAAGAATATATAAAAATATTTTATTTTTTTGCTGAATATTTTAAGAAAAATTATAATTCATTTGGTGTTGTAGCGCTTGAAAATCGCTTGCGACTAGAAGTCATAAATTATATTGATTCAATTATAAAAAATGAACTTTGGTTGGAATTAGAAAAATTCAAAGAACAATATCCAGAAGAATATATTTACGTTAAATCTTTATTGCTACAATATAAATATGTTATATGTCAAATAAATAGATTAGGTGTTGAACGTGCACAAATGCTAAAAAGGAATAGTGTGTTATCTATTTTAAAACCAAATTTAACAATAATCTATTATTTAAAGAATATAAAAATTAAAGATTTCTTAGGAAAAATCAGAAAAAAATTGTCAAATGTGGTTAAATGTTTCAATTTATTTTCTTTGTACTGGATTTTTTCTTTAGTTCCTAAAAAGAAAAATCTTTGGGTTTTCTCTGGATTTTTTAAAAATAATTATATGGATAATACAAAATATCTATATGAGTACATTGTTAAAAATCATCCTGAAATTGATGTTGTATGGCTTACAAAAAATAAGGATGTATTGAAACAGTTACAACAAGAAAAAATGCCTGTTTTAAAAATGAAAAGTTTTAAAGGTATTTGGACAATGGCTAGGGCACAGGTAGCGTTTTCTGATCATTTTAAAATGTCTGATTATGATAGTAGGTTTGGTTTTAATGCTTGTACGAAATTTATTAATTTATGGCACGGTGTTGGTCTAAAAAGTATGGCACCATATGGAAATAAAATAAAAAATACAAATGTGAATGGAGTTCGACTTTCTTCAGATATCTGTACAAAACCAGAAGATAGTCTTTTGACTAGAATTTTAAAAAAAATCAAGTATGTATTCTTTGCCCCATTTCGTGAATTGTTTGAAGAATATTTAATGATTCTTTGTCCCGGAGAACAGTTCTCTCAATATAATGCAACACCTTGGCAAGTTCCTTCTTCTGCTCAATTTATGTGTGGATATCCACGTAATGTGAATTTAGCCCACAATAAAAACAAGGTCATTAATCAGTTTAAAATTATTTATGCTCCAACATATCGATGGATTGCAGATGATGAAACATCTATGGTTAAAATGTTTTTAGATAATATTGAAAATATTAACCAAATTTTAGAAAAAATTAATGGAACATTTACGTTAAGACTTCATCCTCATACTTGGAGAAATTATGAAGAAAATATTTTGGCAGCCATTTCAAAATATCCTAGATTTTCAGTTAGTAAAGAAAAAGATATTTATAAAGAATTACATGAATATTCACTTATGATTTCAGACTATTCTTCTATTGTTTATGATTTTTTAATTTTAGATAGACCAATTGTCTTTTTTGCTTTTGATCAAGAAAAATATTGTAGTGGTGATGCTTCTTTCTCAATGCCATATAAAGAAAATTGTCCCGGTGATGTTACACGTACTTGGGATGAAACGCTTACATCTATACAAAAATCATATGAAAACCCTCAATATAACAAGGAGTTGAGAGAAAAAATTTCAGAAATATTCACTCCTAAAAAATATAATGATGAGAATAATTCAGAGAGAATTGTTCAGTATGTAAAAAATAAACTAAATGAGAGAAAAAATAATGAGTAAAAATTATGCAATCATATTAGCATCTGGTTCTGGTAGTCGTTATGGTAATGAACTGCCAAAACAGTTTGTAAAAATAGCAGGAAAGACAATCTTAGAACATACAATTGAAATATTTGAAAATGCTCCAGAAATTGATAATATCTGTGTTGTTATTACTCCTGAATATAGATATGTTGCAGAAAATATTTTGTTAAAAAATAATTATAAAAAAGTTGTTTCGTTATTAAATGGTGGAGAGACGAGAAAAGACAGTTCATTTATTGGTATAAGTTCAATAGTCGAAGAAGATGCAAATGTAATTATTCATGATTGTGCTCGTCCGTTTTTGTCTCAAAGAATTATAAAAGATTGTGTTGAAGCTTTAAAAAATTATGATGCAATTGATGTCGCTATTCCAACAGCTGATACGATTATTGAAGTGGATGAAAAAAATACAATTAAGAATATTCCGGTTCGTGCAAATCTAAGACGTGGGCAAACTCCACAATGCTTTAAACTTTCAGTTATAAAAAAAGCGCACGAACTATCTAAAAATGATAAGAATTTTACTGATGATTGTGGTTTGATTGTCAAATATAATTTATGTGATGTTTATGTAGTTGAAGGTGAAATAGAAAACATAAAAATTACATATCCTAGCGATATTTATATGGCGGATAGATTATTTCAATTAAAAAGCTCTATTTATCCACAAGAAGAAAATCTTGCAAATATAGAGGGTAAAACAATAGTTGTATTCGGTGGGACAAGTGGTATTGGTAAATGCGTTTGTGATTTGGCTTCAAAATATAATGCAAAAGTTTTTGGGTGTGGAAGTTCTACAGGATGTGATATTACTTCGTATGACAATGTTGCAGAGTTTTTAAAAGATGTTTATGCTAAGACTGGCAAAATTGATTACATTATCAATTCTGCTGGTGTTCTTAGAATGGGTAAACTAATTGATAGAGATATTAATGACATTCAAAATGATATTAATATCAACTACGTTGGATCTATAAATGTTGCAAAGGCTGCAATCCCGTACCTAAAGGAAACAAAGGGATGTTTGTTGCTATATGCATCAAGTAGTTATACCAGAGGAAGAGCGTTGTATTCAACATATTCATCAACAAAAGCAGGCATTGTAAATTTAACTCAAGCATTAGCAGAAGAGCTAGCTATGGATGAAATAAGAGTTAATGTTATAAATCCAGAAAGAACTGCAACTCCAATGCGATTAAAGGCTTTTGGGGCTGAGCAAAAAGGAAGTTTGTTGGAACCAGAAAAGGTTGCAGAGGCTTCAATTAAAACACTTTTATCTGATTTGACTGGTCAAGTTATTGATGTAAGAAGAGAACAATAGAAAAGGAAAAATTGAGGGTGGCAAATAAAAAAAATATATTAGTTTTTCCTTGCGGAAGTGAAATAGGCTTAGAGGTTAACAGGGCCTTAGCTAAAGATATTCACTTTGAAATGTTTGGCGCATCTAGTTTGCCTGATCACGGTAGGTTTGTTTATAAAAATTATATTGAAGGAATTCCATTTGTAGATAGCGATGATTTTATTTCTTCAATTAATGACGTTTGTGAAAAATACTCTATAGATTTTATTGTGCCTGCACACGATAGTGTTGTTTTAAAACTTGCCCAAAATGCTGAAAATTTAAAAGCAAAAGTTATAACATCGCCTCTTGAAACTTGCGAAATAGCTCGTTCAAAGAAAAAAACATATGATATATTAAAAGATACTGTTCTTTGTCCTAAAGTTTATAATATTTACGATAAAGAAATAAATTATCCTGTTTTTATTAAGCCAGATGTTGGGCAAGGCTCTAAAGGCGCAAAAAAAGTTGAAAATTATGAACAGTTGAAATTTGAATATGCCAATAATAAGGATATAGTTATTTCTGAACTTCTTACTGGTGAAGAATACACAATTGATTGTTTTACTAATACTGCTGGGTTGTTGCTTTTTGCAAAAGGGAGAAAGCGTGCAAGGATTAATAATGGTATTAGTGTTAATTCTTATCCTGTAGAAAATGAGAAATTTAGAGTTATTGCAGAAAAAATTAATTCTAAAATTAAATTTCAGGGTATGTGGTTTTTTCAGTTAAAAGAAAATTCAAATGGGGAATTAGCTTTGTTAGAAATTGCGCCAAGAATTGCTGGTACAATGGGAATGTATCGTGCATTGGGCGTTAATTTTATTTTGCTAGCCCTATATGATGCGTGTGGTTTTGATATTAAATTGATTAATAATAATTTTGATATTGAAATTGATAGGGCTCTTTTTGCAAGATACAAAACAAATCTTGAATATGAATGTGTCTATGTTGATTTAGATGACACGCTAATTTATGATAATCTTGTGAATACAGATGTTATTAAATTCTTGTATCAGACAAAAAATCAAAATAAAAAGATAATTTTGATTTCTAAACACGAAAAAGAAATTTCAAATACATTAGATACACATTGTATTTCATCAAAACTTTTTGATGAAATTTTACATCTTGAAAAAACAGATAAGAAAAGTTCTTTTATTAAGGAAAAAAGTGCAATTTTTATTGATGATAGTTATGCAGAAAGAAAAGATGTTGCAACAAATTGTAGAATTCCTGTATTTTCAATTGATGCAGTTGAAACTTTATTAGATTGGAAAAATTAGTATGGAACCAAAAGTTACTATTGTTTGTATTACATATAATCAAGAAAAATTTATTAAACAGGCGCTTGATAGTTTTGTAATGCAGAAAACAAATTTTGATTTTCAAGTAGTTATTTCTGACGATTGTTCAACTGATAGCACTCCAACTATTATTAAAGAGTATGAGCAAAAATATCCTAATATCATAAAAGCTTTTTATCAAAAAGAAAATTTGGGTTCGTTTAAAAACTATAAATTTGCACTTTCTCAAGCTAAAAGTAAGTACTTAATTGTAAACGAGGGTGATGATTATTTTATTGATGAAAACAAACTTCAAAAACAGGTTGATTTTTTAGAAGGACATCCTGACTATTCAATATGTTTTCATCCTGTCAAAATTATTTTTGAGGACAACAAAATAAGAACGCATATTTTCCCATTAAAGAAGGAAATAAAAAAGGAGTTAACGTTTGAAAGTTTATTAAAGATGAATTTAATTCAAACAAACTCTGCTATGTATAGATGGAAACAAAATGCTTTAGAAGAGTTGCCAGATGACATTTTACCAGGAGATTGGTATTTGCATTTGCTACATTCAAAAGAAGGGAAAATACATGCACTATATGATGTAATGTCTGTTTATCGTCGCCATTCTGGTGGTATTTGGACAGATACAGATGTTGCACAAAAAAATCTTTATCGAAAACACGGTATGAAAATAATAAAGTTCTTTGATTCTGTTTATAGAAAGCTTACGGATAGTTCTGAAGAATATTTGAACAATGTATATCTACCAAAGTTTGTCCAAATTATGGATAATTATTATAACTTTGGTGATGTTGATAAAATTGTTGAAATGATTAGTTCGTATCATGAAATTTTCTTAAAATCGATTAAGGTTGAAAATCCTGTTTCTAAAAAAATAAAAAAATATAAAAAGCTTTTTGTTTTACTTTTAATTGTTTCAATAGTTTTGTTAGTTTTAAATTTAATTCAATTGGCTTTAATTATTTTTTAAAAATAGCCACTTGGCTATAAAATCATCAAAAAACTAGCTAGTCGGCTAGTTACTTCTCTATTTTGTTAATTTTAAAATTATCCTAAGTACGAGAAGAGTCGGATGAATTCGTTTTATTCAGATATGCAGGGCAAGAAAATATCAATAATAATACCTTGTTATAATCAAGCTGAATATGTATCAGAAGCAATAGATTCAGCATTAAATCAAACATATCAAAATATAGAGATAGTGGTGATAAATGATGCATCTACAGATAACAGTTCTGATGTGATAAAAAGTTATGCTGATAAATACCCCAATATTATATTTCTTGATGAAAAAGATAATAAAGGTGTTGTTAAATCAAGAAATTTAGCTATCTCAAAAAGTAGCGGCGATTACATTTTGCCTGTTGATGCTGATGATAAAATTGCCCCAACTTTTTGTGAAAAAGCAGTAAAAATATTAGATTCTGATTTGGATATTAGGATTGTTTATTCAAGAATACAATTTTTTGGATTTTTGAACAAAGAGTTTAAGCTTGAAGATTTTAACCCTGACAGAATTATTTTTAATAATTGTATTCCTAATACAGCTATGTATAGAAAATCTGATTTTGTAGCTGTTGGTGGTTATCACGATTATATGAAAGATGGCTGGGAAGATTGGAATATGTGGTTATCTATTTTAGAAATAGCACCAAATAAAGAAAAATGTGCATATAAAATAGATGAAATTTTGTATTTTTATAGGCAATTTGAATCCGGTACACGTTCAGATTTTAAGTTGAAAAAACAAAATGAACTTTTCGTAAATATGATAGCTAATCACCCTTCTTTATACAAAGACCGTATAGAGTTTTATCGACATATTTTGAAAACTCTGCCAGCCAAAATGGCCAGGAAAAAGAAATTAATTAAAAATTTGGTAATGGTTGTTGTTATCCAACTTGTTGTTGTTATTGCATTATTAGTAATTTAAAGGAAGTTTGAGTTTATTGTGAGAATTATTGAGAATATAAATCTATGTAGTGGTTGTGGTGCGTGTTATAATACTTGTCCTAATAATGCTATTTCAATGCTTCCAAATGAAGAAGGTTTTTTGTACCCTGTTGTTGATGAATCAAAATGTACTAATTGTGGTATGTGTAAGAAAATTTGTCCAGTTATTAATCCTCGATATGATAACAATTATAATCCTGCGTGTTTTGCTTTTAAAGCAAAAGATGAAATAAGAAATAATGCGACATCAGGTGGGCTTTTTACTGTTTTAGCTGAATATTTTATAGAAAATGGTTATTATGTTGCTGGTGCTGTATGGACTCAAAATTTTTCTGTAAAACATATAGTTTCAAATAAAATTGAAGATGTTAAAAAAATGAAAAAGTCGAAATATCTTCAAAGTGATGTTTGCGATTGTTTTTGTCAAATAAAACAATTATTAGATAATAATAAACAAGTTTTGTTTTCTGGAACACCTTGCCAAGTTGCTGGATTAAAAGCTTATTTGAGAAAAGATTATGATAATCTACTTACTTTAGATTTAGTTTGTCATGGGGTCCCTTCATCTAAAGTTTTTCAAAAATACATACAAGAACTCCTAAAAGATGATGAAATACTTTTGAATGTTGATTTTCGCTATAAAATAAAAAATATAGCGTACAAAAAATCAAATGTTAATAATACAAATTTCGTAAGAATTTTAACTAATAGAAATGAAACAGCAGAATGCTACTCTGAAAATTCTTTTATTAAGCTTTTTTTGAGTGATATTTGCTTGAGGAATAGTTGTTATTATTGCAAATATCAAAGATTTCCAAGGCAAGGTGATATGACTATTGGTGATTTTTGGGGTATTCAAAAATACAAAAAATCATATAAAGACGAATTGGGTGTAAGTTTATGTCTTTTTAATAATAAGAAAGCAGAGAAATTTTATAATATTTTAAAAAAAGATAATATTTTATTTAAAAAAGTTCAATTAAAATATGCAGTCAAAGGAAATCCCGTATTAACTAAATCCACAGAATATAATTGGGGACGAAAATTATTTTTTGACTTATTGAATAAAAAGACAATAAATGAGTTAGTTAATATATGCGTTGATGATAAATGCGATTATTTAATTGTTAATTTGTGGGATTCAGCATTTAATTATGGCGCTATGTTAACAGCCTATGCAATGCAAGAAATGGTAAAAAGCTTTGGGTTTACGCCTAAACTTTTAAACACAGGAGAAAAGGTTCAATATAGTTGGTATAAAGGTTCACATTTAGAAGATTTTGCTAAAAAATATTTGAATATAACAAAAGCACTTAGTTATAAACAGTGTAAAAAATTATCGAAATATCTAAAAGGAGTAATTATTGGCTCTGACCAAGTTTTAAGGTTAGGCTTGATTCGTGGCTTTTTTAATAAATATTTGGCAAATTTTGCAAGTACTGAAACTAAAAAAATAGCATTTGCTCCATCTTTTGGATTTGATAAACAAGAATATTTAAATCAAAAAATTAAAGATGGAGAACTTGATGTTTTAAAAAATGCTTTAAAAAGTTTTGATTATTTATCTTGTAGAGAAATACAAGGAAAAGAAATATATAAGGACTTATTTGACTTAGATGCAGATGTGTTATTAGACCCAGTATTTCTTATTGATAAACAAAAATATGTTGATATTGCTAATGATTCTGATTTGATTGCTAATGGAAAGATATTTTCATACTTATTGCGTGAGTCTAAATATAAAGAAACATACGATTATCTTTCTGAAAAATTAAATACAACTGTTGTAGAAATCGAGATTCATAAAAATCATACTTGTGATTGGTTAAATGGAATTATAAATTCCAAATTTGTAATTACAGATTCATTCCATTGTGTTTGTTTTGCAATTATGTTTAATAAACCTTTTATTTGTTTTGATAGTAAAACAGGTGGTTCATCTCGATTGGGTTCTTTATTAAGTTTATTTGGTATTTCCAATCGTATTATTACAGATATTGAACAAATTTATAAATTAGAAAATATGGAAAGGATTCCATATTCGAATGTGAATATTATTCTTCAAAAAGAAGTTGATAGATGTCTTACTATTGTTGAAAAAGTATTAAAAAATAATTATTCAAACAACCCGAATAAAGAACAAAAGTGTAAGCCTTATAAATATTCTAAATTTGTGTATTTTAGTAAAAAAATTAAATATTTAAAATGTAAGTTATTTTCTAAAAAAGGTTCATATAAAGAAAAAGCAAGATTTAGGAAGGTTGAGTTAGAGTGGAACAAATAAATAGTAAAAAAGTATCATTGCTTGTTCCTTGTTATAATGGTCAAGAATATTTAGATTATTTTTTTGAGTCATTAGTTTCTCAAACATATTCAAATGTTGAGTTTATTTTTGTTGATGATGGTTCAACTGATGGTACAAGAAATTATTATAAAAAATATGAGCCGCTATTAATAAAAAAAGGATGGAATTGCCAATATATTTATCAAGAAAATCAAGGACAGGCAAGTGCAATTAATAATGGTTTAAAGTTAATTACAGGTGAATATCTGATTTTCCCAGATAGTGATGATATTTTGTATCCAAATCATATTGAAGAAAAAGTTAAATATATGGAACAAAATCCCGAATTTGGAATGGCATACTGTATTTTAGATGTTTGTAATATTACTGATTTATCAAAAATATGTTGTCATTTGAATAATATTCCAGATGATAATATGTTCCAACATGCATTAAAAGATAATGTAAGTAAAATTTTATGGCCACCAATTGGTAATATTGTTAGGATTTCGGCATTATTTGAAGTATTAAATGATAAAAGTATTTCAACTTCTATTGCAGGGCAAAATTCACAAATTCAAATTCCGTTATTATACAAGTATAAGTGTGGTTATATAGGTAAATCTTTAGCTAAGTATGTTGAAAGAAACTCATCTCATTCAAGGTTATCATCAAAAGAAAGAGGTTTTTTTAAGCGACGTTTTGATATTTTGAAAACTTTTTTACGTTCGTTGGAACAAGTTAAATTTAATTCTAAAAAAGAAAAGTTAATGAGTAAATTGATATGTATAATTGCATTTTTAAAAAGGATATCTAAGCATTATCTTCAGCAAATTTTTTCAGTAAAGAATGAAACAATAGATTATCAAAAGTATAAAGTTCTTACTATATTTGGCTTCAAGTTTAAAAGAATAAGAAAGTAGAGTTTGTAAAAGGAACAGATGTGTTTTCAATTGTAATTCCAACATTAAAGAAAAATATAAAAGTTTTAAATATGTTGCTTCAACAGCTTGTTGAAGATGATTGTATTGCAGAAGTGATTTTGATTGATAATACAGCTAAAGGCTTCGAGTATCCTAGTGAAAAAGTAAAAGTTATTGTGCCAAAGAAAAATCTGTATGTTAATCCTGCTTGGAATTTGGGTGTACTAAATTCTTCTTGTGATTATATCGGACTCGTTAATGATGATTTGATATTTCCTAAAAACTTTTTCTCTCAAATTTTTAAATTTGTTTCACAAACACAAAATATTGGTTTTTGTGGTATTGAGTCCGTTCCGAAAACTAATGAAAATTATTTCGCCGATTATCCAGCTGCATCTATTTTATCTTTTTTAAAAATAGAAAAAAGAACGTTATGTTGGGGAAGTGCAATATTTTTTAGAAAGGAAAATTATATTAATATACCAGAAAAATTAAAAGTTTTTTGTGGTGATGATTTCTTGTTTTATGTAAGTCTGAAAAATAACTATGATAATTATCTTGTAAAAAATACTAATATTTTTCACTTGCATTCTTTAACAAGTGGTTTGAAACAGTTTGATAAAATAAAATATAAAGACCAATTATTATACAAAAAAATAAATCCTTTATATTCTTTTACAGAGAGACAAAATTTCTCATTTTGGGAAAGAGTTTTTTCTATAAAAAAATCTGAAGATAAAAGATGTTTAATTTTTCATATATTTGGATTGAAAATTACAATTAGAAAGAAAATATAATATGTCTACGGTTACGCTTATAACACCTTGCTTTAATGGTGAAAATCATCTTGATAATTACATAAAGGGCTTGCTTTCTCAAACAGCAAGTAATGTTGAATATATCTTTATCAATGATGGTTCAACTGATAACACTAAAAATATAATTCTTTCTTATAAAAAAGATTTTTTAGATAAAGGTTGGACTTTTCAGTATCTGGAACAAGAAAACTCTGGTCAGGCAAGTGCGATAAATAAAGGTTTACAAATAATGACTGGTGATTATTTTTCATGCATAGATTCAGATGATATTTTAATGCCTAATTATTTTGAAAAAATGTCTAATTATTTGTCGACTAATTCTGATGTTGATATGGTATTCCCAGTTGCTGAAATTGTTAAAGAAAAAACATTAGAACATATTTGTTATAGAAGTAGAAAAATTAATCAAAATCTTGTGGATACCATATTTGAAGATGTATTATTAGCTAACGAAAATTTGCCTGTATTTGCTTCTTTTATGATAAGAACAAAAACATTTGAAAAATTAAATCCTTTTAAACAAATTTATCAAGGATTATCAGGACAAAATCCTCAATTTATTTTACCTATTGCTTATAACGGAAAAGTATCGTATTTGGATGATTGCTTGATAAAAATTGTTTTTCGTGAAAATTCAGATAGTCATACCAATTTAAAAGATAAAACATATAATTGGGAGTATTTATATACAGAAACTCTTAAAACTATTCCTAATATGCCAGAATATGAAAAAGCATATTACTTTCAAAAAATAAAAGAACGGTTCTCTTTGAAACGTTTAAAAATTATAGAAAGAGAAAAATATAAACGAGTGTCTTTTAATATTTTGGGGATTAAATTTAAAATAAAAATCCCCAAATGATATAAACAACTTTCAAATTATACTTAATTTCGTTTAATCATCCGAGTCGAGAACTCGGATTTTCTTTTAATAAAAAAGAGAGTCAGAAATGACTCTCTTTTTTATTTCGTGTCTTGAAATTTGCTCTCTGCTCGGTCAGTCGCAAACCACGTTACACTTCTGTTTGCTTTTGCCCTCGCTTATTCGGGTTTTACCCTACGCAAATTTCGTGTCTTGAAATTACCTACTCACAAACTTAGAACCTACACTTTGTAATTTTACAAATTACGACGTTTCGTTCAGTTTGTTCGTGCCAGCGTTTTACGCATAGGCAATTTCGCTACATCATGCCGCCCATTCCGCCCATAGCGCCCATATCTGGCATTGCAGGCATTGGGTTCTTTGATGGAATGTCTACTACAGCTGCTTCTGTTGTTAATAACATACCAGCTACAGATACTGCGTTTTGTAATGCACTTCTTGTTACTTTTGCTGGGTCTACAATACCAGATTTAATCATATCTACGTATTGGTTTGCCATTGCGTCATAACCTTCTGTTTTTGGTAGCTTTTTAACTGTTTCTACAACAACTTCGCCTTTAACGCCAGCGTTATCAGCAATTTGTTTCAATGGAATATATAATGAATCTAGTAAAATTCTGAAACCTACTTTTTCATCATCTGTTGTGTAAGAAACTGTGTTAATTGCTTTTTCTAAGTCTTGCATAACTCTAATAAATGCAACACCACCACCAGGAACAATACCTTCTTCTTTAGCAGCTCTTGTAGCATTTAAGGCGTCTTCGATTCTTAGTTTTCTTTCTTTTAATTCAACTTCGCTTGCAGCACCAACTTCAATAACTGCTACACCACCAGAAAGTTTTGCCAATCTTTCTTGAAGTTTTTCTTTATCGTATTCAGAGTCAGAAGCTTCGATTTGACGTTTGATTAATTTTACTCTGTCTTCGATTTGACGTTTTGTTTCTTCGCCAACAACAATTGTTGTATCGTCTTTAGTTACTGTTACACGTTTTGCTAAACCTAGCATTTGAACAGTAATGTTTTCTAATTTAATACCAAGTTCTTCTGTGAACATTTGTCCGCCTGTTAAAATTGCGATATCTTCTAACATAGCTTTTCTTCTGTCGCCAAAACCTGGAGCTTTTACAGCAACTGCTCTTAAAACTTTTCTCATTGTGTTAACAACTAAAGTAGCTAATGCTTCACCTTCAATGTCTTCAGCAATAATTAACAAAGAACGTCCATCACGTGCAACTTGTTCTAAAACCGGAACTAGGTCTGCAATTAAGTTGATTTTTTTGTTTACACATAGAACATATGCGTCTTCTAAAACAGCTTCCATTCTTTCAGCATCAGTTACAAAGTAAGGTGAAATATAACCCTTATCGAATTGCATACCTTCAACAACTTTTAAATTAGTTCCGAAAGATTTTGATTCTTCAATTGTTATAACTCCGTCATTTCCTACTTTGTCCATTGCTTC
>JAFQNF010000015.1 GCA_017396025.1 bacterium
AAAAATGAGTATTGAATCAATTTTAGAATCAATTGAAAAATTAACATTAATCGAAGCTGCTGAATTAGTAAAAGCTATGGAAGAAAAATTCGGCGTTTCTGCTGCTGCTCCAGTAGCTGCTGTTGCTGTTGCTGCTGCTCCAGCTGGTGAAGCTGCTGCTGAAGAAGCTTCTGAAGTTAACGTAATCTTAGCTTCTGCTGGTGCTAACAAAATCGCTGTTCTTAAAGAAGTTAGAGGCATCACAGGTCTTGGCTTAAAAGAAGCTAAAGATTTAGTAGATGGCGCTCCAAAAGCTATTAAAGAAGGCGTTAAAAAAGAAGAAGCTGAAGCTATTAAAAAACAACTTGAAGCAGCTGGCGCAACTGTTGAAATCAAATAGTTGTTCGCTAGCAAAAGCTAGCTCACAACTTTGTAAAATTTCAAAACAAAAAGAGTCGAGAAATCGGCTCTTTTTTTATTCTTTTAATATACCCTGTTATCTAATATTCAAAACCAAACTAATATTAAATACTAGACTTGGTACTAAATATAACAGGAGAAGAGAATGAAAAAACTATCAATACTTTTTTTATCATTTGTTTGCTTATCTTCATTATCAGTTTTTGCAGACAGTCCTTGCGATAAAGAAATGAACTTAAAACCAAAAACAAACTGTGCAAAACCTTGTAAAAAAACATACTCACCACCTTGTAAAAGCAGATGTTTTTTATGCACAGACATTGAAATAAATATGTTATTAAAACAAATGTGTCTAAGTGAAACTCAAATATGCAATGCGCATAAGATTCAAGATAAATATGAGCAAGAAGTTCTAAGCTTATGCGAAAGAATTGATTGCGAAAACGTTAAATACAACCAATTAAAACAAGCTTGTGCTAAAAACAGTGAGCTAAGAAAACAAAAAAGATTAATTAGAAAATTAGAAAGAAAAAGAAAAGATATATGCAAGTGTTATGAAAAAGAATTCAAAACAACATTATCAAAAGACCAAATAAAATCGTATAACAAAATAAAGAGAAACAATTAAGGAGCTTGAAAAAGCTCCTTTTTAAAATCATTCATATAATGGGTTTACTTTTCAAAAAAAATTATTAATATGTTAGTACGGCGAAGTGTGTAAATAAAGGAGCAATATATGAGCGTATTAAACGGACAATCACTATTAGCAAGCGCTATGGCTGGTCTAACAAATACATATTCAACATTAATGAGCGACAAAAGTTCAAGTGGAAAAGGTTTAACAATGGATGATTTATCAAACGTATCATCCCAAACAATGGCAAACCTTGGATATAATTCAACATTTTTACAATACCTAACAACAAATTTCAAATCTTTAGATAATGATGGCGATGGTCAAATCACTGGAAATGACATGAACAATTTGATGAGCACAATGCAGTCAAAAGGTTTAACATATAGCGAAATTCAAACATTATGTGCTTCTGGGAATGCTGACTCAAGCTTGCTTTCAACTGTTTTAGCATACTTCAATAAAATTGATGAAAATGGTGATGGCAGAGTTACAAGTGAAGAAATAACAAAATTTGGTATGAATTCACAAATGTATGAAGTCGAACAAAAATACAAATCTTTTAAAGCATCATCAACAAGCTTATACTATAACGACGGAGTTGAAGATGATACATCAAGCGTTTTAGATTCACTTCAACCAAATTTGGGAACAAATTCTACAAATTCATAAGAACAAAAAGGCTTAGGAAAATCCTAAGCCTTTAACTTTAATTAACTTTTTGGCTATTAATAAATTTGCGTTTATTATTATTAATATGATACAAAGGCTGTTTATACTCATTTTTATATACATATTAATAGCCATAATGCCGCAAAACAATAACGGCAATAGTTTTGCATCGTTTTTTATTAATAAATCATTCGCGCAAGAAAACTTAAAAGTTAATAGTATAAATTTTGATAATTCAGATTCTATCATATTTTTAGGTACATCAGGAAACGATGAAAACGAATTAAAAATAACAAAAAAGGTTTTATCAGAGCCAGACAGAGTGTTTTTTGATATAGAAAACGCCGTAATAACATTTCCAAACTCAACATTTGAACTTAAGAACAGCCGACTAACAAAAGTAAGAATTGCACAAAATAGTGTTGACCCTAATATTGTACGTATAGTTATATGGAACAATCCAAACTATGATGCATCTCAAATAAAAGTTTTAAAAATCAAAAATAACATAATCATAAAACTAAGCAATGAGATTCCATTGCAACAATATTTAAGCCAAACATATAAGGAAACAAAAGAAAGTTCTGTTGAATACTACGATAAAGCAGTTGTAATACCAGAAGAAAAAATGCCCGTTGAATCTGATGAAATTTTCAATAAAGTTCAACAAGCATTTAATGAAGAGAAAGAATTTGTTAGACCTAATATTGAACAAAAACAAGCACGCTTAAAATCCAGATTCTTTTTAGAAAATGTGCTTCCAAAAAACGGGAACATTCTTATTTCCGGAATTGGGGTAATTAACGTTGAAAAGCCTATGTATTTAACAGAACCAAATAGGGTTGTTTATGATTTGCCAAACACAATTGTATTGCAGGAGTTAAGAGATAAAGAATTTCAACTAACAGAAACTGAAACAATTAAAATTGGGCAATTTGAACCTTCAAAGGCAAGAATTGTAATAAAAACAGCAACTCCAGAAGATTATATTCCAATATATTCAACAAATTTACAAACTCTTTTAATAGTAAATAAAAATCGTTTATCAACAACGAATATAGCAAACTCACTAACAGAACTTGCATATTTTAAAGAACAAAACATAAACACAACTACAGACGTAATTAATATAATGTTTTCAAATCCAATAATTTATTCAATAAAAAGAGATGGGAACAAAATTCTTCTTACACTATATAACTTAAATAATTTTAATGTTGAATCATTCAACGCAATTGCTCAAGCGAACAAAACGGGATTTGAAGCAAGACAATTTGGTGCAAATATTTATCAAATAGTTTTACCGGTACAAGAAAACTCATATGTTGACTGCTATGAGACACTAAATGCATCTCAATTAAGATTTGTATTTACAAAGAAAATTATCCAACAGCAAGTTCAAGAACCAGTCATTTTAATACCAGACACAAAGCCAGAGAAAGTACGACCAACAACAAAAAAAGAAAGTATTTTTTCAGATTTACTTGTAAAACCGAAAAGAAAAGAAACAAAGCATAAAGATAGAACTTCATCTGTTTCAAAAATAAAAAACAGAGTTGTAGTAATAGACCCAGGACACGGTGGTCTAGATACAGGAGCATTAAGAGGATTAACTCTTGAAAAAGATTTAACATTGAGTATCGCATTAAAAGTTAGAGATATTTTAAAAGAAGCTGGCATGAAAAAAGTTCTAATGACAAGAAATACAGATAAAACAATGTCTTTGGAAGAAAGAGTTGAATATGCAAATAATAAAGATGCCGATATATATGTAAGTATTCATATTAATGCCAGCGTAAAATCAGAAATTAAAGGTATTGAAACACACTATTACACACAAAGTGGATATAATGTTGCACAAGTAATCCATAAAGAATTAATGGAAAATGTTGATGCAGAAGATAGAGGCTTGTTTAAGTCTAAATTTTATGTTATAAACCACACAAAGGCGCCCGCTGTACTTTTAGAACTAGGATTTATCTCTAATGAACAAGAAAGAAGTTCATTAACATCAGATGAAAGACAGACAGATTCGGCTCAAGCAATCGCGGACGGTATTATTAATTATTTATTGAGGAATTAAAGATGAGTAATAATTGTCCGATTGGGATATTTGATTCAGGCGTTGGCGGGTTAAGTGTATTTTCCCAGTTAATAAAATTTTTACCTAATGAAAATTATATTTATTTTGGAGATACAGAAAACCTTCCTTATGGAAATAAAACAAAAGAAGAACTTGTTCAAATAAGTGCAAAAATTTTTGATTTTTTCAAATCAAAAAAGGTTAAAGCAGTCGTTATGGCTTGTAATACAACATCTGCTTTAACTTATGATGTATTAAAAAATAATTATGATTTTAAAATATACCCAGTTGTCCAAAATGTTGCAGAACAAATTGCAAAGGAAGGACACAAAAATATTGGTGTTTTTGCAACACAAGGAACTGTTAATGCCCACGCATATAAAACCGAAATTCAAAAACACAACAATGGCATAAATGTCTTTGAAATTGCGTGCCCTGAATGGGTTAGAATTGTTGAAAACGGATTACAAGAAGAAGAAGAAAGTATTAATAATATCAAATTACATCTTGATGAAATGCTTTTATATAAACCCGATAAAATCATTTTAGGATGTACTCATTATCCATATTTACTAAATGTTTTATCAAAATTTATACAACCAGCAACATTTATAAATCCGGCTCAATATTTTGCGCAAAGCATATACGAGGATTTAAAAAACAACAATTTACTTTGTAGCGAAGAAGAAAAAGAACATACATTTTTTGTAAGCAAAAATCCAGCACAATTTGCAAAGGCATCTAAATTATTTTATAAAGTTCAAGAAGTAAAAGAAATTTCATTACAATAAATAATTAATACGAACAATATCCACATGTATATTTGATTTTTCAAAATCCATCATTAAATTAATAATATGAAAAAGATATTATTAGTTTTACTGAGTGTAGTGTGTATAAGTGTTTCTCCTTGCTTTGCAAAAGTAATTGTAGGCAATGTTTCTATGACAGATCAAATTCCAACGGAACTTTTTGGAGATTGGAAGGTTTATTCTATTTGCACAAAATCAACAAATAAAGAATACTTTGATGCGACAAGTATTGATATTTGGCGTTTATCAAGAAATGGAGATACAGTAACTTTAGAAAATCCAATGTCCGGAGCGAGAGCAAATGTTGAAGTCAGTGATATAAAAGGATCAACTGTTAAGTTTGAAAAAAAGACATATTATCCAGATGAAGAAAGTACAGAAACACCTATTTTAACTTTACAAGGTGACAATTTTGTAGGAGTTGATAAAATAAATATAAAGACATTTAAAGACGGGAAACTTATTAAAGAAGATTACGTCGAATACAAAGTAAAAGGCACAAGAATTTCTGGCATAAGCCTTGATAGCATTTTCGGAAAGTAATCAAATAAGGGTGAGGGAATATGAAACAAGAATTATTTTTTGACGTGATTATTTTAGGTTCAGGTCCAGCTGGTTTTTCAGCTGCAATATATGCTGCAAGAGGGAATGTCAAAACAGCAATTTTAGATATCAGTATGTTTGGCGGACAACCATCTAATTATTTAGAATTAGAAAATTACCCAGGATTTTCTTTAATTGGCGGATTTGAATTAATGGAAAAATTTGAAGAACACGCAGATAAGTTTGGTGTTGAGAAATTCCCTATGGTTGAAATCCAAAGTGTTAATTTAACATCAGAAGTAAAAGAAATTGAAACATTAGATACAATTTTTAAAACAAAAACAGTTATTATTGCAACAGGTGCACAAGCAAAAAAACTCGGAATTGCTGGCGAAGAAGAATTTAAAGGCAGAGGTGTTAGTTACTGTGCAATTTGTGATGGGGCATTTTATAAAGATAAAGTTGTTTGCGTTGTTGGGGGCGGAAATGCCGCACTTGAAGAAGCGATGTATTTAACAAAATTTGCACAAAAAGTATATGTTGTTCATAGACGAGATGAGTTTAGAGCTGACAAAATTGTTTGTGAACGTGCTATGCAAAACGATAAATTAGAATTCATTTTAAGTCATTCTCCTGTTGAAATTCACGGAACAAACACTGTTGAAAAAATTATTTTAAAAGATTTAAAAACAGGGGAACATAAAGAATTAGAAGTTAACGGAGTATTCCCTTACATTGGTTTTAGCCCAAATGTGGATAATTTCAATGGACAATTAAATCAAAATGCACAGGGTTTTATTGAAACAGATGTAAATATGCAAACTTCTGTTCAAGGTGTATTTGCGGCTGGTGATGTAAGAAACACTCCATTAAGGCAAGTTATTACAGCAGCTGCAGATGGTGCTGTTGCTGCTTGCAATGCCGTAAAATATATTGAAACTTTAGAAACTGTTAATGTATAATAGCAGCTATGAAGAAGATTTTAATCATTAGAGCTGGTGCAATTGGAGATGTTGTTCATACAACAAATCTTTTTCGTTCAATAAAACAAACATACAAAGATATTAGCATTCACTATTTAACAAGTGAATTAATCAAACCACTTTTAATTGAAGATCCAGATATAGAAAAGGTTTATACAATAAACCCAAAATTCAAACTATTTTCTTCATATACAAAAGAATTAGCAGAAACTTTAAAAGAAGAAAACTATGATTTAGTTATCAATCTTCAACCATCGTTTAAAATAAAAGCTTTAATATTTTTAGCTAGAATAAAAAAACAATACATTTACAAAAAAAGTTTTAAAATGCACGCTGTCACAAATTTCTGGCATACAGGAACAAAAGCATTTAAAGAATTAAAAGAACCAAAAGAACTAAAATTATATCTGCCAAAAGAAAATATTGAAAATGCAAAAAAATTAACAAAAGATTTTAAAAGACCTTTCTTTATTATTAACGCAGGCGGAGTTCTATCTAAAAGACAAGGCAGGACATACCCTGTCAAAAAATGGGTTGAACTTGGTAATAAAATTCAAGAAAAATATAACGGAACCATTATTTTAAATGGTGCAAAGGAAGATAAAGAAATTCTTGCACCTTTAAATGAAATTAAAAATGTAGTTAACTATATTGGCGAACTTTCATTAATTGATTCTTGCGCCGTTATTGGCGAAGCTGATGTAATGTTATCTGGTGATTCTGGTCCACTGCATATAGCAACAGCACTTGGCGTAAAATCAATTGGTTTGTATGGTTCCATGCCGGCAAATAGAACAGGATGTTTTTCTTCTGGAATAAATGTTATTTCTAGGAAAGATTGTGTTCCTTGCAATAGAAGAAAATGCAAGTTCTTAAAAAAGTCAAAAAATATTTATGCGCCTTGTATGGAAGAAATTAGTATAGAGGAAATTATAGAAAAAATTAACTTATAACCATTAAATATTCACAAGACTACGTCTATAATCATCATACAAAGTTTTTGTCCTTTTAGACATTGCCTCAACATTATTAAATTTAACAAATCTATATGCTTCTTCCATCGCTAAATTAAATTTTTCTGCAATATCTTTAGCTCCATTTGTAACTGCAGTATCTATCATCGCCAAATGAATATCAACAATTTCAGTAGAACGAATTGTTTCATGATTTAATGCTTTTTGTGCTACTTGTTCTTTCCAGATAGAATGTAATGTGTTAAATACAACCTTTTGTTTTGATGGTAATTTTTTTGAATCTTTCAACAAGTCATTCATAACAATATCAATTGTCATAGAAATAACATCCGAATATTTATCTTGATTTCCTGAAGTTTCAAAATATTCCCTTGTTATATCAACAGCTTTATCATTTTTGATTAAATAATCTTGAACAAAATCACATTGAATAAATTTTTCATCCCTAGGGTCAAGAACTACACAAGTAAGATACTTTTCAATATCAGGCATTCTATCACCAGAAAAAGCAACTATTTCCTTTGCCATTTCTTTTGGAAATAATTTACCAGTAAATATAGGATCATAGACCATTCCCATTTCTGTCAAATCTTTTTGATGTTGCCAAGATTTTTTCATACATTTAGAAAACTGCTGCGCAGCCCAAGGATTTCTCTTCCAAAATTCTTTCAATTTTTCTTGTGATTTTGGTGAAACATCTGAAAGTTCTGCTGGGGTCATTTCTTTAACACCCATAAATTTTGACAAACGTTTTCGTATAGAATCAGCTTCACGGTATCCCCAAGCACGGTATAATACTTGAGAAAATTTTGTTTTTTCAACAGGATTATTTTCATAGAATTCCTGCTGTTTTTTTGACATTTCAGAAAGTCGTTCTGGATGTTCACTATAAAACTTTAATAAACCTTGAGAAATATTTCTTTTATGCGATTCACTCAATGGACCTTTAGGTATATATGCACCTTCTCTACGTTCTGCAATATTTTTAGCTACATTTTTAGAACGTTCAGACATTTCCTTACTAAATCTAGCATTATAGTCTTTGTCAGAAAGTTTCAAATACATACCGTAATTTCTTTCAACACGAGGGATATTTAATCTATCCATCGTGCCAAGAATATTTCTTCCATCAAATTGTTTGGTCAAATCAGAAAGCGAAAAACCTTCTCCCCAATACAATTGAAGCAATTGCAAACTTAAATCAATTTCTGGGTCAAAATATTTATTTTTACCTTGCTTTACGTCATCCACAAAAGAATTGGGCTTATAATCCAACTGCCAATCAGGTAAAACATCCTTAAATTCAGGGAAAGCTTTTTTTGCTTCTGAAAGTGTTTCCATATCATTTAAAGCAGAATATTTATCTTTATGAATATCAATCAATGTTTTATCTTTTGGATTTCCAGCTTTAATTTCTAGTATTGCCATCTCTCTAATATCAGGTGGGAATATTGAATATTTATCAAGTTGCACAATTGTTTGTTCTAGGCTTAAACTTTTTCCACCTTTAAAGGAAAGCATATCAATATAGCTTGGCATCATTGATAAATTGGTATTTTGCACAACATCTTGCGTTTTTCTACATTCCTGTTTTGACACATTATAATTTCGTACAATACGATTATTCAAAATTGGCAAAATTTTCATCTTTAACATTCCTTTTGTCTATAAGAAACCTCAAAAAAATTAATTTTGCGCCGTTTATTTTGTTTGCGCTAAACTATTATTATGGTAGGTTTTCAAGGAATTTAATATGAAAAAATTTTTAATAATATTAGCAATGTTTTGTTTTTCAAATTCTTGTTTTGCACATTCGCACAATAATCTTTCAGCAAGTGATGCACTTGAAAAGTTGAAAGAAGGCAACCAACGTTTTATTGAATTTAAACAAAAACATCCAGACGAAGACAAAAAAAGAAGACAAGAAATGTTAAAAGGGCAACATCCATTTGTTGTCATACTTTCATGTTCAGATTCAAGAGTTCCGCCAGAACTTATTTTTGATCAAGGACTTGGAGATATATTTGAAATTAGAAATGCCGGTAATGTTCTTGATGAACACGTAATTGGAAGTATCGAATATGCGGTTATGCACTGTGGCGTAAAACTTATTGTAATTATGGGACACCAAGATTGCGGCGCAATTGCAGCAACTCTTTCTGGAGTTTCTGAAACAAAATATATCAAATCATTAGAAGATTCTATTCTTCCAGCTGTTGAAGATTGCAAAGAAAAAGGACTTGAAATAAATTCAGACAACGTAGTTAAAGCCCACGTAATGCAAGACATTGAAGAACTTTTATCACAAGACACTGAACTTGTTAAATATATGAAAGAAAACAATGTTGAAATCTTACCAGCATATTATCATCTAGACACTGGGGTTGTTGATTTTTACAAAAATTAACATGAAATATAAAAAAAGGCACTTTTTTCTTTCAGACCACTTATATAAACAGGTAAGAATCAGGAATAGGTTATGAAAATCTCGTTTAATCCAGCTTTTAGCTACACTCAAGCACAAAAAATTAATAACAAAGAGCAAAAAGTAACAAATCCAAGTCAAAATATAAATGAAATACAACGAAACTCAATGGCAGAAGCATTAGGAAGAAGCCAAACAGTTTCATTTGGTGCTACAAACAGAATGCAAGGACCTATTTTCGAGCATATTTGTAAAGAAAAATTTGGATTAGGCGAAAAAGACGTTATCAAATATAACAAAGAAAATGGAAGTCTTAGACACGAAATTTACAATAGTGCTGGAGATATTACACGAATTCAAGAATTTTTCCCAATGGATGGTTCAGAAATTTTAACTGAATATGATGATGATGGTGCAAAAACAATTACAACAACAACACCTGAGTTCGAACAAGTTGAAAAATATGATAACAGAGGAAGACAAACTTTCCTAAGAAATGAAAATATAAATGGTAGCAAATACCAAACAGATATAGATTATAGAAGACAACGCAAAGTTATAAGAGAACAAGGCGCATATAGTGCTGAACGAATCACTGTAATTGATTTAAGAACACAACAAGCTGTAACAAGTGGCGATTTAGTTATCGATACAAGATACGACAAAGCAAAAAATGCAAACGTTACTGAAAATATTTTAACAAAACAAGTTTTAAGAATAGAATACAAACGTCAAAATGGACAAACAGACCGTATCATTGATTATATTGAAGGATCTGGATTAATTGCAAGAGAAAAATCTTTCGATGCAAAAACAGGTCAATGCACAGAAATTGAATATGCAGGCTGGGGAAGAAATCCAGTTACAAGATTAACAAAAACATCTAAAGATGGAAGAACAAAACAAATAATTGAATACGAAGCAGACGGAAAAACTGTAAAAAGCAATGTATTATATGGAACTTTAAAAAATGGAAACCTAGATTACAAAGTTGTATATGATGGCGGAAGTGACAAAATTCAATATAAAGAACATTATAATGGAGTTACATATTCAAGAACATTATATTGCGAAGAACCAAATGTTCCAGGAAAAGAAGAAATTCGTTCATCTCGTAATGACCGTTTAATTCAAGAAACATTCTTCTATGATGATGGAAAAACAAAGCATATAGTAAATGACTACGAAAAAGATGGTTCATACAGAGAAACAACATATACAACTAGAGGAAGAGAAAAACAAATTAAAAGTTTCTCTCCAACTGGATTCTTAAGATCTGTAGAAAACTTTGATACAAAAACAGGAAAAATTGTTTCTGCAAGAGATTACAATGAAAGCACTGGATACTATCAAGATACATTCTATAGCCAAGATACTCAAGAAATAGAAAGAGAAATTAAATATTCTCGTCAAGGAAAGATTCTTGAAGATACAGAGTACTATCAAGATGGTACAACACCAAGACATCACATAAAATATAATTTTGACGGTTCTTACACAGAAACATTCTATTATGAAGATGGTCAAGTAAGAAGTTCTCAAGAATACGATTCTAATGGAAGAAGAAAAACTACAAACCGTAGAACTTGGAATTGGGACTGGGATAGCCAAAATACTTCAGGACAACAACAAAGAACAAATTCTACTGGTTCAACAAGTTCAACCAGCAGCCAAAGCCAAAGAACAACAGAAAGTGAAACTGATTTTTTAAGAAGAATTGGAGATATTGCTGCAAATCAGGATAGAAGCATAATTTTAGAGTTCCAAACATCGGATTGGGAAAGACTAGGAAAGATAATCGACATTGATGATGTTACAATTATCAAAAATATGGATCAAAAAACATACAGAAAACTAGCAATGGCTTTCCACCCAGACAGAGTTGCACAAGAAAGCAAAGAAGTGCAAGATAGACACAGTAAAATCTTCCAAATCATCACAGCAATTCATGATAGAAATAAATAATAAAAAAGAGGCTTTAAAAGCCTCTTTTTTATTGACTACTTGTCGCTGATAAAATTCTTAATAGATTATATGAATTTTGCCAGCCGTTGTATTGGTTTTTATTTTTATATTTTTCCATTTTAGCTAGTCTTTTTTCTTTTAATTTTGCTTGTTCTTTGTTGAACTTATTTATCTTTGTTTGATTAGAGTTTCTTTTCTGAACAATAGGTGTTGCATAATCCATAAACTGTTTAAAAGAATCTGATGTATAACCTAATTTTAATTTTGCAGGATAAGTGTATGTAATATAGTCATATATATACATTGTTCTTTTATCCCCAGATGGGTGTGTTTGAATAATATCAACATATTTTCCACTTATTTTATAAAGAACAGAAACCATAGCTAGTGGATTATATCCTGCTTTTGTCATCAAATCTACACCTGTGATATCAGCTTCATATTCATCTGTTCTAGACATTTTTTTTAGTGATAAATCATGAGCAATTGCAAGTCCTGTTTTATATTTATCGTCAACATTAGCATTTGAAATCATATGCGAAGTAATAGAAGATATAATGCTTTGTTTTGCTACGTGGTTATTCAAAATATGTCCCATTTCGTGAGCAATAACGCCAGCAAGCTCAGAATCATCTTCAACAAATTTTAAAAGTCCTGTGTAAACACAAATTTCATTTTCACCACTAGCAAAAGCATTTATTTCGTCCGTTTCAACAACTGTAAAATTTACTTGTGTTGGAAGAGAATTTTTTGTTAATAGTGATTTTCCTATTTTTTCAACTCGTGCCAATCCTGTTTGAGTTGTCCACTCAGTTTGCTCTGCTGCAAAAACAGGAAACGCAAACAATAAGAATAAAAAAAATACTCCTAAAAAATTTCTCATCAATCTTTTAATCCTTCCTTCTAATCTCTTTAATCATAATACAAAAATCTTATTGTATTTACATCTTGTTATTTTTATTATAAAGACCATTTTGAAATTGAATATAAAATAAAGTATAATTTTCGTATGAAAAAGTTAATCATAATACTATTTTTAATATTAATCACTCCTATTTTTTCTATTGCAGAGGAAGAAAATATTTTAGGTTATAAAAAAACAGAAACTATTTCTCTGTTTGATTATTTACACGATAATTCCAAACGAAAAAGGCATCTAAAGATAAATTCTAATGGCGATGTTACTTATAAGGGGAAAGTAATAATAACTCCAACTGGCAAGACCATTAATGATGAGAGTAGTGGTGATTCTTATTTATGGATGAAAATTTATTTTGTTGCAAATGGTTCAAAACCACGTAAAGGCTGTGATGAACGAGATACTATAAATAATGGGATATATGGATTAGGATGTTATATTGATACAGAACAAGAAATGTATAAATCACAGATAGAAAAAACTATTGAAGAAGAATATCCCAAAACCAAAAAACTTATTGATATAGAATTTACAAATGCAAAAGAAACATATAAAAAATATCGCAAAGATAAAAACAGACAAGAAAATTTTGATGAATATGTATTTTCAATGCAAGATTATCAAAGGGGTATAGAAGCTCTTGAAACAATTTTTGCATCGAAATTAATAGATGTTACTAGAAATTTCAGTGATATAGAAAACAAAATCCCAGCAACTGATTTTGCTGGAACTTTATATGACTTTTTGCA
>JAFQNF010000016.1 GCA_017396025.1 bacterium
TGATTTAGTTTATGATTTTGATAATTCTTATGGTTATGTTTATATTACGAATACAAAAAATTCACAAAAAATTCAACTTCGGAATTTTGCGAGCTTTGGTGTAAACCCAACTATTGTTGATAAAAATGGGGATACAACAACTGTTTGTGAAGCTGCGGGCATTATTTTGGGTGATGTTGGTACATCTGGTGATGATATAATTATTTCAAAAACAGTTGGTACTAATGTATATGGTAAAGGTGGCAGTGACTTCATTAGTGCAAGTGCTAATAATACTACTATTTACACTTATGATAAAGACCTTAAAAATACAACTGCTGGTTCATCTGTAACTGTTAAAACAAATGATAATTATACATATACAATCTATGCTCAATCTGAAGAAAACATCATATTGAATCAAAGTTATAAAGCAAAAGGTACATACTATGCATATAGCGACCAAAAAACAAGCATTACTGAAAATAACGACCAAACAAAATCAACAGATAGTGTATTGAATATTATGAATACAGATAATGTAAATGACAAAGATGGTGTTCATACTGGTTTAAGCATTATATTTAATGTTGATAAAGGCTATACCGCTGCTTCTGGTGTAGTTAATGTCGGAGATGTCCATATTGTTGATGCTACAAACTTATCAGCTTGGGTAAATGGTAATGACTTTAAAGGTGTTACTATAAAAGACAACGTGGTTGAAACAATTAACTCATCAGATGGTTATTCAATCACCTCAACACAAATAGCACAACTTGCAGAAACAGTAGCAACTTGGTTATCAGAAAAAGGCTATAATGATGTCCAAGCTGTGTTAGATGGTGGTATTACTGATGACATAAATACATTAACCACATACTTTGCACAAGATAACAACTGGACTGCACCAACACCGTAGCGAAATTCCGGACTTGTAAAATCTAATAACCAAAAGCACCCTATAAAATGGGTGCTTTTTTATAATTAATTCCTAAAAAGTAAAATATATTAAACTTTTTTACAAAAGAACTTGACAGTTTTATAATGCCACTTGAAATCCGGCATGGCATCGTTTATAATTTAAGTAGTTTAACATTTAAGAAAAGTTAAATTAGACACAAATGAATGTTTCAAGACAAAACTTTTGTGGAATAATAATATTACTCACCTACCAAGTGTAGGCTGTCTAGAACAGGTTGAGATACTAAGACGTTATTTTGTAAATGGCGTCTTTTTTACATTTTTAGAACAATATTTTTTGTATTCAAGTCTTATTCTTGATGTCATTTTTCTATCATACAAATAATATGCTGTATTCAAATACAAATCACCTTTATTATTTTCAACAAGAATTACTAAATACTTTTCTTTTTTTAACCAAAAACAATGTTTAAGTTGTGATTTTGTAATTGTTTGATAATACAATACATCACTAGAAGAATTAACATTTTCAATAATTGGACGAATCCAATTTATTCTTATAGCACGTTCTTCACTGAATATACCAGGAGTACGAAAATCTGCTGAAAGTTTTTTATTTTGTTTTGTTGTTATATGGTTAAAAATATCTTCATACAATATATATGGGCACGTTGCACATTGGTATTCATTATCACATGTTGTATTTGTTTCTAAAAAACTCAAACATTTATTAGACAGAGCATTTGGATGAACTTTAACTTCTCTACCATCAAAGAGTAATGGATTTTCTTTATTTTTTAAATCATTTTCAAATACTTGATATAAAAAACCAACTTTCTCTGAAACACTATTAAAACAAGTCAAATCAATAACTTTGGGCAACCAACTCATAATTTAGCGAGAACCTTTCCATCTTTGATTTAATCTTATTTTGAACAAATTGAACTTTGATTCACTTAATAAAGTTGTTTCAGTTAGAGGAAAACCAGTTTTAGCCTTGATATTTTCTATTACTGAAATTTTTCCTTCATTTGATTTTTCTATATTTCTATTTGCATAACAAACTGCCCCCAAAAGCAAATCTGCCAATTGTATTAATTCCACTTCCTTTGAAACAACAGCTTGTATAACTTTTACATGTTCCTCTGGGTCAAAATATCTTTGTTTGAATGTTTGTAATATTTCTTTTAACTTATCTCGTTTTAATGAACCATTTGTATCTTTTATATCAAGATAAATATAATGGTGATATCCTGCTGTTATTAAGTTATTTAATAACTGATAATACATCTTATAGTAGAACTCTTCCCACTCGTCAAGAGAAGAAACATTAACTTGCTTCTTAGGAACAATCAATGCTCTAAAATGCAAATCAGATGAAGAAAAGAAATAATCAACTAACTCATTATAAAAGTCTTTCAATGAAGCAGAAACCTTTGTCCATTTGACCTCAAAGTTATATTCATCAAGACCATACTTTCTTTTAATTGCCCTTAAATCTTTGAATACATTTTTTTTATTTTCATTACAAACAACAGCTCCTAAAACCATATAATCAGAATCATCATTTTTTAAATGACAACTTTCATCGCAATATATATTTAATATTGATTGTATTGACATTATAAATACCCCAATCGTGTCTTTAAGTATTATATAGCATTATAAACATGATTTAAAGAATCTACCTTCTAATTTTTTAATTAAAAAAAGAAAGAAGGTAGAAATGACAAGAATAAATCTAAGAAAAATATCACCCACAAAGAGGTACACTGTTCGTGAGTTAGCTAACAAACTTGATGTTACAACACGTGCAATTTATCTAAAACTAAAAGATGGATTACCAAGCTTCCCTATGAAGAAAAAACTTCACATATTAGGCGAGGAATTTATCGAGTATGAAAAAAGCAAAAGGGTAAAACGCAAGCAATATATAAAAGAAAGTGAGTTTTGGTGTTGTAGTTGTAAAAATAAAAGAGAACCCTTAAACAAAGAAGTTCAAATAGAAGACTTTTCACAAACCAATAAAAAAGTACATAAAGATACTATTTTACTTACGAGTATTTGTCCAGTCTGCAAGAATCAAATGTTTAAGTTCTCTAATACTTCCAAAATAGAAGAAATAAAATCAATATTTAAAACAATGGAATAAATAATGACTAAAATACAAATTAAATCAGGGATAAAACCCTGATTTTTTTATTTATTTTCTTACCATAGTATTTTCACCGTATATGGTTTTTCAACAACGGTTAATCATGTACAATTAAATACTAATAATAAAGCAACAAATAATAAAGAATCTAATACTATAGATATAAATAATAATTAATTATATATAAAAATTTTTTCTAACAGATAAGTATTCTATAAAAATCATCTATATAAACTCACTGAAGTTTTAAAAGCACTAACAAATGTAATGCAAGATTTCATTTCTCTTTAATAACTTCACTATTTAATTATTTTATTTTCTTCTAAATCTTCACTGTTTTCTTCAAATTTTTAATTAAAAAAAGAGAAGGAGAAAATAATGAAAGCATCAAAATTAAATGTAAAAAATGAAGAAATTAAAGAAAGTTATTTTTTGTATCTAACCAAGACTGCAAAGGAAAAATTAAAAACCTCAACTGCTGAATCTAAAATTGGAAGTGTTCGACAATTTGAAACATTTACTAATTATGCTGACTTTAAAACATTTAATGAAGAAGTAGGAGTTTGTTTTTATGATTACTTAGATGAACAAGATATTGAAGTATCAACAAAAATTAAACATTTAAACAATGTGCGTGATTTCTTATATTGGTATTTGACTTCAACCAAACATAAAAAATTACAAATTGAAGCATTAAATACTTTAGAAGCTAAAGAAAAAGACTTGAGGCTTAACCAAAGGAGAGAGTTAATTGAATTCCCAAGTAATGAAGAAATATCAAAAATTTTCTCCATGTCAGATGATTCAATCTTTACTAAAAGAGATTTGGCTTTGATTTCATTTCAAATCTTATCAGCAGCACGTGTTTCTGCTATTGCAACTTTATCAATTGGGAATATAGATTTAGATAAAAAAATAGTTTTCCAAGACCCATTAGAAGGAGTAGAAACAAAACGTGATAAATACATTGTTACCAGATTTATGGAATTTGATAATAAAAACCCAAACTATCTCATAGAATGGGTGAATATATTAAAAAATGATTATGGTTTTAATGATGAAGACCCTCTTTTTCCTAAAATTAATGAATACGCAGGTGGAATACACATCAAAAAAGAATTTTATGGCGATGCTACAAAATATAATACTTTGTATACAAAAATCTGTAAAAAAGTTGGTATAAAAGTTTATCATCCACATTGTTTCCGACATTATTCAATAGCGAAAGCGTTAAATTATGTAAGAACTGGACAGCAACTCAAAGCCTTAAGTCAAAATGTAGGACATGAAGAAATTGTTACTATATTAGAACAATATGCCAATATGCAACCAAATGAATATGCAGAAGTTATTGATAAAATGTTTGCAAATAAAGGAAACTCTGATTTGGCAAATTACACCGATGAAGAATTATTAGAAGAGTTGAGAAAAAGAACATTAGCAAGAGGAACTGGATTTTGATATTCGTTTCACATAATCGTAAAAAGTAGATTTTGGCATGCCTGTCATCGCCATTGCTTCTTTTAATGTTATTGATTTATCTTTATATAGTTTATATGCTTTTTTAAACGTATCTGGTATTTCTGCTTTTGGTCTACCAAATTTAACAACACCTCTTTTTTTCGCTGATTCTATACCCTCACGTTGTCTTTCTCTTATCAAATCACGCTCACGCTCGGCTACATATCCTAATAATTTTAAAACTATATCGCAGATTAATTCACCAGTTAGTCCGTTCTTATTTTCTCTAGTGTTTAGAATTGGCATATCTAATACTTGGATATCTATACCAGTTTTTGTTAATGATTCCCACTCTGCACATATTTGTTTGTAATTACGTCCTAGTCTATCAATAGAATGAACTATTAATAAATCCCCTTCACGCATTTTGGATTTCATCAATAGATATTGTTCTCTACCGATAAAGTTTTTACCAGATGCTTTTTCAACAACAATTTCATCAACTTTATAATCTTTCAATGCATCAATTTGACGGTCTTCTTTTTGTTCACGTGTAGATACTCTTATATATGCGAATGTTTTAGCCATAATTAACCTTTCCTAATTTTATTATACAATATATTCCGAACTAATACAAGTGTGTTTATCGGACATAATTCTTTCTAAATTACCTTTGATTTAATTAGAAAAATTAAGGACTAATAACGTACGAAAAAAGTAGACATTTCTCGTACCCCCAAATCAGACATTGAATTTTTTAATTAAATTAGAGTAATAAGGAGAAAATAAATGGATATATTCAAAGACAATCAAGAAAAAATCGTTGCTATTTCTAAAAAAATAGAACAGGAGCAAATGCTACATGAATACCTAAAACGAGCACTAGAAATTTATAAACAAGATGAAGAAAACAGGCATGATAGACAAATAAAAGAATTAGAAACAAAAAAACAACAAGTTGAGAAAGTAATAGCAAGTTTTAAAAAAGATAACAAGAATGAAAATCTTATACTAGATAGACTAAAAAGTGTAATAAAAGAGGCAATAGAATAATATGAATACAATAGATTATCTCCAACTAATAGAAGAACGATACAGAATTGAAAATGATATATACAATATGCGAATGAAGACTATATCAGATTTTATTGAGAATGAACTAACTAGGCATAGAGATATTGTTGATAAATTAACTTTATCTAGAGAAGAAACAGAACTAGAAGGATATGTAAAACCAAAGAAAGAAAAACCCATAAATATAAAAAGGACAAAACAAGATAATGCAAAGTAAACAAACAACATCAATTAGTGAATTATACTTTTTGCTACAAAGAAGAAGTACTAAAAGAAAAAACACATTAATTTTAATTAAAAAATTTGCAGATTTATTTTTTCTTTAAGAATTTTCCTCAATTTTTTCTTTAAACTTCACAAAGAAATTTTTCCATTAAAAGTAAAAGGGAAATTAATGGAAAGCAAAAAGAAAAAAACACAGGAAAATATTAAAGTTTTATTTGAATCAACAACGGAAGAAGTAGATAAACTACCTTTGGCCTCTCTACTTGTTTTAATTTCTGATGTTGGTCAAAAACAAAACTTAGTGTAAAATCGTATAACTTAAAAAGTAAGGGAGAACAACATGACAAAAACAGCTATTTTTTATGGACGTGTTAGCACAGAAGAACAATCCAAGCATGGCTACAGCATTGAAGCCCAACAAGCAGAAGCTATTAAGTGGGCAAAAAGAAACAACTTTGAAATTAAGGAATTTTTTGTTGAAGAAGGCAAGACTGGAACTAATTTAAATCGTCCCGAGTTGAAAAGAATGTTGAAATATTTGAAACAAAACAAAATATCAACGGTACTTGTTTGGAAGCTTGATAGATTATCTCGAAATACAGGTGATTTCTTTGGGCAAATACAACCAAGTATATTTCAATCACAAACAACAATTGCTTCAATTCAAGAAAATTTTCTTGATATCAAAGAATTAAGTTCTTTGCTTGTTGCTGTTTATATTGGTCAAGCTGAAGATGAAGTAAGGAATATTAAACAAAGAACAAAAACTTGTATGCAAAATAGGGTAAAGCAAGGTTATTTTTTAGGGAAAGCACCTTTAGGATATAAAAATGAAACAGATAAAGACAAACATGGCATAATAGTGCCTGACCCAGAAAAAGCAGGATATATAAAAAGAGCTTTTGAATTATATGCAACTGGAGAATATTCTTATAAAGCAGTTAGTGAAGAGTTATACAAATATGGCTTAACCGATACACATGGTAAAGCATACCCAGTTCGTAAAATTGAATGGATATTAAAAAACCCAATATATTACGGAAAGATAAAATATAAAGAAATTGAATGTGAAGAAGGAAAACACACTCCTCTTATCAGCAAAGAATTATTTTATAGAGTTCAATTATTATTTAGGAATAACACCAAAACCAAAACAAAAAATGAAAATTTTATCTACTCCAATTATATAAAATGTGCAAAATGTGGTTGCAGTTTAGTTGCAGAAGCAAAAACAGGAGCTCACAATAGTGGCAATTATGTATATTATCACTGCACCAACTACAAAAAAGTACATGAAAGACAGAAAAATATATCAGGAAAAGAAATAGATAAAGCAATTATTGATGTCCTAAATAGTTTTGATATAACAGAAAACGACATAAACCTCGTAAAAGAAGAAATTGCTAAATCATTAGATGAACTAAAAGGATATGAAGCAACATCTCTTGCTACATTAGAAAAACGCAATAAAGAATTGACAATGATTATGAAAGGTGCTTTAGAAAAACAATTAACAGGTAAAATAAAAACAGAACAAGCAACCTTTGATGAAATGTATCAAAAGTGGCAATTAGAAAAAGAACAAATAGCAATTCGTATGAGTGAATTAAAACTAACTGAAAAAGAAAGAAATAACAACTTAAAATTATTATTAGATTTTACACGTAAAATGAAAGAAATTTTCGTTAATGCTACATCAAAAGAAAAAAGACTCATTGTTGCAACCATTACTGATGAAATAAAATATTATGATGGAATATTAACAGTAAAACTAAAACCAATATTTGAAAAGCTTAGAAAAAGAAAAGAAATTGAACTATTAAAAAAAAACTATCGAACCCTCAAAATAGTTGAAACAACTACTTTACAGAAAGAAAATAAAAATAAAAAAAACATTACCCACTTAAACAACTATCGAACCCTAAAAAGGCTTACGGGTATTAAAAAAGAGCCTCATATTGAGACTCTTTTTGTAAGTGGGGCGGGTGATGGGAATCGAACCCACGAATATCGGAACCACAATCCGAGGCCTTAACCGCTTGGCGACACCCGCCATCTGTAATTAAACTTTAAAACAAACATACCTTTTTTTCAACTGTTTGATTAAATTTATTTTTCTGCATTAAAAAAGAGCCTTTTGGCTCTTTTTTAATAACGTTCCAAATACATATCTAACTCATATTTTGTAACGGCTGTTCTATATCCATCCCATTCTTTTAGCTTAGATTGCATAAACTCTTTAAAAATATGTTCACCTAAAGCAGATTTCACTAATGAACTTTTCTTCATTAACATCAATGCTTCATATAAAGAACCTGGAAGTGTCTCGATTTTAGCACGTTTACGTTCTCTGTCATCCATTTGATAAATATTTTTATCAATATCTAATGGCGGTTTAATTTTCTTCTCAATACCATCCATCATTGCTTCTAAAATAACGGCAAATGCTAAATATGGGTTACAAGATGGATCTGGTGAGCGAAGCTCGACTCTTGTTGCGTTACCTTTTTTCAATGGAACCCTGATTAAAGCAGAACGATTAGCCAATGACCAAGCCAAGTAAACAGGTGCTTCATAGCCTGGTACTAAACGTTTATAACTGTTAACTGTTGGGTTTGTAATCGCTGTAAATTGCTTAACGTGTTCCAACAAACCACCAATTGAATACAAAGCTGTTTCAGACAGCAAATGTGCTCTGTTTGGATCATAAAACATATTTTTTCCATCTTTGAAAATAGATACGTTACAATGCATGCCTGAACCATTAATACCAGCAATTGGTTTTGGCATAAATGTTGCGTGCTGACCATTATCACGAGCAATCGCTTTAACAATATATCTAAAGGTAATTATATTATCGGCGCTTGTTAACGCGTCAGCATATTTAAAATCGATTTCGTGTTGACCTTTAGCACTTTCGTGGTGGCTAGCTTCTACATCAAAACCCAAACCAGAGATTGTTCTTACAATTTGAGTTCTTATGCTTTCACCCATATCATCAGGTGCTGCGTCATAATAGTTTGCGTTATCGTGAGTATCCATTGTTAACTCACCTTTTTCATCACGTTTGAACAAGAAGAACTCTGCCTCTGGTCCAACGTTCATAACCAAACCTTTTTCTTTTGCTTTTTCAAGAACTCTTTTTAAGTTAGCACGAGGACAACCTTCAAATGGCGTTCCATCTGTATTATAAACATCACAGATAATTCTTGCGTTTACTGATGTTTTTCTATTTGGAAGAACTGCGAAAGTATCTAAATCGGGATGAAAATTCATATCTGATGTTTCGATATTTCTGAAACCTTTGATTGATGAACCATCAAGCATATAATCGCCAGCCAAAACCTTGTCCACCTGAGAAGCAGGTACTGAAAGATTTTTTATTTGACCGTTGATATCGCAAAATTGCAATTTTATAAATTCAACTTTTTCTTCTTTAATGATTTTTTTAATTTCATCAGCTGTGTATTTTTTCTTATCTGTCATATTTTGTCCTTTTTTTTCTCGACTTTTTTATTATAATAATATTAATTATAAAAAACAAGTCGTTTTTTGCGTTTTAACAAAAAATGCATTAAAAATTTAACAATTTTGTCATTTTTTTAATACACTTTTTGTTAAAATACCCATTTTAAGCAAAAATGTATCATTTATAACAAGGTTTGCACATTTTATAAAAATCTTTACTAATTTTTTCTAAAGAATATAATTAAATTATGAGTAAAATAGTTTTAGCACAAATTAACACCGTTGCTGGTGACATAAAAAATAACACACAAAAAATAGCAGATTGCATTAAAAATGCTGTGACACAAAATGCAGATTTGATTGTTTTTCCTGAATTTGCACTTTGCGGATATCCTTTAGGTGATATCCATTTAAGACACGCTTCTATAATAAAGAAACAAAATGAAGCAATTGTAGAATTAGCAAAATTGACAAACGATAAGACAATGGCCGTTGTTGGTTGTGTTGATGAAAACGGAAAAAGCTATTTTTCTTGCATAGATGATGGCGAAGAATTTTGCAAACTTACAAAAGATGATAATGCTATATTTTCTGTTGGCGAAGAAACTTTTACCCTAAACCCAGAAAATGATTATGATGCTTCAACAATTATTATTCCTGCTTGCAACGAATCAAGAACAGGATGCGAATACAAAAGAAACAAATATCTTTCTGAACTAGCAAAAGAAAAATGCGCAAATGTAATCTATATAAACAAAATAGGTTATGGTGATAACAAGGTTTATGATGGTTCATCAAGAATATATAATTCAAATGGTGAATTAACGCTAAGGACAAAAACTTTTGAAGAAGATATTATTATTGCCCAAAATTATCAAGGTGAAATCACCCCAATTCCAGCTGGAATGGAAAAAGAGGTTGATATTAATAATTTCAACCTTGATTATACAAACGACTTGGAACGCACATATAAAAGTGTTGTTCTTGCAATAAGAGAGTATTTCTACAAAAACGGATTTAAAAAAGCTGTTTTAGGCTTGTCTGGCGGGCTAGATTCAACTATTAGCGTTGTCCTTTTAGTTGACGCATTAGGTAAAGAAAACGTATATGGTGTTTCTTTGCCAAGTAGAATTACATCTAAAGAAAGCAAAGATGATGCTAGGATTTTAGCTGAAAACTTGGGCATTTGTTTCTTTGAACTTCCATTAGCTGAAAGTTTAGACGCTACAAAAAATTTATTTGATGTTGCTTTTACGCAAGTTAGTGCAGAAAAATGCGAAAAATCTACAACAATGGAAAATCTGCAAGCACGTACAAGAGCAACAATTTTGTGGAGCATAGCAAATGAGCATAAACAAATGCTACCTATCGCAACAAGTGACAAATCAGAAGCATATATCGGTTATGCAACTGTTAATGGTGATATGTCTGGCGGTTTTGCACCTCTAACAGATATCACAAAAACAAAGCTTTTTGCTCTTGGTCATTTTATGAATGAATTTAGAGAAAAGAAAAATGTAATTCCTCAATCAATTTTAGAAAAACCACCAGGCGCAGAATTAAAAATAAATCCAAAAACAGGTAGAACTGTTTGCGCCGAGGAAGATAATATGCCATATCCATTTCTAGATGAAATTATTTGGTATGTTGAAAATCATGGCTATGGCTTTGATGAATTGATGAATCATAAGTTCTATTATGAAAAGAATAACGAACTTTCTGTTGAACAGAAAAAAGAATGGATAAATAAATTCTTCTGGAAACAACATTGTGCTGTGTTTAAGTGGCATATAATTCCACCAGCGGTAATAACTGATATTCATTCAATAAATTCAGCAGAATATCGTCAACCAATTATCTCAAAAGTATTTTAAAAAGGAGCGATTAATTCACTCCTTTTAATTATTTATTTGTTACTTCTTTTTCTTCTACTTGTTCAACTTTTTCAACGTTCAAAGCAAGTTGTTTTCTGTTGCTGTGGTATCCGTACATAAAGTAAATTGCGATGCCAATTACAAGCCACAATGGAAATAAGAAGGCTGATGTTTTAACTTCTCTTAGCGCTACAAACATTAAGCCAGAGCAGAAAACAATACCAATAATTGGGAACCAAGGACAGCAAGGAACTTTAAATGGTCTTGGTCTATCTGGTTCAGTTTTTCTCAAAATCAAAATACCAATACATACAATTACAAATGATGTGAATGTGCCGAATATAGCTAATTCAGCAGCTACTTGCATATTAATAAATAATGAACCTAATAACATTAATACTGTTGAAATTATTGTAATAACCCAAGGTGTTTGGAATTTAGGGTGAACTTTTTTCATAATTGGAGGCAAGAAACCATCACGAGCCATAGCGTATAAAATTCTTGAAGTACCATATTGAAGTACAAGAAGAACAGATGTTAAACCAGCTAAAGCACCTATAGAAATAATACCAGCATACCAATCTTGACCAACAGCACCCATAGCAGCTGCAATAGGAGCTTTAAGGTCAATTTGTCCCATTGGAGTCATACCTGTTAACACGATAGTTACTAAAGCGTATATAGCAGAACAAATTAACAAAGAACCGATTAAACCAATTGGCAAGTTCTTTTGTGGATTTTTTGTTTCTTCTGCTGCTGTAGAAATAGCGTCAAAACCAATATACGCATAGAAAATAGCGAACGCACCCATTAAAATACCTTTAACGCCGAATGGAGCAAATGGAGTCCAATTTTCTGGACGAACATAAAATGCACCAACAGCAATAAATAAACCAATTACAGCAACTTTAACAAATACCATTATTTTGGCAAAGTTAGCTGATTCTTGCATACCTTTTAACAAAATTAGTGCAATTATTGTAATGATAAACATAGCTGGCATGTTAAAGCAAATTGGAATACCTAAGAATGTAGGCACAACCAAGTCTGGATTTGTTTGCACTGCCGTTTGATAATCGTTTATGAGCCAAGCTGGTGGATTTCTCATAATTTCAGGCAAGAATGGGAAACCTTCAAATAGTTTTATTAAATATCCTGTCCAACTTGAAGCAACAGCAATTGTACCAATTGCATATTCAAGCATTAATACCCATCCCATCATCCAAGCTGCAAATTCACCCATTGTGGCAAATGTATAAATATATGCACTACCAGAAACAGGTATCATTGAAGCGAATTCAGCATAACATAATGCTGGAAATATACAAGCAACAGCAACAATAGCAATTGATATTACCAAAGCAGGGCCAGCTCCAACACGTTCTGTTGTACCAATTACAGCAGAGCCTATCATTACAAATATACCAGCACCAATAATTGCGCTTATCCCTAAAATAATTAAATCAAATGCGTTTAAAGTTTTCTTCAAACCGCCTTTTGCTGATTGTTCTAAAAATTCGTCAGGATTTTTCTTCCTTAGAAGATTAGACACAAATTTTCCTAATAAATCTTTTATGGGATTTTGCATTTGTATTTTCCTTTTCTATACTATTTGTTGCAAGGTTGTTTCTTTAATAGAGGGAAGCCGAGTTCTTCTCTTTGTTCCACGTATAATTTTGCAACCATTGCAGCCATTCTTCTTACACGGTTAATGTAATTAATTCTTTCATCACGACTGATTACACCTCTTGCATCAAGCAAGTTGAATGTGTGAGAACATTTTAAAACGTAATCATAAGCAGGAAGTACAATTTTTGCTTCTACACAAGATTCCACTTCTGCTTGGAATAAATCGAACATTTTGAATAATCTTTCAGCACTAGAATATTCAAAGTTATATTTTGATTGTTCAATTTCGTTCTGAAGGTATATTTCCCCGTATTTTAATTCTTTATTCCACATAACATCAAAAACAGAATCAACATTTTGCAAATACATTGCAATACGTTCTAGTCCATATGTGATTTCAAGTGCAACAGGTCTAATTTCTAACCCGCCAACTTGTTGGAAATATGTAAATTGTGTGATTTCCATTCCATCTAACCAAACTTCCCAACCTACACCGGCTGCACCAAGTGTTGGAGACTCCCAGTTATCTTCAACAAAACGCACATCATGTTTAGATAAATCAATGCCCATTGCCTCTAAACTTTTTAAATAAAGTTCTTGAGAATTAATTGGTGATGGTTTCAAGATAACTTGATATTGAAAATAATGTCCCAATCTATTTGGGTTTTCGCCATATCTAGCATCTGTTGGTCTTCTACAAGGCTCTACCATTGCTGTATTCCAAGGCTCTGGACCTAATGAACGCAAAAATGTTGCTGGATTCATCGTACTAGCGCCTTTTTCAATATCATATGGTTGTTGAATTATACAACCATGATCAGACCAAAATTTTGATAAATTTAAAATTAATTCTTGAAATGTTAAACCCACGACTAAAAGTCCTCTCTCTTTCGCTTTAACATTTTAGCTCAAACATGATTTTTTTTAAAATCGAACGTAAAACATACACTTTTTATATTACTTTTTGTAAACAATAAAGGCAGGAATTCTTCATTCCCGCCTTTATTTAACTTTGTTTCAATCTAAAGATTAAAGTTTAGAAGCAACCATTAATGTTGTTTCAGCTAATCTTGTAGAATAACCCATTTCGTTATCGTACCAAGAAACAACTTTAACCATGTTGTCGCCCATTGTCATTGTTAATGCAGCGTCAACTGTTGAAGATTGAGAAGAACCGATAAAGTCTGAAGATACTAATGGTTCTTCGCTGTAGCATAAAATTTTGCCATCAGCAGCAGCTTTTAATGCAGCGTTTACAGCTTCAACTGTTACAGGTTTTTCTGTTTCGAATACAACGTCAACTACAGATACGTCTGGAGTTGGAACTCTCATAGCGAAACCGTTTAATTTTCCTTTTAATTCTGGAAGAACTAAAGCAACAGCTTTAGCAGCACCTGTTGTTGTAGGAACGATGTTTAAAGCACCAGCTCTAGCACGACGTGGGTCTTTGTGACCAGCGTCTAAAATTCTTTGGTCACCTGTGTAAGAGTGAACTGTTGTCATTAAACCTTTAACGATACCAAATTGTTCTGAAACAACTTTAGCTACTGGAGCTAAACAGTTAGTTGTACAAGAAGCCATAGAAATTACGTTATGTTTTGTTGTATCGTATTCTTTGTCGTTTACGCCTAAAACGATAGTGATGTCTTCGTTTTTAGCAGGAGCTGAAATGATAACTTTTTTAGCACCAGCTGTGATGTGAGCTTTAGCTTTTTCAGCATCTGTATAGAAACCAGTTGATTCAACAACTACGTCTACATTTAATTCTTTCCAAGGAAGTTGAGCTGGGTCTTTTTCAGCATAAAATTTGATTTTTTTACCGTTGATTACTAAACCATCTTCAACTACTTCAACTGTACCATCAAATTTACCCATAACTGAGTCATATTTGAATACGTGTGCAGCATTTGCAGGTGTTAAACCTGGATCGTTAATAGCAACATAATTAATTTTTTCAAAGATACCTTCTCTGATAGCTGCTCTTAATGTGTTTCTTCCGATTCTACCGAATCCGTTAATTGCAACATTTACCATAGTTTTTTGAACTCCTTCTAATTACCTACCATGATTATGTGTCATGAGTTATTTATAAATTAAACATAACCGAAATTCAAGTAAAATAATTTTTATTTTTTTGCTATAATAATGTTCGTAACTAAATAGAAA
>JAFQNF010000017.1 GCA_017396025.1 bacterium
ATGTTTCTTCCACTTATCCTGTTTGATTAAAACTATAAAAATGAGTCGTTTTGCATACACTTTTTACATCTCAAAATCACTATATTTTCTGCGATAATATTCTTTATCTCGCTCGGCTTGTAATCGTTCATATTCTTGCTGTTTAGCATAAGCTTCGCTTTGCTTTTGACGATATATAAAGTTCTTAATTTCCATTTCATCACACTTCGCATAATATTCAAGTAAATCCAAAAGTTTATCCCATTCTCGTTGTCGCATTGCTTTCTTGTAAGCTTTGTATTGAGCTGTTTTAATATCTAACTTTTCAAGTTCCTCGTGCAGTTTTCCAAGTTCAATGGCTGTGTTGATTGTTATATTTCCAAGTCGTCTAAATAGGTCTTTTTTGTAGTTAGAACCTTCTTTGTAATTTCGTTCATCTTTCCATTCTTCAAACTTTTTAAGTGCGTTTTCAAACTCCCAATAAGTTTCTCTCGTTTGGGTGTTTTTGGTTAAGATAAACTCGGTTACTCCGTCAACATCTTTTTTAACTCTCAACATATTTTCGCTATCGTAAGAATGTCTGCCGTCTTTTGGTAGGATAGTGTAAAGATTTAAAAGAAATCGTTTTAACTTTCTTGCCATATCTGTTCTGCTCATTAAAGCATTATAAGAATAAAGCATATCTTTTCTTGCTTTAAGAATTTGTGCTGTTGGCTTGGTTAGTGCTTTTTCAAATGTAAATTTTGTTGCAATTAGTAAGTCTTTTGAAATAGTGCCTGAGTGATATTTTAACTTTCCACCATTGTCAAAATATAATGGCTCCTTTTCAAAGAATGAGATATGAATGTGTTTGTTCTCGGTGTTCTCGTGAAGTCCCGCATACCAAACAATATTGTCGCCATATAGTCCAGCTCTATTAAAAAACTTAGGAAGTTCTTTCTTTAAGAATTTGTATGCCTGTTCATAATCTCGACAATATTCATCTCCAAAGTCTTCTCTAAAAGAAATTATCATATCCCAAATAACACTTTGAGTTGTTTGTAGTTGGTGTCGTAAATCTAGTTTTTGTTCATCATTAAGTAGTCCATCTTGATTAAATGCTCCAAATGATTTTTCTTTGTTTGCTATATATTGCTCATAATCAGATGATACATTTTCACTTGCTCCTGTGTGAACATAGTTAAGGTAACTATAACTATCTTGGCAACTAACAAAATCTCTATGTGTTGCCATTTCGGGATTATTGGTATAATGGTCTTTTGTTTGGTAGTATTGTAATTTCATAAAAACATTATCAGTTTGTGGTTCGCTTGTCATCTTTTACCTTTTCCCATATAGCAGTAGTAGTGTCTTCAATTTGGTCTAACAGTTCAATAATCTGGTCATCACGATTTTCTTTAAAAGCGTATGATTTTAATACAGCATTAAGAAATTCATTAACACTTTCAAACTTTGTCATATCATACATCTCTTGTAATTTTTCTAGTAGCCTTACATCTTTAAGGCGTAGGGTATTTACTGGTTTTATTGTATCCGATTTCATTAATTCTCCTTTCAAGTAATATTTTTGTTGGTCTTTCTATGATTTTGTTTTCTTTAACTAATACCTCCTTTTAATAAATTTTTTCACAACAAAAAAGAAACCTCGGTGGATAAGATTTCTTTTAGTTCTTTCTATATTTAGTTTTGGTTAACAAAGAAAAATGCCTACTAACAATAAGTGCAATTTTATCTTCTTTTCCCCCTCATATATATAGGTTTTTTTGAAGTTTTTGCATCGGTTTTCGATGTCGTTTTTTACAACATTTTGTTAATAGACATTAAAAAAGCCCGAGAATATCGGGCTAAAAAATTTTTAAAAAATTTTTGAAGTTTTGTGCCAAAAGTGTTAATTTTAGGTTTCTATTTCACCCCTAAAATATTTTTTGAGATGAAATGTATACCTTTGTTAGTTCCATATTGCTTTATTCTTCTTGGGGCAACATTTAAAGTTATCCACCTGTAGTTTTTCTTTGGAGTATAGCACTTATCTAATTCAACAAAAGAGAAATATAACTTTTCTTCCCATCGTTCAGGTTTATCAGTTAAACCATCTTGATATTTCCCTTTGCAAACATAAGAATTAACTATTCCATAAAACTTTCCATCAATTTTTGTATCTTTTCCAAATATTACATTAAGAAAGGCAAGTGTAGTATTATCACATTCTTTTGTAGATTTTATTCTTCTATAAGGCAAGTCAAATGTAAAATCACTTATATTAAATTTCCCACGTACAACAAGTTTTTCATCATAATCCGTATAAGTTAGTATATAATACTTACCATTTTCTTTGGCAACAAAAATGTTATAAGCAATTTTATCTCCAGTATATTCAAAATCTTTTTCTTTTTTCAAATTTACTATGTAAGAGTTTTTTGTTTGTCTGTTTAAGTATGTTTTATTTATTTGTCTTGTTATATAGTCATTATCTATTAAATATTTTAAATCACTTTGAATTGTCCTCTCAGTAACAGCAAACTTCCAAGCTAAATCTCTAACCAAGACCTTTCTACCTTTAAGATATTTAAGATAAGCATATAACTTTTTTCTTCTTAATTCTCGTGTGAAAATACATTTGATAGGTCTTTCAAAAACTTGTTCTTCTTCATCTTCTTCAACATCGTCATAATCATTGAGACACCCATATTCATCTTTGTCTTCATAAACCAAAAACTCTAATTTTTTATAGTCATAATATCTTCTAACGCCTCGTTGACCTTTCAAATAGGTCTTGTTGCGTTCTTTCTTTTCTTTAAGTTTTTCAGCAAGTTCTTCCTGTCTCTGTTGTAAAATTATTTGTCTTTCATAAGGGTCTCTAAAATCCAAACCATCATCATTAATATACATACTTATCACAACCTTTCAATCATTATATCACAAAGAAAACAAAATTGTTGGAGTTTTGACAAAAGATTACAAAAAACACCCAATCATTTAAGATTGAGTGTTTAAGTTAACCCAAATTATTGCTCCTTTAGGATGTTTATAAGGTTTAGGTTCCTTGTATCTTTGAGCATTTTTAATAAACCATGCGTAAGTTTTATTGTAAGGTAAATATTTAGTATCTTTAATATTATGCTTACATATGCCATTTTGATAATCTTGTAACGAAAGTTGCTTTGAATCATATATTTCACAAGAACCGATAATTTTCCCAGAGCCACTTTCTATCAATTCTATTTTACCTCGAATTTTTGTGTTGCTACCACGAATTTCCCATGTTTTCTGTCCGTTTAATATGTATTCAATCCAAGGTTTTTTTATTATTAAACCTTTCATTAAAACTCATCAAATCCTTCATAGGTTGAAAATGCTAATAAATATAAAGCTTTTAACAAATCGTTGTTGTTTTCTCTTAATTCTTGTATAACAGTATCTTCTTCAACTGTTAATTGTTCATTATTTGATACTATATCTTTGATTATTTCGGGCAATATCTTGCACAATTTAAAGAACGCCTGATTGTCTCCAGTTACAATTTCATAAAATTTATCTATAGACACTCGTCTAACTTTTTCATTTCCAACTCTTTGTCCATCTAACGATATGTACCATGGTATATTCTGACTTTTTCTAGCTATTATTTCAACCAAATAACATTCACAAGAAGGTTCATCTAATGCTTTAGAAGACAATTTCATATATGTTTTTTGTGATGAACTTGAATTCATTGTATTATGCTTATTTTTTAATTCAACATAAACCTTGTCACCATTATTTTTAGTAAAAACCACATCAAATCCATGATTAGGAACTTCACAATTTTTAAAATAATTAAAAATATTTTGATGGAAATATCCTATAGCATTAGTGTTTGTTTTATCTCTCTGTCTAGCAATTTCTTCTTTTATAATAGTTTCCATGTCTTTATTATATACATTGCTGTCAAAAGTTAATTTAATTGGGTCAATTAAATTACTGTTAAATTTAGCCAAATTAATACTTTTGATAGTTTCTGAATAAGTAGCTAAAGTTTGTTTTATATGATTTCTCAAATCCTCATCACTTATAAAATTTAAATATGACATAATTTAATCTCCTTTAATGTTTTTGCGATTGCAAGACCAATCTCTTTTGCAAAGTTTACAGGAACCGCATTTCCTATTTGTTTATATTTATTTAACATACTTCCATGAAATTGCCACTCATCTGGGAATGATTGTATTCTAGCACTTTCTCTTACTGTAAACGGTCTTGTTTCATCTGGGTGGCATCTGTCTGTTTGTTTCATACATGGAGAGCATAATATTGTAAGACTAGGCTCATCCCAAGAAATTCTTCTTGCCATTCCCGTTTTCCCACCACCCAATCCATATGAGCCTTTCATGTAGGCACGAGCAACATCATCTGGCAAATCTCTCCAACAACCACCTGGGGGAACTAAATCAAAAACTTCTTTTTTACTCTGAGGATAAGAAGCTCCTTCTGATTCTGGAACATTTTGTAAAACATCTCTAAGAACAGGCTTATAATCATGTGGCTCTGGATATTTAAATTCAACATTAAGGTCATTTCTAATTCCTATAATAACAATTCGCTCTCGTTTTTCGGCAACGCCATAATCCCATGCATTAAGAACTTTATATTGAACTCTATATCCAATCTCTTCAAAAACATTTATCATCGTTGTTAATGTTTTTCCACCATCATGATTTACTAAGCCTTTAACATTTTCAGCTAAGAACATTTTAGGTTTAAGTTGCTCTAAGACTTTGGCATAATAATAGAACATTGTACCTCTAACATCATTTAATCCAAGTCTTTTCCCAGCATAACTAAACGATTGACAAGGATATCCTCCTGACAATAAATCTAGTTCACCTTCTTTTAAATTTAATAAAGACAATAAATCTCTATTTGCCAAGTCTTCAATAGGTTCACAAAAAACACTCCAATCAGGTCTGTTCATTTTAAGAGTTTCGCAGGCATCCTTATCAAAATCATTAGATAACAGATTGTCAAAACCGGCATATTCTAACCCTAAGGCCAATCCACCTGCACCTGCAAATAATTCAACATTAGTAAATTTTTTCTCTTTTTTTAAATTTTCAACATTTAGAATTACATTTGCATCAATATTAAAATTAGCAACAATAGAACGTAAGTTGTCATAATTGGGTTTGCTTTTCCCAGACAACCAATCGCTTACTTGAGCTTGTGTTGCGTTTATTACTTTGGCAAATGTTGTTTGATTTAAATGATTATTACTTATAGTTTGTTGTAAAAGCAATGACAATTCCATGATTTTTTTCACCTCTAATCCATTATAACATACTTAATCAAAAAATGTATCATTTTTATAGGTTTTCCTATAATTTTTTTAAAAAAAGAGAATCGTATTGCCAATTCTCTTAAAAACTGTTAAATTTTAAATTTGCTTTTCAAATGTTCATAAACCAAATATTCATATTTGTCAAATTTATTTAATACATTAATATCTTTAGAGTCCAAATATTTTATAACCTTAAATGGTACCCCGTAATCACTTATTTTTTTTGCATCACTATTTGTACAACTATATTCTAACAATGCAATTAAAGATGTAAGATTTGATGAAATTTCATCCATATCACAATTATCTGTTTTGGCAATATTGTATCTTAACAATACATCCAACAATCCCAAATATTTTACCAGGTGATACTTAAAAATATTAAATGTCAATTTAGAGGTCTCTTTAACTGCGCTATCTGGACTTTTCCTTTCCAACTCGAATTTAAGAACACCATGAAAACCATCACTTAAATAATGTGCCACTTTTACTGTTAGAAATGAAAAATTTTTTTTCGTCTTTTTTTCTATAAGGTTTTTCAAATCTTCATTTTCTATTATTTGGTATATAGATGTCAATAAAATTTCAAAATTATCCCAATTTAAGTATCTTCCAAAATTTAAAACATTTCTTATTTGTTGTTTCCTATATGATGATAACTTTAAAATAGTTTCATATAGTGTTATTTTATCAGATAGTTTAATTGTCTTAAACTTTTCTACAATGTGTAAATCCAACCCCAATTCATTAGCTTTTTGTAACAATTGCTTCTTTGTTGATTTTTGGTTATCAGTTAAATATTTTTCGGAAGCCATCATAACATCTACTTCTGATTTTGTGGCATTTTTATCATATTCCAAATTTTTCAACTCTTCCGATTCTGAGTTTAGGATTTGATTAAAATTATTATCAACAGCAAAAACAAAACCTTTAAAATGGTGCATGAATCTACCAGCTCTTCCTGCAATATTTTGAGCATCAAATTTTTTTAAGGTTTTATTACCTTTTTTATCAGACATAACTATCATATTTTTTGCTGATGTATTTATACCTTCAGTTATAGTCGTTGTTGAAATTATAGTATCTAGTATTCCTGCATTAAAAAATTCAATTATTTCTTTTTGAATATACTTTGGAATATATCCATGATGAATTCCTATTCCTTTTTGCAAAGATTTATACAATATCCAATCCTCGCTAAAAGCATGCTTTAAATGGTCTAAAAAGATATAAAATTTTTCTTTTAATTTCAAATTCACAATATCGAGATTAATATTAGACTCTTCTTTAAATTGTATTAACCATTTTGCTATTTGTTCAGTTTTATGCCTAGCATCAGTATAAATAATAGATGATTTATTTTCACTTTCATATAAAGTTTTTAACAATGTTTTTAACTTATTTTTTGATGGTTTGCTAGTAACTTCAAAACTCAAACCTTCAAAATGATAAGATTTTTTTTCATCAATATTTAATATGGCTTTGTTTACTATTTCTATATTGTTATAAGATAAAACTTCAAAGCTATTGTCTTTAAAAAAGTTTTGTATTGAACTTGTATTATTTTTTGTTATTTCAATATATGGTCCTGCTAATAATATATCTTTAGATAAGTTACACACAAGTTGTAATGCAACCCTAAAAGACAAGTCTCTTTCGTTTTCACCTACAGTTTCATTATCCATAATAAACTGGTTGTCTATTTTATATATTTCATCCATAAATATAAAATCAAATTTAAATCTATTTGATTTATCTGTCATTGATAAAAATCGCTCAGGTGTATAGATAAATAGATTTTTATCATCATTATTAACATCTTCATCACTCAAAGTATGTATTTTATAATCAGAGAAGAAATCATCATTAAGCAATTTTATATAATTCTCTGCCAATAAGGAAAGAGTAGGAAAAATTAAAACTATATTCTTATACTTCATCTTTTTAATAATTTGAGTTACTATAAATGTTTTACCAAAAGATGTTGGAGCTGTTAGGAAAAAACGGTTTTGATTTTCCTGATGAAACTGTTCATATACAATTTTTTGATACTTATGAAAAGCTTTATTTTCTTCCATTGCTAATGATGAATTATATATCATATTTGAAAAGTCATTTAAATGAATGTTTTCAAATTTTAATTTGTTATTTTTTTGCTCTAACAACATTTCATAATATTGAGGAACACCTATTAAATTTGAGAATTTATATAAAAATTTTAATTGTGTTTGGGATAAATCAAAATCCTTTATTATGTCAAAGAAATTACATACACACTTAATTAAAACACCTTCTTTTTCTAAGGTATCACAATCATATTTCAACTTAATTATTTCTTCTGCCTTACTATTTAAATAAGAGGCTTGTTCTTCTGAATACATTCTAACACCTCCAATTTAATTGTTTTAGCATCCTTTACTGGTAAAAATATAAAAAATAGTTCCACTTCTATGTTGTGAGGAATGATTACGGGGTTTGTTTGATTTAGTTTCTCAATTTTTTCAATATATGATTTGATAGTTAAATCATAATCATTATAGACTTCATTTGCAACCACTAAAACTGGGTACACTAACTTTCCGTTATATCTTTTAATATCTTCATAAAAATTTCTATATGGATTTTGTTTGCACTCTTCAATAAATTTTTCTATTAAAGCACCACTCGCAAATGATTGATACCTTTTTTGAAATATGGTTTGAAGATTTTTATTTAGATATTCTAATGTAATATCCTTATTAATATTATCCCAAATTTTTTTTAAAGCTCTTGTATATTTATCATAAAATTTAACTTCTCCACACCAAAATTCAAGATTATTACCTTTTTCAATAATATGATGACAATCGTAGCCGTGAACTTCAGAATTTGATAATAAATCAAAAAACTCTCCACGAGCAACTAAAACATCTGTACCATAGAATACTTGTAAAAATACATTTAATAAAGCTTCTCCATAAAATCCTAGTTTTAATTTAGCATCATCATCTCCCACATTGAAACGGACTCTAAACTCCAATGCGTTTCGTTGGAGTTCATTTAATTGAGTTAAATCAATTTGATAATCATCATAAGCCAAATCAACTATACTATTATATATTATATTGGCCACATCAGAATCCTGGTTTGGCTTAAATGCGAAATCTTCACAAGTAGACACAATGCTTTTAGGAGTATCGTTATGTGGTAATGTATATTGCAAAGTTATAACATTGTTAAATAATTCTTTCAATGCTGATCTCATAGACATCTCCTTATTTGTCATATTATAACATATTTGCAAGAATTTTCCATAACTTATCTAAAAAAATATCAACCAAGTTGAAACTAGATTATTGTTCTCTCACATTAATAACTATCTTTTTCTTTTGTTTTGCATAGGCATGGGCAAGAGCAGTGCCGGATTTAGGTTGGTAGTAGCCAATGCTTCGCTTTGAGTATTTTCTCATTTCGGGTTGATAATTTTCATCATAGTAAAAGACACAATAATCGCTATCGTTTATCATTGCTTGGTTTCTTTCAACATAACTTGCTCGACCAGATGTGTATTTTGTTTTATGTTCAACTTCTTCTTCAACTCCAAGTAGTGTAACTTTTTCTTTTTTAAAATGGCTATAAATTTCTTCCCAATATGCTCGTTCACTTTCTAATGTGCAAGTTTCGCTCCTGCAAGTGTAACACTTCCTTATAATGTTTGGATATTTCTCTTTAAGTTCTGTAACCACTAAATGACAAAGGTAGTCAAAATCACTTCGACTGCCAAACAAGAATATTAACACATTGTGGTTAACAATTAAATCTTCAATAACTTCCTTTACTTTTTGTTTAAGTTCTTCAGTAATCTCAATTTTTCTATGACCAAAGAATGAACATGTTTTATGTTTTTGCATAATAAAAAACTCCCAAAGTATTCACTTTGAATACTCACACTGGTCATTATAACACAATTTTATGTTTCTGTGTATTCAAAATGGAGTTTTTGAGAAAAATTTATGTGTGTGGCTTTCTAACGAAAAACCATTCTTAAATTATAATTATTGTAACAACAAATAATTAGGAGTTTTTATGGAAATCAAAGAAATC
>JAFQNF010000018.1 GCA_017396025.1 bacterium
ACATACACATTCTCATTCAACAAAACAACTAACGAGCTTACTGTTACTGCTGCTAAATAATAACAGTAACCAGCATTAATTCTATGGTCTGCTATGCAAGCCGTGTATAAAATACACAACTAATGTTTTTAATATTGCTTACGCAACAACCCCCACTGGATGTGGTGACCCCAAAAAGTTAGACATTAAAGCGTAGTAGCAAATTTAGCTGCTACGCTTTTGTTATGCCACTAAAATATTTAGCCTGTATTCAACTGGACTTAACCAGCCAAGTTTTTGCTTAATTCTTTTGTTGTTGTAATAATCAATATATTTAATAATTGCTTGTTCCAGTTCTTCATAACTGTAATAAACTTTTCCGTAATAAATTTCCTGTTTTAAAATTCCAAAGAAATTTTCCATAACTGAATTATCATGACAATTCCCTTTTCTTGACATACTTTGAAAAATTTTATTTTCTTGTAATGTTCGTGAATAAACCTTCATTTGATAAGCCCATCCTTGGTCTGAATGGAAGGTTCTTCGATAAACACAATCATTAGTAACACTGATTGCTTCATTTAATGCATTCATAATGCTTTCAGCTGATGGTTTTGATGATATACCAAAGCTCAATATTTCTCCGTTGAACATATCCATAAATGGGTCAAGATAAAGCTTTTTAATTGTCATTCTACCTTTTTCATCAACATGGTAATACTTAAATTCACTGGTATCTGTTGTGATTTTTTGATGTGAAATACTTGTGTTAAATCTACGATTTATTCTGTTTGGAGCAACTTTTCCTACTTTGCCTTTGTAAGAATTGTATTTTCGGCTTTTATGAGTAAAAGATGTTACTTGAATATTTAGTTTTTGAACTATCCTTTGTACTTTTTTCTTGTTAACAAGGATATCTCGATTTCGCAATTCTCCCCAAATTCTTCGATAACCGTAATCTTTATGCTCTTTTCTTATTTCAAGTATTTCTTTTTCCAACCATTCATTAGAATTTTCTCGGTCAAATCTATCTTTCCAGTATTCGTATGTAGATTTTGGGAATCCCGTTACTGCAAGAATATCTTTTAGTTTGAATAATCCTCGGAGACTGTGTATTATTCTTGCTTTCCTTTCAGAGGTGCTTCTTCCTCTAAACGCAGTCTCCTCAGTTCTTTTAAATAGGCATTCTCAATTCTTAATTTTAAATTTTCTTCTTCAAGCTGTTTTAGATATTCTACATCTGCTTTTTCTTTTTCTGTAATAGGTGTTGTTTTCTTAGGTTTTGACACTTTGGGTTTCCGTCCTTTTCTTTTTGGTCGTAACGCTTCAGGTCCTACTGCACGGTAATCATTTACCCAATTTGAAATTATAGATGGATTACTAATTCCAACACTCATTGCAAGTTCCCTATATGATACTTCCGTTGTTAAGTACGATTCTACCACAGATAACTTAAATTCGAAAGTGTATTTTTTCTTTTCTCGTGACCTTCTTAATCCATCATCACCAAATTTTTTGTATTTATCTACCCATTCTCTTAATATATGTTTGTCTGGTATGTTGTAGTCTTTGCATATTCTTCTATAACCATTTTTTCCGTTAATATATTCCATTACTGCTTTTTTCTTGAATTCATAACTGTATTTTGTCATTAAAAATCCCGACCTCCAAAATGTTAGATTTTTGGTCTAACTTTTTGGGGTCGGGTCA
>JAFQNF010000019.1 GCA_017396025.1 bacterium
ATATATTGTCCTGAAGCGTCTTTTAATTTAGCAATAGCATTATAAGTAGCACGAGAAACTAAGAATTCTGCTCCATCTAATAAAGCTGGGTGCATAGAATGAATAGCATCCATTAAAGCATCAGAATCTAAAGCAGAAACTTCAACTTCATTAATTCCATGAGTAGCTTTTGTTAATCCTGCTAAACCTTGTAAATCTTCACCTTGAACACCTGTACCAACAATTGCATGATGGTCTAAAGTAGCACCTAAACGACGAGCTAACATATCTACAACATAACCAACGATATCGATTGAATCTACCTCGTTTAATAAGTGTTGTGTAACTTTTACACAAGCACCTACACGAACTTGTTTTAATGATACAGTATCAAAGTTGAAAGCGTGTTCTGATACGTCTGCATCTTCACCAACAAATCCATATTCCCATAAGTTAGAAGCATCTTCACGAGGGATTTTTAATTCACCTGCAGTTGCTTGATATTGTTTTGCTTTTGAAAATACTGGAGCAACTTCTTCTAATTTACGAACAATTTCATTGTGAATATAAACTGGTTGAATTGCAGTGTTATTAGCAGATGTGTTAGTCGCACGAACTTCTTCTTCCACCACACCGTTTCTTAAAAAGTTTTCAATTGCTCTTTTTTCGTTTAATTCTTTTGACATTTTCATTTCTCCTTCTTTTTTAATATTTTCTTCAACACTCGATTCTCTTAACTCTTTTTCTGCGTTGACAATTTGTAAATCTAAATTGTTAATTTTTTCAGTTAAAACGTTTAAACGCTCATTTTCGACACCTTCTAAAGAACGAGTTTCGTTTATTGCACTAGTTAATAACGAACGTTTTTCTTCAATTAAAGAGTTTTTTTCCTCTTTTAGTGCTTTAATATTTAACATTTTTTTACCTCCTTTTTAGATATAAAAAAGAAATCATCATGATTTCTTTTTTTCAACATAATATTTAAATACAAAACCATTAACCGTTTTTCTCGGATAACATTTGTATTTTTTAAACCATTCTTCTTTATTACAATTCATTTCGTGATATTTACAACAAATGGACATATAACTAGCAGAAAAACCCATTTCCACATATTGAAATTGATATTTTACATCTAACAATTCACCATCTTTTGTGCATCTACAAATAAGTTTTCCTAAACCTGGACTTTTTAAACCATATCTATGAATACCGTACATTGGATTATTTTCACCCTTATATTTACCTTTTTTCGATTCACTCATCTTCTTCTTAGTTTCTTCTGTAAGATGTTTTCCGTAGTTAGGGTTATTTTTACCAAATTTACCATACATCGGGTTGTTTTCACCGCTTATATTCCACGTACCACCTTTGTTAGCATTGCTAATTTTTTCACGAATTTCTTTCATTTCTTCTTCTGTTTTCCCTGCGAATGCATTACCATTATGTCCACCACTTGCTAAATTATAACCACAATTATTAATCATCAACGTGTTATATTTATCAATAAAATAACATTCCCAAAAATTTAATAAACATTGTGATTCTAAATTTTCTTTTAAAATAATTATTTCAAACTTGTCTTCACCATACTTATTAAATGCTCTATCTATTGGAAATTTATTTGTTGATTTTCTAATATGTGATTTATGACGTTTGTTAAAATCTTTTGCTTGACCAACATATCGTTTTTTATTAATTACATTCACATACATATAAATACAATTAAAATGATTTTCCTTCATACAACACCACCTCTTTATAAGATAAAGAGTAGTTGCAATTTCTTATAATTCCTCTAACATTTTTTTATATTTTTCAATGTCAGATTTAACTTTTTCTTCATCGACAACTGGTTTTTCTTCTACTTTTTCAACAATTTCCTCTTGTTTTTCTTCTTTTTTTGGTTGTTCCACTGGTTTAA
>JAFQNF010000020.1 GCA_017396025.1 bacterium
ATTTACACTCATATAAGTCTATCGGCTCAAAAGAAAATACTTTCAAAAAAACACCCTAGAAACAAAATACATATTAATATCTGATTTCTATAGCTGCCATTATTTTGGCAGCTATTTTTATGCTGATAATATTTAATTATCTGTCAAAAGAGGTTTAAAAATGATAAAAATGAAAGAAAAAAATCAGTATATTATAGAAACAATTGAAGATTTATGTGAAACTATTGACTATATCAAAAAAACAACATCAACTTTTCAGACTGTAAATTAAGACATATAACACTTTGGTATCGTGGACAAGCAGATAGTAGTTGGGAAATACTTCCTTCCGTACAACGAAATAATAATCTTGCAAATGAACGGGTGTTTTCACATTCGTTTTATCATGGCGCAAGTCAAATTTTATCACCTAAAATACCTAAGAAGGCATATGAACAATGGATTTCCATGATGCAGCATTATGGTCTTCCTACTAGACTATTAGATTGGTCGTATTCACCATTAGTTGCATTGTTTTTTGCGCTAAACGATTATTCAAAACACGCAGAAAGCGATGCAAACATAACTATTATTTCCCCAGAAATATTAAATTTCAGTCAAGGTTTTGATCCCTATATATACCCCTTAGATTCATCATGTGCCATAAATCTTCTTAAACCCGCTTTTGTTCCTAAAGATAAATGTTCTGACAAAGTATTAGCGTGTTTTTCAACAAGCAACGATTTGAGATTATATTCACAAAGAGCTGCATTTACAATACACGATTCTACTAAAAAATTATCCGAAATTATTGATGAAGAATTTATATTTACTTTGTTAATTCCAAGTTGTCGAAAAGAGTATTTTTCAACGGTATTAAGCAATTTAGAAATAAAAGAAAACTATATGTTCCCAGATATAACTCATATTGCAAAACAAGTAATAAAAAAACACGGAAAAACTAAAACTGAGGAGGAATAAAATGGACAATAAAATACTTGTTTTTTTAAGCAGACCAAACCCGTATTTAGAGGAACAACAATACTTTATAGATAAATTTCGAGAGTATCTCAGAAAATATAATATAGAAACTATTACACTACAGGCGGGTGAATATGATTTAACCGATTCTATAAATTATCTAAAGGGCATGATAAGACAGTGCTATGGAATTGTAATAATTGGTTTTAAACAAATACAAATTGAAAAGGGAACAAAAAAGAAAGGTGGCAAAAGCAATCCTAAATTCTTTTACCCCGAAGAAATAGACTTTTCCGGTGAATCACTTACAAGCCCTTTTTGTCATATTGAGGGAACTATAGGACTTTTATATGATTTGCCTTTATTAATTGTAAACGAGGATGGTGTTAGAGAGGAAGGAATTATAAAAGGTGGACGATTTAGCGTAAAAACAAAAAAATTCCAATTGAACTATATTGATGAATTCTTTAATGATACTACTTTACAAGAACAGTTGTCGGTTTGGATAGGAAAAGTTACCGACTACTATTTGTTCTTAAATCTTAAAAAAGTTTAACGATTTTTTGTATTTCAATCAAATCATTTTTTAATTTTGTAATTCCTTCTAAAATTACATTTTTTTGTAGTTCTGATATATCTTTATCGTCATCAAGAGCTTTAACCATTTTTTCGTAGTTAACATAATATCCATTAATAATTGATGTTAAATCATTGCGATTATATCTATAGTAAATTCTTTCATCGTAAGAACCTGTTTCTAATGCACTCATATGCTGTTCTCTATATATTTTTGCATAATGAACCGCTGTGTAATAATATTCTTTTATTACATTAGGATCATCGGTTATTTCATGAACTCTTAACATACATGCACAATAGTTTCTGGGACAGTAAAGGTTTGTTTTGCAGTAAGTTGAACCCAACCTATAATATTTGATAGCGTTATAATAATACGCCTCATCACCAGTTATGTTGTATATCCTTAAACTTATTGCTGCTATTCTACCTAACAAATATTCAGATGTACACTTCTCTATATCTGTATTATTTTGCAGAAAGTTTAAACATTCTATTAGCTTTTTTATGCTTTGATTTCTCTCTGCTGATTTGTATTTGGCAAGAGAAAGTAATAGAAGATTTTCTTCTGAGGCATCTTGTAAATATAGTTCAGAAAATAAACTCTCAGCTTTTTCAAATCTACTATTTTCAAGTTCTTTCTTTCCCTCTAAATAATAGCTATATAGCGATTTCGAATTATCTTGGTTTTGAGCACGTAAATTATGTGAAAGCCTTTCCCTTAATGCTCTGTGTATTGGATTATCTGGCAAATCATCATTAGAATTAATAGCGAAATCTAAAAAATCATTTAAAGTTTTTTTTGTTTTTTCTATAGCTTTTTTGTTTAATCTCAGTCCATTATGGTCATAAAAAACAATAGGTACATAAGTTATATCAAAAAACTTAAAATCCTTCTCTTTTTCTTTCGCACATAGAATTATAGTTGATTTTGGTTTCAGTGCATGCCTTACCCCTAATTCGTATATGGCATTAGCATTCATAGTGCTTATATCAGCAATAACTATATCTGCACCACTTAGACAAGTTATAAATTTATAATCAATTGAGGTGGTACCAACAATTTCATCACACCGGTATGCGTTATATTTGTTTTCCTTATATAAAGGATATGGAATCAACTTGTTTTCCTTTATGCATGGTTTAATAATTTCATTATAAGTTAAATCAAGATTAATGTTGTTTTTTATTCCAAAACCCATTATAACGAAACAACTTTTCATAATATGCTCCTATTGATAATTAAATATTATC